>JAUVDP010000060.1 GCA_030595255.1 Mycoplasmatota bacterium | reverse complement strand
TTTTCTATTAGTTTTTTAACTTGATTAATTTGTTCCTCTTTAACTATATCTTCTTCAATATTTCCGTTTGATCCTAATGAGGATTCTTCATATATTGAGTTGATATGATTACTCTTATAATCCTTAGATTTTAAGAAGTTTAAAGTATGATTAGTAGCTATCCTGTAAAGCCATGTGCGAAATGAAGCTTTACTTGAATTATACTTTTTTAAGTTTTTATAAGTTTTAAGAAATATTTCTTGAAGTAAATCTTCAGTTGATTCGTAATTTCCTAAAATATTGTAGACATATTTAAATATTTCATTATGATATTTCTCCATTAATACTGAGAAATAATCATTTTTACCATTTGATATTTCTTCAATTATTTCTATATCTGTTTTCATTTTACACATCCTTTCTTAATATAAATCTTATCATATCTATGAAAGGATATAAATTAATTGGCTTTAAAGACGTTTGCCAAGTATTCCAGATATGTTGTTTCCCCTTGTCTTCAAAGCATTTTGGTGCCTTACAATAATATATACAAGATAAGGAAAAGATATTCTCCTTAATTATAAAAAAAGATGAAAATTATAAATAATTTCATCTTTTTATTCTTTTTGCTTTAGGAAACGTGTGTATGTTTCAATCTTAATGCTTTAAAGGATTTATAAAAAATAATCACAATAGTTATTAAAATAAATAAAAACTTAAGTGGTGTAATTATATTAACTAAATATATATAATAGTCTATCTTAATATTATCTATATAATTTAGAAAAAATAATATCGAGTTTTCTAATAAATCAAATACAAGAGCTAAAACCGGGAAAATTATAGATGCATGTTTTAGTCTTTTTAAAATTTGTATAAAGAATAATGAGTAAATAAAAGGAAAAATCATATCTACACCTCTAAAGATAAATAAATATACATCAATATGAGGGGTATATAAGGCTGTATTACTTATATATAATGCTGGACTATAAAAAAGCCTTAGATCAAATATTATTATACGTGGATCTATTTTATGCATTTCACTTATTAGTAAGTACATAAAAATTTCAAAAATAATTACTAATATAAGCAATATGATTAACCTCTGATTATTATTCATTATCTTCTCCTTTTAGCTCTAGGATGGGCGTTCATATATGAATCTTTTAGCTTTTCCTTAGTAACGTTAGTGTATATCTGAGTAGAAGATAAAGTAGAATGCCCAAGCAACTCCTGAACACTTCTTAAATCCGCTCCATTATCAAGTAAATGAGTTGCGAAACTATGTCTTAACTTATGAGGAGATAAACTAAATGTTTCTTCTGAGTTATCAATTATTCTCTTAATAATCAATCTAACTCCTCTAGTAGTTAATGAAGTTCCTTTAAAATTAAGTAATAACGTTTCATTTTCTTTATTATCGCTTCTTTTTAGGAATTCACTTCTCGTTGTTAGGATATAATCCTTTAACTCCTTAGAGAGCAATTTATGGATAGGTACGAGTCTATCTTTAGAGCCTTTACCATGTATTAATACAAGATCTTGATAAAAATCAATATCTTTTATTTTAACATTGCATAATTCACTAACTCTTACACCTGTCCCATATAAGAACTCTAATACTAATTTATCTCTTTTACCAATAGGTTTAGTTGTATTAATAGATTTAAATAAAGAATCTATTTCTTCAGGATAAATAAACTTAGGAAGTTTTCTAATTTGTTTAGGAAGTTCTACTTCACTAAAAGGGTTTTGTTTTATTAATTCTTCTCTATTTAAGAAATTATAAAAGCTTCTTAAACTAGATATTTTTCTAGCGATTGATTTAGGTGTGTATTTTTCATGAAGAGTAGCGGTGTAAAACCTCGCTATTCTTGAAGATACAGTTAAGAGGTCACCAAACTGTTCAATATCTAAGAAATTTACAAGTGAGTAAATATCATCTACATATGATATAGATGTATTAGGACTATAGCCTTTTTCGTCTTCAATATAAGATTTAAATAATGATATAACCTCTATATTACTCATAAATTTCACCTCTTTACTATTTATTTAATTGTTTAATTATATCTTCCATTATTAGTAATGAACGATCTCTGTAGTGTCCTTTTCTTTCTTTTTTCTTATGTTTAAAATCAAGTTTTTGGAGTATCCCGTAATTAGCATTCATCGGTTGAAAATCTGAGGTTGAAGCATTAGCTACGTAGTTAGATTCAC
This sequence comes from Mycoplasmatota bacterium, assembly GCA_030595255.1. Taxonomy (GTDB): domain Bacteria; phylum Bacillota_I; class Bacilli_A; order Izemoplasmatales; family Izemoplasmataceae; genus JAFGXW01. The sequence goes on along the minus strand of JAUVDP010000060.1, from coordinate 5,527 downwards.
TACCAATAATTGTTGTTTCAGGGAAGAATATCTCTTCTTTATTCAACAACTGTCTTGATAAACTAATTGCGGCTAGTAATCCACTACCTGCGCTTTCAACGTATCCTTCAACTCCGGTTATTTGTCCACCAAAATAGATATTTTTATTAGTTCTTAATTGGTAGTTTCTTGTGAGTAATTTAGGTCCGTTAATAAATGTATTTCGATGCATTACACCGTATCTTACGATACTTGCTTTTTCAAGTCCAGGGATCATTCTTATAATCCTTTTTTGTTCACCAAACGTTAAGTGTGTTTGGAATCCTACTATATTATAAAGGGTTCCTTCTTTATTATCTTGTCTTAGTTGCACTACTGCGTAAGGAGTATTACCATCAGGTGTTCTAAGCCCTACAGGTTTCATAGGTCCAAATAGTAATGTTTGATAACCACGTCTTGCGATTTCTTCAAAAGGCATACAACCTTCAAATACTTTAAGTTCAAAATCTTTAATTTTGACAGCTTCAGCGTTAACTAATTCTTTATACCAAACATCATATTGTTCCTTAGTCATCGGACAATTTAAATAATCAGCGTCACCTTTATCGTATCTACTCTTTCTATAACAGACATCTAGATTAATAGAATCATGTTCCACTATTGGCGCAGCTGCGTCAAAGAAGTATAAGTAGTCTTCATGTATTATCTCTTTTATCTTTTCTGATAAAGTATCACTAGTTAAAGGTCCTGAAGCTATGATTACAGGTCCTGCTGGTATTTCAGTAATCTCTTCTTCTATTACTTCTATTAAAGGATTACTTCTAATCTCTTTAGTTACTAACAGACTAAACAAATCTCTATCTACTGCGAGTGCTCCACCCGCAGGAACTCGAGTAGCATCAGCACATCTTATAATAAGAGAATCTAACATTCTCATTTCTTGTTTTAAAAGTCCAACTGCATTTTCTAATCCTGCGGCTCTAAGACTATTAGAACATACTAGTTCTGCGAATAAACCTGTCTTATGTGCAGGAGTTAATTTCTTTGGTCTCATCTCATATAACTTAACTTTAAATCCTCTTTTAGCTAACTGGTAACTGGCTTCACTACCTGCGAGACCTGCCCCAATAACTGTTACTATTTTTTCCATGTTATCACCATATTTATTATAACATAAAAAAATAAAACCACGTTGTGGTTTTACTTTAATTAATCTTGAGTTATGTCTCCAATACCATTTAATTCAATATATGAGAGAATATCATCTTTACCTGAATAATACTCATCAGTAAACACACCATTACTCATTACTATTAACAGTGGGGTTCCTGAGCCTAGTATTTGAAGTTCTGTCGGTAAATTATCTGGATCTATTACATTAGATCCGTTCATAAAGAATACTTGATTAACATTCTTAGTAAATGCCCAACTTAAGAATTGATCTTTTATTTCTAAACAATTAGGACAGTTATTTAAATAGTAATATACAAGATATGTATCATTATTTATATCTAGAATCTCTTGATAAGTAGTTAAATGTTGAGAATCAAAGTTATTATAATCTAATTCAATTTCTTCATATTTTTTAATAAACTCTTTTACTTTAGGACCACCTATATAACTTTCAATAACCTCAGTTCCTGAGAAAACAAGTACAGTAGGAGTTCCAATGAACTCTTCAAGTGATGAACCATCAGGAACTCTAGCTGCATCTAATAAGTAAAAGTCCAGAGCTTCAAATGACTTAGCAAAGCCAAGTATATCTTGTTTTACATCTTGGCAATGAGAACATACTTCTTGGTAGTAATAAACAATATATTTATTATTACTTTTACTTTCAGCTTCACTATGAGAATCTACAGCTATATCTGAAAATTCTGTATATTCATAAATATTTTCCTCTGGAGCACATGCTGAAAGTGTAAATATTAACAATAAAGTTAATACTAATATTAGTTTTTTCATATTAGTTCACCCAGAAGATAACAGGTTCTAAAGATAACTCTATTTTAGAATCTTTAACTTCCATTTCTTTTTCATTCAATAAATTAATATATATACCATCAGGAATATCTACATTTAGTAATCCTTTATCTTTGCCTAAATTAAATAATCCAACTATTTTCTTAGAATCTAAAGAAAAATCTGCATAATATACTTCTTTATCAGTAATTTTAATATCGTAATTTCCATAAGAGAAGATTTTATCTTTAACAATACTTGCACATTTTGTAATTAAAGGAGAAATATCTTCACCATCCCAGTTTACCTTATCAATATCAAATAAACTTGGTCTATTATTATCGCATCTTTCTTGTCCTGCATAAATCATTGTAGAACCTTTACTAAAAAATATTTGAGCAACCCAGTTTTTTATTAAAAATTGATCATTATTGACCATAGGTGCAAATCTACCAAAATCATGGTTTTCTAAATTTCTCATTTTAATATAGTTGCCAGGATATATTTCTTCTTGTCTAATTAGTTCTTCTAAATATCTCTTTAAAGATACTTCACCTTTAAAATAGCTTTCAAAATATGGATGAACATCATAATCGTAAGCCATATCAAATACTTGGAATATTTCTGACTCACTTAATGAATCAAAACCTTGGGTTCTAAGATATCTAGTAAACCCTCCATGAACTGATTCACTTAAAAATATTGAATTGGGATTCGCTTCTAATACCGAGTTATGCGCTTCTTGTAAAAAATCAAGTGGTAGTAAACTAGCAACATCCCATCTAAAAGCATCAACTCCTAGTTTAGTCCAATAAACTAAAGTGCTTATTAGTTCTTCACTAAGTCCTGAATCAACTGAATAATCTAAATCAGTTATATCCCACCAATCTCCAACTCTATTTGCGAATTCACCTTTTTCATTTTTATAAAAGTACTCAGGGTGTTTCTCTAATAATACTGAATCATAAGATGTATGATTATATACTACATCTATCATTAATTTCATATCTCTATTATGAATTTCTTTAATAAGTTGTTGAAAATCTTCAATCGTTCCATATTCTGGATTAATACTACGAAAATCTTGAATAGAATAAGGACAACCTAAATCACCTTTTTTCTGTTTTTGACCAATCTTATGAATAGGTAATAAATAGACTATATCTACTCCCATTTTTTTTATACGGTCTAAATCATTTATAAATTCTAGAAAAGTTCCAGATTCATTATGATTTCTAGAATACACTTGATATATAAATAGATTTCTTAAATCTTTTTTGGTTTTTACACTCACAATATCACCTCAATCAAAAATATTATATCATTATAATAATAATTTTAAAACTTTTTTGGTATCTTTTCTTACTTTTTGATATAATAAAATTAGAAATAGGATGTGATTATATGCCAACAATTAAAGATGTAGCTAAAAAAGCTAACGTAAGTGTCGCAACTGTATCACGGGTTATTAACAATACTGGTTATGTAAATATTGAAACACGTAAAATGGTTGAAGATGTAATTACTGAGATAGGATATGTCCCTAATGAGCTTGCTAGAAGTTTATTTACAAAGAAATCTAGCATTATAGGACTTATAGTTCCTCATATTTCAACGTATTTCTTTGCTGAGTTAATTGAATCTTTAGAAGATGCAATTATGAAAAAAGGATATAAACTTATGATTTTTAATTCTAAAGATGACATTGAATTAGAGAAAAAGTATATTAAAGTATTTAATCAATACAATATTGACGCTCTTATTTTGGTAGCTAATACAAAGAGTACTAAGGCTTATATGAAGCTAGAAATACCTGTTTTAACAATTGATCACATTATTGATAAATCAATACCTTCTATTAGTAGTGATAATGTTCAGGGTGGAGAATTAGCTGCGAAAGCATTAATTGCTTCAGGAGCTAAAAAAATCATTCACTTTAGAGGACCCTCTGTCTTATTAACTGTTGTCGATAGATCTAGAGGATTTTATCAAGTAATGGACGAACATAATATAGAGGTTACTAGTTTTGATTTAGATTTTAAATCTCCAGATTTAAAAGATATTGAAATGTTTATTAAAAAACATCCTGATGTTGACGGTGTTTTCTGTAGTAGTGACGTTATTGCGATGTATACTATGAGTGTTTTAACTAAACTAGGATATTCTATTCCTGATGATGTTCAAGTAATTGGATATGATAATATCGATTTATGTGAAGTATTAATCCCAAGACTTACTACAATAGCTCAACCAATTATTGATATGGGTATAGTTACTGTGGATAAGCTATTAAAACTATTAAATAAAAAAGAATTAGAAGAACTTCACTCAGTTTTACCTGTAGAATTAATTAAAAGAGATTCAACCAAATAAAAAAAGGCCATTGATTATAATACCTCTAAAGGAGACATGATATAATAAAACATATCAAATCAAACTTTGGAGGTATTTTTATATGGCAAGATATTCAAATGAATTTAAAAGAAAAATCGTAGAAGAAAGATTAATTCACAATAAAGGATTTGTGGATATAGAAAGAGAGCACGGAGTACTCAGGGGCACGTTGTTTAAGTGGATTGAGAAATTTAACAAAGGCGAATTATACCTTGATAAAAGAACATTTAATAACAAGCAAAAGGAAATAGATGAATATGAATTCCTAAAAAAGTCTTACGCTCTTCTGAAAGACATCCGCTCGAAGCAACAAGAATAGAGAAGTATCAAATAATAGATAAATTGCGAGATGAATATCCGTTAATATATATGTGTAATGTCTTAGATATCAAAAGACAAGCATACTATAAATGGTTCAATAAAGGGAAACCTATCGCCAATAATTTTAATAGAGAACACGCAATCATCATTTCAGAGGAGCATATTAGATTAGAAAGAAAGTATGGGGTAGAAAGACTATCAAAAGAAATTGGACAGATCAGAGGAATCATAATGAATCATAAAAAAGTAAGAAGATATTTAAGACTATTAGGTCTTTCATGTGTAGCTAGAGTAAGAAAACCACATAAACACAAACAAGAACAAAAGAAAAAGAACCATATGAATATGGCTCCTAATCTACTTAACAATAACTTTACGTCGTCAGCTTCCGGGAAGAAGTTATCAACAGACGTAAGTTATATAGAGTGTACTGATGGATGGTTATATCTATCAGAAGTTAAAGATCTCTTTAACAATCAAATTATATCACATTACACATCAGATAGAAATAATCTTGATTTAGTAACTAAGACTATTAAGAAATTACCTAAAGGAAACGGAATAATTCATTCCGACCAAGGTTCTTTATATTATAGTCATGAATATATCGAAAGAACACAAAATAAAGGCTACACAAGGAGTATGTCACGCAAAGGTGCGTGTTGGGAGAACTCTCCAATAGAAAACTGGTTCTCACAACTAAAACAAGAACACATATATCCTTTGGGTCTCATTTCAAAAAAACAGATGAAAAAGGAGATAAAAAAATACGTCCAGTGGTATAACACTGAACGTATTCAAAAGTCTTTAAATTGGCTATCTCCTATCAAATTCGCTTTACAAAATTAGTTTTTATTTATAATGTCTCCTT
>JAUVDP010000077.1 GCA_030595255.1 Mycoplasmatota bacterium | reverse complement strand
GTTGTTAATATCGGTGTTTTATCAACTCAAGAAGATTTCATTAATGCTGCTATAGAGACAGACGCAAAAGCAATACTAGTTTCAAGTTTATACGGACATGGTGAAATGGATGTACGCTTTATGAAAGAAAAATGTGATGAAGCTGGGCTTGGTCACGTTAAGCTTTATGTAGGTGGAAATATTGTTGTTGGAAAACAAGATGTTTCGGAAGTGGAAAAAAGATTTAAAAAAATGGGATTTGATAGAGTTTATCCACCTGGTGTAAAAATCGAGGATGCTCTAGTCGATCTAAAGGAGGATATTGGAATCTGATGAAACCATATCTTTTAGTTGATTTTGGTTCTACCTACACAAAACTAACTTGTGTGGATTTGGACCGCGAATACATTATTGGTACTTCAAAGGCAACAACTACTGTAGAAACGAATGTACTTGATGGATACAATAAAGCACTCAATAGACTTCTCAGAGATCATCCTGAAATTAAGGAAGATAAGATTTCTGGTATTTCAGCATGTTCAAGTGCTGCGGGTGGGCTTAAAATGGCTGCAATTGGTCTTGTTGAAGAATTAACTGTTGAAGCAGCTAAGCGTGCGTGTCTTGGTGCTGGAGCTATTGTAAATTTAGTATTTAGTCATCATATGACTAAAAGAGAAATTAAGGAATTAGAAGCAGCAGATATCGATATAATCTTACTTGCTGGTGGAACTAATGGTGGAAACCAAGAATGTTTATTACATAACGCTAAAAGATTAAGAGATTCTAATATAGATGTTCCAATTATTATTGCTGGTAATAAAGATGCTTCTGATAATCTAGATGATATCTTTGAAGATTCAGGAAAAGAGTATTATATTGTGGCTAATGTAATGCCACAACTTAAAAAATTAGATGTTAAGGAAACAAAAAATAGAATAAGAAGAATATTCATTGAAAAAATAATTGAAGCTAAAGGTATTAAAAAAGCAGAGGAACAAATGGATGAAATAATTATGCCAACTCCTGAAGCTGTATTACTCGCCTCAGAACTATTATCTGAAGGATTTGAAGATGATGAAGGTTATGGAGAATTAATGGTTATTGATATTGGTGGAGCCACTACTGATGTTCATACTATTGGTGAAGGATTCCCTAAAAGAACAGAGGTTATTATGAAAGGTTTACAAGAGCCTTTTGCTAAAAGAACTGTTGAAGGTGATCTTGGTATGAGATATAGTGCTAATGCACTTTTAAGTCTTGTATCTAATTATGAGTTTAAAAAGTACTTTTCTGATGACGATAAATGTGAACATGATATTAAGAAATCACTTGAAAGAAGAAAAAATGATATTGACTTTATCCCTCAGACAAAGGATGAAGAGGAATTTGATAAAGCAATTGCTAAGATTTGTTGTGATGTTTCAATGAGTAGACATGTAGGTCACGTTGAGGTAGTACATACACCTCTAGGTGATATGTATTATCAAACAGGAAAAGACTTATCTGATATTAAATATGTTATAGGAACTGGTGGAGTTTTAATTAGCAATTCTGATGCTAAAATAATTTTAAAACAAGTTAATAAAAAATCAAATAGAGCATTAGAACTTAGACCAAATAATCCTTCATACTTGATTGATAAAAGTTATATACTATCTTCAATGGGATTATTATCACAAAAGCATCCAAGAATTGCATTAAAATTGATGAAGCAGTATTTACTATAAGGGAGATTTATAATAATGGTTAAGAATAAAAAAATGTCATTAGAGGAATTCTTAGAAATAAGAAAAGTTATTTTAAAACATTGGCCAACTGGTGACCATGAAGCACTTGATTTAGATGAAGCTGTTAAGAGATTAAAAAGTGTACCTAATCATAAGAACTTCGCTTATAAATTAAGAGAAGCAAAAGAGAAAGGTATTACTTTAATACAGCCACGAGCAGGTGTTGCTAGATTAAACGAACATGTAGAATTATTACAGTATTTAGAAGAGGTTGGAAAAGCTGATTTACTTCCATCAACAATTGATTCTTATACTAGACATAATAGATATCAAAATGCAGAAGATGGAATTAGAGAATCAGAAAAACAAGGTCGTTCATTACTTAATGGTTTTCCAGTGGTAAACCATGGTGTTGATGGATGCACTTTTTTATACGATAGTGTAAACTCTCCACTTCAAGCAAGACATGGTACTCCTGATGCAAGATTACTCTCTGAAATAATCCACGCATCAAAATGGACTTCAAATGAAGGTGGAGGAATTTCATATAATATTCCTTATGCTAAAAATATTAGTTTAGAAGATACTATTAAGTATTGGCAATATGTTGATAGATTAGTAGGATATTATCATGATCATGGTGTTGAAATTAATAGAGAACCTTATGGTCCTTTAACAGGAACTTTAGTACCTCCATGTATTTCAAATACAATAGGTATACTTGAAAGTATAATGGCAGCAGAACAAGGTGTTAAAAATATTACTGTAGGTTATGGTCAAGGTGGAAATATGGTCCAAGATGTTGCTGCTTTGAAAGCTTTAGAAGAACAAACAAAGCACTATCTAAAGTTATTTGGATACGATGATGTATTTGTTACCACAGTATTTCATCAATGGATGGGAGGATTTCCTGAAGATGAATCTGAAGCACTAGCTTTAATTGCTTACGCAAGTACTGTTGCTACTCTAGGAGGAGCTACAAAAATGATTACTAAGACTGCTCATGAATCATTTGGTGTTCCTACAAAAGAAGCAAATGCACAAGGATTAAGAACTTCAAAATTGATTACTAATATGTTAAAAGATCAAAAGATGCCAGAATCTGAAGAATTGGATTTTGAAATAAATCAAATTAAAAAGGAAGTAGATAGTTTAATATTAGCTGTTGTAAATGCTGGTAAAGGTGATATTGCTCAAGGTTCAGTAATGGCTTTTAAAAAGGGATTAATTGATATTCCTTTTGCTCCAAGTGAATTAAATAATGGTAAGATTTTACCTGCAAGAGATATCGAAGGTAAAATTAGAATATTAGAATTTGGGAACTTAGCTTTTAGTGATGAGTTAAAAGAATTCCATAATAAAAAATTACAAGAACGTGCATTAAAACAAGATAGAGAAATATCATTCCAAATGACTGTTGATGATATATATGCTGTTTCACTAGGTAACTTAGTTGGAATAAGTAAACACTAAAGCAACCGGTAATGATGTCAAGAGATAAAAACAATAAAAAAGACTAGTTTTTAATTAACTAGACATGAATAAGAAACCTAACAAGGTTAGGTAGATTATGAATTATAGGCAACGGTTAGTAATTCTTATTATATAGTTGACCCTTACTCATTAATCCATAGATCAATCTAATAAGTTTACGAGAAGTTAGTGCGAGTGCACGTTTGTGTTGATGAGTAGTAACTTCGTTAAACTTTTTGTTATAATAATTAGTATAAAGAGGAATATAGTTTTTAACAGAGTTACCAGCTTGAATAAGATAATAACGAAGATAATGATTACCAGTTTTAGTCATTTTAGTATCATCAGCTTCAAATTTACCTGATTGATTTTTACGCCAGGTAATACCTGCATATTTGGCTAAAGCTTCTTCTGAATCAAACTGATGAATAGAACCAATTTCAGAAAGAATGCCAGCAGCGAAGACAGGACCAATACCAGGGATTGAGCGAAGAGAAAGATATTCATTTTGAGAGAAACCTTTCGCAAGAAGTTCGATAGATTTATCAATTTTCTTGAGTTCATTCTCAAAGCAACGAACTAGGACTAAACTGGAAGAGATAGCATAGTTTATCGGTTCATAAGCAGCTTGATCAAGACGATAAGAAGCACGAGCGGCTTTCTTAATAAGAATAGCTACATCTTCAACATTAACAAAGTGATTATAACTAACTTTAGATATAAAAGTAACTAAATCATCAAAAGGAGTATTAATAATATCTTCTGGAGAAGAGAACTCTTCTAGAATTGAAATCGCAGTTTTACTAAAAGTATTAGAAGTAATTTTAGAATCTTTATTACTAAATTCAGAAAACTTCAAAAATATATTAGTTAAAACATAATTTTTCTCTTTATTAAGCAGTTCAATAAGATGAACACGATGACGAGTAAGACGCTGAAGAGCGAGTTTTTGAGAACCTTTAAAAGGATTCATAGATTTGGTTCTGCCGACTCTCGCAAGATCAGCTAAAATAAATGCATCTTTAGGATCTGTCTTATCCATATCAGAGAAACTAGAACGATAGTTTTTAGAAATCTTAGGGTTAATACAATAGACTTCGATGTGGTAAGGAAATAAAACCTCTGAAGCAGATAAATAAGTCGCAATATGAGCTGAATAAAT
>JAUVDP010000084.1 GCA_030595255.1 Mycoplasmatota bacterium | reverse complement strand
TTGTCCCAACATCATCACATCTCTCTATTCAATAATTATTAAATACATAAATCAATCAATCTAAGACCTAAGTTGATTTCAATATTAACTTTTCATTATAATTATTATATCATGTTTTAAGTTGCTTTTTTGGTTTTTTATTACTCATATACTTATAAGAACATATATACAATCGTATAAGTTTACAAACTATACAATTGGTCCCCATTAGAAATATGAGTATATACCCTATAAAAAAGCTAACCTTTAAGGGCTAGCTTGTGCTTTAAAATGGCATTCCGGGAGGGATTCGAACCCCCGGCCGACGCCTTAGAAGGGCGTTGCTCTATCCAGCTGAGCTACCGAAACATTTCAGCGTTATTTATTATATAATAACGCCGTTAAATTGTAAAGAGTAATATGCTATTTTTTTAAACTTTTTAATTAAGAAACTTATTCTTCTTCCTTCATTTTGAAGTAATCAATTATTAATAGCTTCTTTTGAATCTCTAAAGCAGTTATTTCAATCTCTAAAGCATTTTCTAAAATTGCGTAATGTACGTCATTACCTAGTATATCTTCATTTAAATACAGATAAGTTTCTCCATTACTAATTGTTAGATCGCTAAATAAGATATAGTTATTACCATTTGAGAATAAATCAGTTCCTAAGAAATATTTAAATTCTAATGAACTATCAATCATGTTAAGAATAGTTGGAGCTACATCAATAGTAGATCCAGCCTTACTAACAACTTCTCCAGTCATCCCTGATGCATAAATAATTAAATCTTGTCTCATCATTTCATGAGAGTCTTTTTCAACACCAATATATTCAGTATAAGTATTAGTATTCATCATATAAGGAAAATGATCTGGGTATATTACAAATAATGTATTATCCAACTCACCATGTAGTTCTAAATCAGCCATTATCATTCCTAACATATTATCAAATTCAACTAGTTTTTCCATATAGTTTATTAATTCTGAATCTAAATTATTATCTGGATAAGCTGCTTCTACTCTATTTGCGTATTTATCAAATTCTATTTGATTATACGCTCCATGCATTGAATAAGTTAATAGATTAATATATACGGGATTACTATAATCAACATATTCATCAATAAAATCAAGCATATTCGTATCATATCTTTCACTAAAATCAGTATATCCTCTATCATATAAATCTTCTTGGAAAGCAACAGTATTAAATCCATATTGAGGAATTATAGTTTCTCTATTATAAAACCATTCATGTCCACTATGGAAATAATAAGTATCGTATCCAATACTTTCTAATTGCTCTGGAAGTGCATAAGTAAAAGTATTTTCACTATATGAATCACAGATATTATTACTCCAGTCATTTGTCGTAATAGCGCTCATTCCAGTAATACCCATAAACTCACTATTACATGTCGCACCTTGTTGAAATACTGTCGTAAAGTAATTATCAAATGATAATCCTTCATTTTGCATTAAGTATAAATTAGGAGTAAGAATAGGATCAATAAATCTTGTTTCTAATGTTTCTCCTAAAATAGTAACAACGTTATATCCACTATATCTATCACTATAATCATTTTCTATATGTTCGTCCTTACTTTCGAAGTAATCATCTACTTCAGTATAAAATTCATCATAGTCAGGACTAGTTCTTATTCTTGTTAGATCTAAAATGTGATAATTATAATATCCGTATTTTTCACTAAACAAAGACCGATCATGCATTGTCTCAAATAGATAAGCATCACTTCGGTAATAATCAATTCTAGTATCAAAGTCAAAACTTCCCCAAACAGAAAATAAGATAACTTGAATTAAAAACGCTATTGAGAAATACCCAAAATCTTTAATCTTAAAGACATCTTTTTTCTTATTTGATATAATTAGATATATAACTCCAATTAATAAAGGAGTAATCAAGTAAGCAACTAATGGTATTTGGATACTATATTCTAGTGTAGTTCCCTCAGTTAACCACTTTAACCCAGCAAAACTGCTTCTAGCGCTTATTGTTTCAAAGTAATCAAAGTAAACACTGTCTCCTACAATAAAGATGGTAGCTATAATAATAACAAGTATATAGTAAGGCTTTTGATACCTTTTCTTTTTCATAAAAAAGCCAAATGCAGCAATCCAAAATGTCATTAATACAAGATCAAAAAGAATTCCAAGATTAAAAACACTAATGCCCACTGTGACCATTAGTACTACTCTTAATATTAATAAATATCCAATTACAATAAAGAAGTTACTGTAGCTTTTCTTTTCCATATTAATCACTCCGTTTTGCCACAAATTATTATATCACAAAACTATCTAATTAAAAACTTTATTAATAGATTTTTCATTAGTCAACAGATCAACTCAACTACAGGTTGCTTGAAGATAAAAATGGTAGTGTTAGAATTAAGTTATCAAAGGAGGTAAAAGATGTTAAACCTAGAATTAATCGGCAAGAAAATTGCATTGCAAAGAAAACAAAAAGACTTAACACAGTCTAACTTAGCTGATGCTTTATTCGTTACCCCTCAGGCAGTATCCAAATGGGAAAACGGGAAAAGTGTTCCAAGTATTGAAGTATTAATTGAATTAACTACCTTGTTTGATATCACAATTGATTACTTACTTGATAATTCCGAAGTAAAAGATAATGATTATTCAACATTATTTAAACAACTCCCTAGGGAGGTTGTAATAAGTAGATATTTAAATAGTAAATCTCTTGATCAAGATTTAAATAAAATCTTTTACTTACTTAATTTAAAGGAAAGACAGTTGATTATCTCGCGAATAATCGCAAAAAGAGTTAATGTTAGTATTAAAGTATTATGGCCTTATTTAAATGATAAGGAAAGATACTATTTACTAGGTGTAATTCTATCAAACAAACTGAAGTACAATTTATCTAAGATCTACCACCTTTTAAGTACCGAAGAAAGAATTATATGTTCTAAACAAATAGAAAATGGAACATATAAGTATGATTTACCAAACACTTTTTATGTAAGGAGTTGATAATTATGAGAAATAGACATATTATTGAACAACCTAAAAAATGTAAATGCCCATATGGCGCAAATACATGTATGATTGGAATAAATTATTTATACAGTTTTTCATATGATTTAAAAAATATAATAGACTAGGAGGAAAAGAGATGAGATACGTTACAATGTTACCGTTTATGAGAAGTGAAGATTTAAAAGAACTTGCTTTTAAGATAATTGATAAAGAAGTAAAAGGTGTTAAATTAGTACTAC
>JAUVDP010000087.1 GCA_030595255.1 Mycoplasmatota bacterium | reverse complement strand
ATGTCCCACTTGTTAATCCTAATTTTACTGAAGAAGCCACTAAAGTGACCATTGCTAATCCAAATAATCCTAATGCTGATGGATCAGCATTGGTAATCTTTATCTCTGTTAGTTGGTTGTTCATATATTTTTCCTCCGAATTTTCACAATCATTAGTCTATCTTATATTAGTTGAACTTGTCAATAAATCATAACATTATTAAACACATGATCTGAGTCACAAATGATAATGTCCTAACGTACCACATTTGATTATGTCCCAAAAAGATTTAATTAAATTATATAATCAATCTCAAATATATGAAGATGAGGTGGTTAACATTAGAAAGGTGACTTTAAACATGAATGAAAACAATAAATATATTATTATTAAGAGACTTTATGAAGACGATGGTAATAAGAAAAGAGCAGCTACCAAACTAAAATGTTCAATCCGTAACATTAATCGTTTGTTAGCTGGTTACAAAAATCAAGGAAAGTCCTACTTCGTTCACGGTAATAGAGGTAAAATTCCAGCTATTACTATTGATAGTAATATCAAGAATGAAATCGTAGATCTCTATACTAATAAGTATTATGATTCAAACTTTACTCATTATACAGAATTGTTAGAATCTATTGAGAATATTAATGTATCTGCCGGTACAGTAAGAAATATTCTAATGAAAGAAGGTATTCTTTCTCCTAAAGCAAGAAAAATCACTAAAAGAAATAAAATTAATGAACTAAATATGAAAAAAAACAGTGTTTCTACTCAAAAAGAAAGAGATAGATTAGAAAATGAAATTATTAATATTGTTGATGCACACCCAAGAAGACCTCGTTGTGCTTATGCTGGTGAAATGATTCAAATGGATGCTTCTGTACATCTTTGGTTCGGCAACAAAAAAACACAACTACATCTTGCTGTTGATGATTCTACTGGCTCTATTGTTGGTGCATACTTTGATAATCAAGAAACCCTCAATGGATACTACAACGTTCTTTACCAAATCCTTAATAACCACGGCATTCCTTACATGTTCTACACTGATAGACGCACTGTGTTTGAATACAAACACAAGAATTCAGTATCAATAGCAAATGATACTTTTACTCAATTTAGCTACGCTTGCTCCCAACTAGGTATTGATATTAAAACTACCAGTATCCCTCAAGCTAAGGGTAGAATTGAAAGAATGTTTCAAACGTTACAATCACGCCTGGTTCTCGAACTAAGATTAACAGGCGTGATCACGATTGAACAAGCAAATGCATTTTTAGTAAACTACATAAAAAGATACAATGCTCAGTTCGCTCTACGAATCAATAGTAACAAATCAGTATTCGAAAAACAACCAGCAAAAGAAAAAATTAATCTTACTCTTGCTGTTTTAGTAGGAAGAAAAATTGATAGTGGGCATTGTATTCGTTTCGAAAACAAATACTACAAACTATTAGGTAAACAAGGACTCCCCGTATATTTTCATAAAGGGACCTCTTGCATGGTCATAAAATCCTTTATTGGGAAGTTATATGCTACCGCTTATGATAAGGTTTATGCATTAGAAGAAATACCTACACATGAAGTAAACTCTAAATATTTTGATTACAAATTGCAAACTAAAGAACCTAAGAAAGTGAACATCCCTACTATGAAACATCCTTGGAGGCAAGAATCCTTTAAAAAATTTCTTGTAAAACAAACACATTTATTGGATATGACATTTGAAGAATTAATGTATACACAAGCAAAGTATTAAACAAACATAAGCACTTTTAAAAGTAGTGCTTATGTTGTTGGAAATTCAGGACATTTTCATATGTGGTTGACACATTAATCAGTAATTAATCTAGCATGTATTACTGTTCTAGAATCCAAATACCAGTGGCTACAAGTTGACAATGTAATTATATAATCACCAGGTTTTACCAAAACATTTGTTTCTATTAATGACAATTCACTGGCTATATTAATATATTCCATAAATTCATCATCATTTTTAAATGTTGTTTGTAAATATTGAAAACCATCTACTTCTTCAATATATGCTGAAAATATTTCAAATTTCATATCTTTATAAAGAGAATCAAAAGTAATTATATTGTTTTCTTTAGCAAAATCATCCCTTGTACTATAACCAACATACAAGTCTAAATTCGAAAACATATATCCATTACCCATATTATGTCCATATATTATTGTATTTTTATTCATATTAACTATGTTATTTCTATAATCCATAAATATTGAAGCTGATAAAGTTTCATTCCCATATATATTATGCTCTATATAATAAGCATTATCATACCCTTGAACTACAGGGTAATCAACAGTTGTACCATTAATTCTAATCCATCCTACTACATCAATATTAATTGCTAATAAATCTTTGAATTTATCATTAACAACTAGATTTTTTGTAGGAATTGGTTGCGATGTATTTATTGGTT
>JAUVDP010000006.1 GCA_030595255.1 Mycoplasmatota bacterium | reverse complement strand
GAAGAATGACTGTGTTACTTACTCCATTTGTACCTTGTGGTGCAAAACTACCTGTTATAGCATTGTTTGTATCTGTATTCTTTATAGGACATTCTTATATAACGGCTATTGTGTATTTTCTAGCGATTGCAACTATATTCTTGGCAGGATATATTATTAAATCTATTACATATACTGACTTTAAGAATCAGGAAGATACTTTCTTAGTAATAGAACTTCCAGAGTACAAACTTCCTAGTTTATCAAGAGCATTTAGAGTAATGCTAGACCGTGGTTGGGAATTTGTTAAAAAAGCAGCTACAATTATTATTATAATGAATGCAGTCATATGGTTATTAACAAACTTTAACTTTAGTTTTGAATTAGTTGAAAGTACTTCAGATAGTATGTTAAGAATTATTTCAGAACCATTTGCATGGTTATTAATTCCACTTGGATTCGGGGTATGGGGACTTGCAGCTGCAGCTATTGCTGGATTTGTAGCAAAAGAAGAAGTTGTAGGAGCACTTGCTGTAATATTCGCATTTAGTGTATCAGAAGACTTTGAAATTGTTGGAATAGAAACTACAAGAAACATTTTAATGACATCAGGAGGCTTAACAGCTGTAAGTGCACTCGCTTATATGGCATTTAACTTATTTACACCACCATGTTTCGCAGCAATAGGAGCAATGAACGCAGAACTAGACTCTAAAAAATGGACAGCTTTCGCTGTCGCATTACAATTAATCATTGGGTATATAGTCGCATTAGTAATATATCAATTAGGAACTATTATCATTTATCAAGAACTTGGACAAGGGTTCTATATAAGTATAATTATTCTTCTTGCCTTTATTGGAGGATTTATGTATCTAAAACTCCTTGCTAAAAAAGGAGAAGGGTTAGCTAAAATTGGGTAATATTATACCACTAATTTTTCTAATTATAATGTTTAGTTCTATTGTGTACTCAATAAATAAATCATTAAAAACAAAAGGTACAACTTGCACATCTTGTACAAGTTGTGGCATGAGTAATAAAATTACTAAAAATCAGGTTAAACAAGATATGTTAAAGTATTATAAAGAATCAACTAATTAAGAATATATCGATATTAAATCAAATAAAAAAACCAGATCAAATTAAATTTGATCTGGTTTTTATTTATTGATGTTTATTAAGTATTAACAGCTTTTCTCTCTTTAATAGTAAATGCAATTATTAAACCTATAGAACCAGCTAATGCAGACACCATAAATGTATTAGTATAACTACCTACAAACGACTTAATGAATATTCCTGATAACGCAGCTAATCCATAAGCCTGATACACAACACCATAATTAGATCCATATTTATATGATCCAAACTGTTGGTTTGTAAATGTTGGGAATAGTGCTAAGAATCCACCATATCCAACTGCGATACCTATTATACCTATATAGAATAAGAATGTAACATCAGCAAACAGTCCTATAGTTAATAAGGATACTATAGTAATACCAAATATAAGTTTTAAGATATTTAATGTTCCAAACTTATCTGATAGATATCCAGATAGTAATCTACTACTTGCATTTGATACAGCAAGTATTGAAACAAGAGAAGCAGCGGCTGCTATTGTAAGATTAGCATCTAATCCAATGTTCTTGGCTGCGCCAAGAACTAGTAATCCTGGAATTACAGCTAGCCAGTACATAAGCCATACCTTTTTAAACTTAGTAGTTTTAATCATTTCAGAAGTTGAATAATCATCTTCTGTTTTTTCTAATTGAGCTTTTTCATATCCTTTAGGTAATCCAACGAACATTGCTCCAAAGATTATAACAAACATTGATATTATTCCTAAATATAAGAATGACTGTGATACATCATAGTTATTTAATAATACTCCAATAACTTCTTTAAATAAAATACTACCTCCACCAAATACAGCAACACTTAATCCTGTAATAGTTCCTTTATTATTAGGGAACCATTTTATAAGAGTAGATAATGGACATACATATACAAACCCAACCCCAGCTCCTGATATAACACCGTATGTTATATAAAGCATTAATGGTGTAGTCGCAAATGATGAAAGCATTAATCCACCACCATATAGTAACCCACCGATAATTAATGTAATTTTAGGTCCTTTTTTATCAACTAACTTTCCTGAAAATATTGTGCTAAATGCAAAAATAAATTGTGCTATAGAGTAAGTAATCAATACTTGATCATCACTCCATGCCATTTCATTAATAATAGCTGTACTAAATATGCTCCAAGCATATAATCCTGCGATTGTTAATTGTGCAAGTAATGCACCAAATAATACTGTGTATTTATTTCTTATCATATTTCTCTCCTAGTAATTAAAATATAGTATATATAAAAAAGGCTAAACTTTTTGGCCCTTTACACATTATAGCATAATAATTAATAAATTATAGGAAATATAATTTATCCACTCCATAACTTACTTAAAATGATGATATATAAATATATGTATAATGTAAATAGTAGTAGTAAATGGTAATTAAGATTGTTGTTAAAAAGATTAAATGAGTATTCTATATTTATTGGTCTATAATGATATATTAACTCGCATATGATAGGTGAACTTTTTTGATTAATTTAGATAACACTATTTTTTTATCTTATATTAGAGCTAAATAGGATATAATCTTATTAAAAATATCTACATTCACAGGAGAAATGACATTTTTTGACATTTTTTGATTTGTAGAGTATAATAAGGTTAGTTTTGTTGAAAGGGTGATAATATGATTCCTTATATAAGAAGAAAAAGCATACTGGAATTACTACATGATAAGGATATAATTTATTTAGAAGAAATAGTTGAACATGTAGGAGTATCTTTAGCTACTGTGAGAAGGGATCTTAGAGCTTTAGAAGAAGAAAGTAAAATTGATATTCTAAAAGGTGGAGCTGCGAGGATTAGAAAAAACGTTGCGGAGAGATCTTTAAGTGAAAAAGTAGATTTAAATAAAGATGAAAAAGAACTTATCGGTGGATATGCTGCGACACTTGTAAAAGACGGGGAGTTTATCTTTATAGGTCCAGGTACAACTGAACACTGGATTATAAAACACTTAGAAGGAAAAGATGTTACTGTTGTGACTAACGGGGCTTATCACATAGACGAGTTACGTAGATATAATATAAATACTATAATGTTAGGTGGAGAAGTTAAAAACAGTATTGCTGTTATATTCGGACCATCAACATTACATCAAATAAAAGATATGAGTTTTGATGTTTGTTTTATAGGAGCTTCTGGTTATACTACTAATCAAGGTCCTTCAACATCGGATATTAGTGTAGCTGAGATAAATAAAGTAGCCATTCAAAATTGTAAAAAAGTATATATAATATTAGATACTACTAAATTAGGTAAAACTTCAAGATTTAACTTTGCTAATAGCCCGGATATAGACTATAAAGTTATCACTACTATAAACGCTGTTAAAGTATACCAAGAAGATAAAAGATTTATAATTGTTGAATAAAGGGGCTTTTGCCTCTTTTTTTATTAAATAATGGTAAAAAAGAGGTGAAAACGTGAATAAAAATGATTTATTTAAAAAAAAGATGAAATTTATTGACAAATAATGATTTTTTTTGTAAACTTAGAATTATAAAACGTTTACATTAATGTGAACAAAAAACAATATGGAGGAAATTATGAAAAAATTATTTGTATTATTGACATCTTTAGTACTAATGCTTACTTTAGCTGGTTGTACTAATGATGATGCAGAGGTTATCGCTGATGATGATCCTGTAGTAGTTGAAGGTATTCCTGAAGCATTACAAGGTAAAACAATTAAGATCGCTCTTATTAAACAATGGGGAACTGGTACTCACATGGTTACTCATATTAATGGTGTTAGAGCAGAAGCTGACAGATATGGTATTGAATTATCTGTAGTAGATGCAAACCACGATTTACAAAAAATGTCAGAAGGTATCTCTACAGCAGTTGCTAGTGGAGTAGACGCTATATTAATTTCACATGGTAAATCTGATGCTTTAGAAGCTGCAGTTATTGAAGCTTTAGAAGCTGGTATTCCTGTAATAGCATTTGACGTTGATTTTGATATCGATGAATCAATCGCTAATGGTAAATTAGTAAGTTTAGACCAAAATGATTTAATGATGGGACTTATGGCATTCTCAAAAATGGTTGAAGAAGTTGACGGATCTGGAGATATTATTTATAATAGACTTGCAGGTATAACTCCTACTGACAAACGTCATAGAATCTGGGAAGGTGCAATTGTACCTACATATCCTGGTATGAATGTTGTAGCTACTATCGATCAAGGTACTGATGGAGCTATGGGTAAAGCTCAAACTGCAATGGAAGCAGCTTTAATCGCTCAAAGTAGCGTTGATGCAGTATTCGCAGTATGGGATGAATATGCAAAAGGATTCTATAATGCAATTGTTGCATCTGAAAGAGCTATTCCTATGTACTCTATTGATATATCAGATCAAGATTTAGCAATGATGCAAGCAAGACCAGACATCTGGAGAGCTAGTGCTGCAGTAGATCCTACAGTAGTTGGACAAGTTCAAATTAGACTTGCTTTATTAGCACTTGCTGGTGAAGATATTCCTAGATATTACTCATTACAACCAGTATTAGTATTTGTTGATGATCTTCCTTTATTAGAAGAAAAACAAGTATCAATGGCTGATTTAGCTGATTATTACGATGGTTGGGGAAGTACTACTGAATTCCTTACTGAATGGATGTTAGCAATAGAAGAATCTTTAAATCAATAATATTATAAAAAACATAATAGCAAGGACACTATTAGTTCTTGCTATTATTTTTATAAAAGATCAATAGGTGGTGAAACAATTATGAGTAGTAAGTTAGTAATGAAAAATATTTCGATGGAATTTCCAGGAGTTAAAGCTCTTAAAAATGTTGATTTCTCAGTAAATGATGGAGAAGTTCACGCACTTATTGGAGCAAATGGAGCTGGAAAAAGTACTTTGATGAAAATTCTTGGTGGAGTTAATAAAGGATTCACTGGTGAAATTTTTATTGGAGATAAGAAATTAGAGATTTGTAATCCTCATGATGCAAAAAAAGAAGGTATTGTAGTAGTGTATCAAGAAGTTGATACAGCGCTTATATCAAACTTATCAGTTGCTGAAAACATTATGCTTGATTATATAGTTAATGATCAAAAGAATGTATTTATGGACTGGAAAAAAATAAGAAAAGAAGCAAAAGAGATTATAGTAAAACTAGGCTTAGATATTGATGTAACAAGGTTAATTTCTTCATTAACACTATCTGAAAAGCAGATGGTATTAATAGGAAGAGCAGTATTTCAAAAAGCTAAATACTTAGTATTAGATGAGCCTACGGCTCCATTAAGTATTGAGGAAACTAATAGATTATTTAAGATTATTAATACACTTAAAGAGTCTGGAGTTAGTATTGCATTTATATCTCATAGATTAAACGAGATATTTGCAATTTGTGATCGTATCACTATTCTTAGAGATGGTGAATTAGTTGGGGAATATGATTTAAAAGACTTAACAATGAGTGATGTAGTTGAAAAAATGTTAGGTAGAAAATTAGAAAATACTCTGCCGAAATTAGATGTAGAAATTGGTGATGTACAAGTTGAAGTTGAAAACTTTAGTGATGGTAAATTAGTTCATGATGTTAATTTTAATGTTAGAAAAGGTGAAATAGTAGGTCTTTCAGGACTAGTTGGTGCTGGAAAAACAGAATTATGTAGATTACTATTTGGAGCTGACAAATTACACAGTGGACGTATCTTACTAAACGGAAAAGATGTAACACCAAGCAACTCTGCACAGGCAGTTAAAAATAAAATGGCGTTAGTGCCTGAAGAGAGACGTAAAGATGGGATATTAGTTAATGAAAATATTGAAACTAATTTAACATTAACAACTCTTGAAAAATATTGTAAAGTATCATTTATGAATACTAAAGAAATTAAACAAAAAGCAAAAGATTTAATAGATATAGTTGGAATTAAAACTCCTAGTGAAATGCAAAAAGTAGCTAACTTAAGTGGAGGTAACCAACAAAAAGTATCTATTGGTAAATGGATTTTATCTGATGCTGATATCTTTATATTTGATGAACCAACAAAAGGTGTAGATGTTGGATCTAAAAGTGATATCTATTTATTAATTGGTGAATTAGCTAAACGAGGTAAATCAATAATTTATGCATCTTGTGAATTTAGTGAAATACTTGGTATAACTGATAGAACGTACGTAATGTATGATGGAATGATATCTAAAGAATTAGAAACAAAGAATACAACAGAAGAAGAGTTGTTATATTATTCAACAGGTGGTGTAGAAAATGAAAAATAAAATAGATAAACTTAAATATGGATTTAGTAAAGAAGGTTTACAAAACTTTGATATATTTGACTTTTTATACAAGTATGGAACATTACTTGTAACATTAATTGCAATAGTGTTCTTTTCAATGAAATTAGAGTTCTTCTTTAATATCTTGAATATAATGAATATATTAAGATCAATTGCGATTGTAAGTTTAATGGCAATTGGAATAACAATATCATTAACAGTTGATGGATTTGATTTATCTGTAGGTGCTGTAGCTGGGTTTGCTGCAGTAATCGCTGCTAAATTCATGGTTGTTTGGGAATTTGGAACAGTACCTTCAATAATAGTTCCTTTAGCTGCTGGTGTTCTTATCGGGGGAATAAATGCATTTCTGATTGTTAAAATAAAGATTAAGGATATGTTAACTACGTTATCCATGATGTTTATTATTACTGGAGTATTAATAACATTTACTGGTGGTAGTTCAATTTATAACTATATGCCTTTACCTAATAACGGTGGTATTGCTCCTGGATTAATGAATGATGCATTCTTATTCTTAGGACAAGGCAAGCTCTTTGGGGTTCCTTTCCCAGTATTTATAATGATGTTTGCTGTAATAGTAGTTCATATTTTCTTAACAAGAACTAAATACGGTAGATATTTATATATGACAGGTGGAAATAAAGAAGCAGCAATGCTTTCAGGAATACCAGTAAATAAATATAAAGTTTTAGCATATATGCTTTCAGGTTTCTTTGCTGCACTTGCTGGTGTTGTACTGGCCTCAAGACTTGGTAGTGGAGAAGTAAATGCGGGTGGACCTTACTTAATGGATAGTGTTGCCGCTGCATATATTGGATTTAGTGTACTTGGCGCTGGTAAACCAAATGTATTTGGTACTATCGTTGGTTCTATTTTAATGGGTGTACTATTAAATGGATTAATAATGATGGACTTCCCATATTATAGTCAAGATATTATTAAAGGTTTAGTTCTAGTACTTGCACTAGGATTAACTCACTATAAGAAGAGAGGTTAATGTATGAGTAAATATTATGAGTTAGATGAAAAAACTGTAATTGATTATATTACTAATAAAGTAGACTTCTTCGCAAAAGACGCAGTTCTTGAAACTGAAGAAATTGGTGACGGTAACTTAAACTTAGTATTTAGAATTAAAGATATTAAAAACAATACAAGTGTTATAGCTAAACAAGCTCTTCCTTACGTAAGAGTCGCTGGGGAAGCTTGGCCTCTTGATATTAAACGTGGAGAGATTGAATCTAAAATACTTGAAATAGAATATAAATTAACGGGTGGATTAGTTCCTAAAATCATTAAGTATGACTTAGATATGTATGTAATGGTAATGGAAGACTTAAGTGATTACATTATTATGAGATACGGATTACTTGAACATAATATATATCCTAAGTTTGCTGATCAAATAACTGACTTCTTAGTAAAAACATTATTACTAACAAGTGATGTTGTTATGAATCACTTAGAGAAAAAAGAATATGTTAAGGATTTTATAAATCCAGAGTTATGTGAAATCACAGAAGACTTAGTATATACTGAGCCTTTCGGAATTTACGATAGAAATAATGTAGAAGAAGACTTAAAAGAATTTACAGAAAAAAATATTTATGCTGATACAAAGTTAAAACTTGAAGTTGCAAAATTAAAATTTGATTTTATGAATAATGCGCAATCATTACTTCATGGAGATTTACATACTGGTAGTATTTTTGTTAATCAAGAATCTACAATGGTTATTGATCCAGAATTTGCATTTTTCGGACCAATGGCATATGATGTTGGAGCATTAGTAGCTAATTTATTAATGGCTTATATAAGCGCTGATGCATGGATAGAAGATAAAGAAGTAAAAGAAAAACAAAAAGAATATTTACTTAAAACAACTGGAGAAGTAATTGACCTTTTCAATGAAAAGTTCTTAAAAACTTGGGATGAAGTCGTTACTGATGATATGGCTAAAGTTGAAGGATTTAAAGAACATTATTTAGAAGATGTTCTAATAAATACTGCAGGTGTATCAGGATGTGAAATGATAAGAAGAACAGTAGGATTTGCACATGTTAAAGACTTAGATGCAATTCCTAATAATGATAAAAGAATTGATGCTAAAAAGACTAATATCTTAATGGCAAAAGACTTAATTAAGAATAGAGCTGCTTTTACTAGTGGAGAAGAATATATCAACTTAATTAAGAAATACTTCTAGGAGGAAACAAAAATGATGACAATTGTACCTGCTCATTTAAATGAAGCAAATGATAAATTAGTATTATTAGATCAAACTTTATTACCAGTTGAAGAAAAATTCTTAGAACTAGATAAAGTAGAAGATATTTGGGAAGCTATTAAAAAATTAAGAGTTAGAGGAGCACCAGCAATTGGTGTTGCTGCTGGATTTGGTATTTACCTTGCAGTTAAAGATTTTGAAACAGATAACTTTAATGAATTTGAAGCATTTTTCTTAAAAAACAAAAAATATTTAGCTTCATCAAGACCAACTGCAGTTAATTTATTTTGGGCATTAGATAGAATGACTTATCGTTTACAAGTTGAACAAAATAAATCTATAAAAGAAATTAAAGAAGCATTGCTTGAAGAAAGTCAAAAAATATTAGTAGAAGATCAAGCAATGGGTAGAAAAATTGGAGAATATGGGTTATCATTATTACAACCAGGTATGGGATTATTAACACATTGTAATGCAGGTGGACTTGCGACTAGTGGATTTGGAACTGCTTTAGCTCCAATGTACTTAGGACATTCAAAAAAATATGATTTTAAAGTATTTGCTGATGAAACAAGACCTTTATTACAAGGTTCAAGATTAACTACTTGGGAATTAGATCAAGCTGGAATTGATGTAACTGTAATTACTGATAATATGGCTTCAATGGTTATGAAAGAAGGAAAAATTGATGCGGTTTTAGTTGGTTGCGATAGAGTTGCTGCTAACGGAGATACTGCAAATAAGATAGGTACTTCTGGAGTTGCTATTTTAGCAAAAGAGTATGGTATTCCAATGTATGTCTTGGGTCCTACTTCAACAATAGATCTTAATACTCCTACAGGAAATGAGATTGAAATTGAATTAAGAGAGCCTGAAGAAATTGGAAATGGTTTTGGAAGAAGAACAGCACCAGAATCAGTAAAAGCATACAACCCTGCGTTTGATGTTACAGATGCCAAATATATTACAGCTATAATAACTGAAAAAGGTGTTTTATATCCACCTTTTACTGAAAGCATAAAAAAAATATTTGAATAGCCCAAGGGGGAAAAAGTATGAACAAAGTTGATAGCGAATATGAAATAAGAAAACAGATTTGTGAAATTGGAAACAGAATGTATGACAAAAGTTTCGTTGCAGCAAATGATGGTAATATATCTGTACGTTTAGGAGATAAAATGATCATTGTAACTCCTACAGGAGTAAGTAAAGGAAACATGAAACCTGAACAACTTGTCAAAATGGATATCGATGGGAAAGTTTATGGTAAAAACTTACCTTCTTCAGAAGTAAAAATGCATATCGAAGTATATAATCAAAATCCAAAACTAAGAGCAGTATGTCATGCTCATCCGCCGATTTCTACAGCATTTGCTGTAGCAGGAATCGCATTAGATAAACCGATTCTAGCAGAAGCGGTTGTATTACTAGGAGTAGTTCCAGTTGCTAAATACGCAACACCAGGAACTGAAGAAGTTCCAAATTCAATAAAAGAGTATGTTAATAATCATAATGCTGTATTACTTGCAAACCATGGATTACTTACATGGGGAGAAACTTTAGAACAAGCTTGGTTTAGAATGGAATCTACAGAACATTATGGAAAAATATTACTATATGTTAAGCAAATAGGACCTGCTCGTGAATTTAATCGTCAGCAATTAGATGAATTAATTAAAATCAAACACAGAATTGATGGTACTACTGAAGATAGTTCTACGTCAGATATTGATATATCTAACTTATCAGATTATCAAATCGAAGAATTGATAAAAGCAGTAACTCAAAAGGTTTTAGACAAGCTTTAAGCTAGTATGAAAAAAGAAATAAGAATACTTGCTGTCTCAGATCCAGCTGTTTATGGTTATACTGATAAGACTCTCAATATAATTACCGATTATGAAAGTATTAATAATGTAAAAGTTATTTTTGATATTATTGAATGGGAGAATTATTATTCAACATTAATTGATTCTTTTATAAGTTATAAGTATGACGTAGTAATGGTTGCTGGACATTTATGGCTTGCTGAATTTGTAAATAAAAATTATCTTAAAGAATTAAATGTAAGTGATGATTTAGAATATGATTTTAGTGACATCTTAGATATTATTCAAGAAGAGATGAAATTAAACAATAAATTATATTTACTACCATCGTTTTGCGATGGACATATGCTTGCATATAGAAAAGATAAAGTATCTATTGAATCAAATGAAAATATTAGTATAAAAGATATTATAAAATATTTAGGTGAACCAAAAAAAAGTAAAACAGTTTTAAAGGCTCATGAATCAGAAATATTTTTAGACTTCTTACCATACCTACGAGCTTTTGGTGCTGATGCATTTGATGAATTAGGCAACCCATTATTCAATAATGATAACGGGATTAAGGCTCTTGATTACTATAAAAAAATGCTAAATTACTCAGATAAAGATACTTTAAATTATGGTAATAGTGAAGTTTTAGAAAGTATTCAAAAAGACAAAGTTTTAATGGCTGTCTCATGGGGTGGCCAAATAGGACAAATTCTTAGAGATAATTGTATAAATAAAGACACTTTAAAATTTATTGGCCTGAAAGAATCTTGGAATGTAACATGGAGTTTTGGTATTCCTTCAATGACCAATAAAAGTGAAGAAGCTCTAAAATTTATAAAATACTTATCATCAAAAAGAGTAGATAGTTTAATAGGAACTTATTGTGGGAATCCTACAAGAAAATCTACATTTATAAATGATCAAGAAAAAAATAAATGGTATCCTAGTTTATTAAAAATGCTTGAAACATCATCTCCTTTACCTAATTTACTAAATACTGGTGAGTTAATAGGTATATTCACAAATGAAATTGTAAAATTTATGAATGGTGAACAATCTGCTAAAGATACAATTACAAAAGCATATAACAATATGACTAATGTAAGTAAATAAGTTTATAACAGTTACAGAGGTAGATATTTTAACTTTTAAATGTTAAAACTAACATTTCAAATGACAATTCCTCTAATAAGATTGCATGAAATATAATTAAGTTACTAATAATATTCTCTACCTCTAACTGTTAATAATATTATAAAAAGTTTGTATTTGTAGAATAGAAAAAACGAGAACAAATATTGTTCTCGTTTTTTTGCGTTATAATATATAAATATCATTCTAATTATATTTATATAATCTTATTAAGTATTGTAATTAAGTTAAACTAGGCGTTTTAACATTTAAGAAAGAGAAATCTACACCCTGATCAGCTTTAACTGACATGTAAACATTTTGTGGGCAAGTTACAATATCACCTTCATTTACTAGTGCTTCTGAATCACCAATAACAATTGTACCTTTACCTTTTATAACGTAGAAGAATACATCTACAGGAACTCTATGAGGTGGAATAATATCACCCGCACTAATAATTAAGTTTTTAACAGTAGCATTTTTGTGTTCAACAAGTGTTTTTGCTAAGAAACCTCTTTTGTTAATTTCACCTTTAACTTCGGACATTTTAATTACTTTCATAACATACTCCTTTTTTGATTTAATTATCCCATGATAATATTAGACAGTCAATTATAACGATAATGATAATAAAGAAGAGTCTTATTTGTATAATTTAACGTTAAATTGAAGATTATTATATGTTATAATTAAAGTAGTGAATATGTAAATTTTTACAAATAAACAATTAACATTAAAAAAAATAATCAAATAAATGTCTTATTAAAGCCATTTATATAAATATTCAACTAACAGTTGAAGGTATTCAATTTGTAGTATCTTGCCTATAAGGGCTAACTAAATTATTATTTAAGCGGGAGGTTGAACCATGGACAACAAAGAAATCGGGATATACCTAAAAGGATTAAGAAATCTAAAGGGATTATCGCAAGGGGAAGTAGCAAGTATATGTAGTGTTTCTCATCAAGCAGTTTCTAAGTGGGAAAAAGGAGAATCACTACCTGATTTATCAAGTTTACAATTACTAGGATCTTTTTATGAAATTACTATTGATGAAATTTTATCTGCGGAAAGTAATGAAGTAGAAGATAAAAAACTTTTAAAAAGAAGTAATAGAAATAAAGAAATCATTAAGATAACAATGTCTATCTTAATGGGTATTGTCTTATTTCTACCTTTCCTTGATAATAGCTTATTAGGATCAGAAAATGGGTATCAGTTAATATTTAAAGGTGTATTTGGATTTGAAGTTACTACTTCAGTAATACTATTTACATATTTACTATTTCAAATAGTATTTAGTGTATTTACTATTACTAAGGTTATAAGCTTTTCTAAAGGTAATATATATTTAAATAGAGTAATTACTATTTTAGTATTAGTACTAGTATTATTTTGTTTAATATTACAAATATTATTACCGTCACCGCTCATAATATTTATAATGTATCTTATATCAATGTATATCATTTCAACTAGAATACTTTTAAATGTTGATTCTAAGTTAGTGTTAGCTAAAAGAGAATCAAGATATGAACCTTATGTTTATATAATATTTTACTTTCTAGTAATGAGCGTACTTCCAGTTTATACATTCTTTAATAATTGGTTTATTGATGTATCTAATACAGAAATATATTTTATAGCAGTATTCTACATTGTTAGTATAGTTACTTTAGTAATTGGATTTGAATTACGTAATTCAAATAAGAGAGTATCTAAGGTAATGAAATTAGTAAATGTTTATTCATTTAGATTACTATATCTGTTTGTATTCTTCTTAGCATTTACAGAGTCACACATGTTTGAATTAACTAAGGATCGATATGATGGAATAGTACTTGTAATTTTATATGTAGGCTTTGATTTACTAATAAGTTCTTTATATAAACAAAGTGTTAATTTAAAAGGAAAAACCAAACCATTTTTTAAAAACGATTAACTAAATCCCACTAGAGTATTAGTCTTTATAAAGATAAGAAGAGTAATAAATTAAAGTGGTGAGCAAAGACAGCTTACTCAGCTGTCTTTTATTATGGAAAAATTTAGGAGGAGAATATTATGAATGAAGAGTTGAATAGTATAGAAGAAGTAGAAATTAAGTCCACAAATTATGAAGAGGATTTAAATCCAATAGAAAAGTATATGAGAGATCATGATGTTTCTAAAAATGTCTTTGAGTTCTTTTTAGGAAAGAACGTTATTGCGAAGATTGCTGGAGTATTAATATTTTTAGGTATTGTATCATTTGGGCAATTAGCTTATGAATGGATGCCTGACTTAGGTAGAGTGTTATTAGTGTTTGCTATTGCGGTGTTACTTGGTGTAATAGGTTGGTGGTTTGAAAGAAGAAATAGTGAAGTTTTTAGTAATGTATTTTATGCTATTAGTGTATTTACATTTTACTTAGTAATTATATTATCAAGGTATCAGTATGAACTTATAGATGATACTTTTCTTAGTTATAGTAGTGTAGGATTAATGATTGCTAGTTTTTTATATTTTTATAAAAAAAGATATAGTTTTTTAGATTCAGTTTTATTAATCTTTTATATGGTTGTATGGTTTATCCCAAATCCTTATCTACATGGAGATCAAAATATATGGGATAGTATTGAAATAACTTTACTTGTTGTAACTTTTGGATTTATTCTTTATATGCATTTAGTTAAATATTTAAATGATAAAATGATTATTAAAACAATAATGATAAATATATTATCTATAATGTTTATTTCTTATTGCATTTATCTTATGATAGATAGTTCTAATGGGCTTTCTTATTTTGAAGTTATGTTTACTCTTATGATGTTATTCTTTGTATATATTGTAAATATTATAATGATAAATAAAGCATTACCTATATTTAAGTTTACTACTAGTTTGTTCACAACTATTTTATTAATGCTTGTAGCTATTAATGTTGCTAATTATTTGGATTATAATCTTGACTTTGATTATGTAAATTATATACCTTTATATATAGCAGTATTATTAACTCCTATATACACATTCAATTACTTGAAGAAAAATAAAGAAGTTAATAATGTTAATTTATATTATTTATTAGTTATAGTATTTAATTTATTCTTATTTGGATTATATGCCGGAAGTAATAGTTTTGAAAGTTCTCCATATGATTTCTATTACTCAATAATGGTTAGTGGGGTATCTTTAATAGTCTTTTACTTACTATCAAAAATAACTAAAGAGTTTATACATAAAATAGCTGCGTATACGTTTATGATAATATTTTCAATTAGATTAATAAACAGACATATTACATATCAATCGTTTAGTTTTTATCAATTAGATGTGATATTAGGTAGTTTAGCAATTGGTGTTGTGTTACTTCTTATTAATTTATTCTTTAAATACGTTAGAAAAGAAGAAGATGAAATTGATTATACTTCAGTTCAAACAATAAATCTATTCTTAATAATACCTGTGATTATTATGCTTACTAGGGAATGGATAAATGTTGATTTATCAATTATTGGATCTATGGTTGTTCTTGGGTTTGTTGGAT
Organism: Mycoplasmatota bacterium; assembly: GCA_030595255.1. Classification (GTDB taxonomy): domain Bacteria; phylum Bacillota_I; class Bacilli_A; order Izemoplasmatales; family Izemoplasmataceae; genus JAFGXW01. The sequence continues at coordinate 34,821 of JAUVDP010000006.1, read as the reverse complement.
ATAGATGGCTTATGGAATTAGATATATTTAAAATGAAATATAAGAAGGAATTTTTAATTGGATTAAATATTAAAATTGTTGTGGTAGTATTTTGGGTAAGCTTAATGTACTTTGATCATAACTTTGCATTATTTAATGATGTGGCTAAATTCTTAGTAGTATTAGCGATTAATATATATATCATCCAATCTCTTAAAGAGCTTTACTACAGTAAAAATAAAGAAATGGATGATGAATGGACATTCATCATAATTTACTTAATAGGTGTTCTTATACATAGTTACTTTATTCATCGTTATATTAATATAGAATTTGACAAAGTAATATTATCTAGTTACTTTATGATAGCTTCTGCGGGAGGGATATTACTTGGGTTTAAAGGAGATTGGACATTAACTAGGAAACTAGGACTAGGGTCTATTTATTACTCTCTTTTAAAGTTCTTTATATATGACTTCTATACACAAGACTTTACAACATTTGTCAGAATGGTTACTTATTTCATTCTAGGATTTACATTACTTGGGATATCATTCCTTTATGCATATCTACAAAAAGAGTATGGAGATGTGAAATAATATTGGACATACTCATAAAATTAAGTTATAATTTGAATATAAATGTGATAACATTCACATAAACATGCATAATAATGTGATTAATCACACATTACTATTAATGATGAGGTGATTTTATGAAAAGACAAATGATGGCAGAACTAGTTAAATGGAAAGCATCAAAGTACCGTAAGCCACTTATTTTAAGAGGAATTAGGCAATGTGGTAAAACATGGCTTTTAAAAGAATTTGGGAAAGATAATTATCATAATATTGCTTATATTAATTTTGATGAAAATCCTGAATACAACCAATTCTTTGAATTAACAAAAAATCCAAAAAGAATTATTGAATCTTTAGAAATAGCATTAGGAATGAATATTGAAAAAGACAATACATTAATAATACTTGATGAAATCCAAGAAAGTAATGAAGCATTGAATTCTCTCAAGTATTTTGAAGAAAATGCAGATGATTATCATATAGTTTGTGCTAGTTCTTTACTAGGAATTACTCTATCTAAGCCAAAATCATTTCCTGTTGGTAAAGTTGATTTTATGAAACTTTATCCAATGTCATTTTACGAGTTTTTAGAGGCTTATGGAAAAAGTAATCTTTTAAAGTATTTAAAGACTAGTGAGACAATTGATGTTATCCCAGATCTATTTTTCAATCAACTAACGGAAGCTTTAAAAGTATATTTTATAATTGGGGGATTACCAGAAGTTATACTACGTTTTATAGATGATAAAAATATGGATTTAGTTGAAAGAACTCTTGAGTTTATCTTGTTGTCTTATGAGCATGATTTCATGAAATACCCAAATACTAGAGATCTACCTAAAATTAAGAAGATATGGGATAGTATTCCCTCACAACTTGCAAAAGAAAACAAGAAATTTATATATAAGGCAGTTAAGTCTGGCGCTAGAGCTAGAGAATATGAAGATGCTTTAAGATGGCTTATTGATGCTGAAATGGTTACACAGGTTTATAGATCAAGTAAACCTGGATTACCATTAAGCGCATATGATGATTTGTCAGCGTTTAAAATTTATTTATCAGATGTTGGTTTATTAAGAAAAAAATCAAAAATGTCAACAAGTATTTTCACACAAGGTGATAAACTTTTTACTGAATTTAAAGGTTCATTTACTGAAAATTATGTCATAAATAACTTAGTTAGAATCTTAGGATATACACCAAGGTATTGGACACCGGAAAACGCAAATATAAAAGCTGAAATAGATTTCTTGATTCAAATTGAAAATGATGTTTATCCTGTAGAGGCAAAAGCGGGAATAAATATTAAAAGTACAAGTCTTAAGAAATATATGAAAATGTATCCAAAAGAAACAAAGTTAAGAATCAGATATTCTCTTAAAAATTTATCAATTGATGGCAATATCTTAAATATCCCATTATTCATGATTGAAGATACACTGAGTCTTGTAAAAAAAGCTCTAGAATTAAAATAGTAGATTTTACAAAAATATACAATTTAGTATAATATGGTTATAAGCATAGGAGGTCATTATGGAACTTTTACATAAAGATATAGACAAGATAAAAAGACTTGATCAATTCATGAAAGAATTGATCATTGGTAGTGATAAATATTCAAAGAAAGAGATTTATGATAAATACGCAGATACTATTAAAGATATAAGACCAATTGATTTATTTTATCTTGATATGTATAAACAAAACACAACGTATTCAATAGAAGATATTAAAGATAGCGCAAATAGATTTGTGAATGTGTTTTATCATGGATTAACCGAAGTTAAGAAAGAAACTTATGATCATATTTTCTTTAATAGTTTACTTAAAGAAAATAGAGCAATGGAATCACATTTAAATTCATTAAAACCTTACTTTAAAAAGAATGAGATAGATATTCATAAAGAAGCCTTAATAAAAGGGTTTATTAAATGTTTAGAGTTTGAGAAAAAGTTTATTAAAAAAGAGAATATATTATTCCCTCATTTAGAAAAAACTATGCCTTCAACTAAGCCTTTAGAAGTTATGTGGAGTTTACATGATGATGCTAGAAAGCTAGTTAAGGATTTACTCATTGAACTTAGAAAAGAAGTAATAGATGAAAAAGAATTCTTATTCTTAATTGGAGAATATTATTATCTAATCTTTGGACTTAATATTAAAGATGAACTTATCTTATTACCTGTTGCTGAAATGACTTTAAGTGAAGAAGTACTAAATGATATATATGTAGAGTCATTTGAATATGGATATTCAATGACAGATATAATCCCAGACTCTAAATACTTCAAAGATAAAGAAGAAACTATCTTTAAAGGTGAATTCAAAACTAAAACTGGTTCTCTAAGTTTAAAAGAGATTGATTTAATCTTTAACTATTTACCACTAGATATTACATTTGTAGATAAGGATAATAGAGTTAAATATTTTAATGATCGAAAAGAAAGACACTTTCCTAGAAATCCTTCAGTAATAGGAAGACTAGTTAAGCACTGTCATCCTCCTAAAAGTGTTAAAGTAGTAGAAGATATAGTAGAAGCTTTTAAAGAAGGAAAAAAAGATTTCGCAGATTTCTGGATAACATTTAATGATGTGATGCTTTATATTACATATCACGCAGTTAGAGATATAAAGAATAACTATATAGGAGTACTTGAGATATCTCAAGATATTACATATTTAAGAAGTTTAGAAGGAACTAAAAGATTATTAGATTGGGATAAACAATAGAAGTAAAAGAAAAGGTATAATCCACTTTAGAATTATACCTTTTTTACTTTATATATATTAGGTTATTTCAGTGTTTTTTCGCAGTATTTCTAAATAATCTTCATAAACAAATATTCTATATCTGATTCCTTTGTCTATTTGCTTAAGTATATTTAGGTTTATCAATATATCTATCCCATTTGATATTGCATTAAAAGACATATTCAATGCTTTACTTGTTCGTTTAATATCAATGATTGGATTTTCTTCTAGATATTTAAAGATTTTTAATACTGTAGTTTTTGATCTACCCGTAATTTGTTCGATTTTATTGTAATTAAGATCATGGATTTTGAGTAATTGTTTTATTGTTTCTATTGAGTCTTCTGAAGATTTTTCAATAGCTTCTAAGAAGAATTTAATCCATTGTTCATAATCGCCTTTTAATCTAACTTCCATTAATCTATCATAGTACTCAACTCTATTTAGTTTTAAGAAGTAAGATATATATAATGTGTCATATGTTAATAAGTTATATTCTTTTAATAATAAATTAATTAATAGTCTTCCAATTCTACCATTTCCATCAAGAAAGGGGTGAATTGTTTCAAACTGATAATGTATTAAAGCTATCTTAATTAGAGGTTCCATTTCGTTATTATCATGAATAAACTTTTCTAGATTATTTATTACACTTACTAGTGTTTCTGGATTAGGCGGTACAAATCTTGCAGTTTTCAAAGTGCTTCCACCAGGTCCAATCCAGTTTTGAGTAACTCTAAATTCACCAGGGTATTTATCATTTCCTCTTAAACCATGCATTAATATTTTATGAATCTCTTTGATTAATCTATTAGATATTTGGAATGATTTTAATCGAATATTTGCATATTTTAGTGCTTTTATATAGTTTATTACATCTTTAACTTCAAGATTTACATTTTCATCTTGGTGTGGATTGAATATGTCATCAAGAGTCGCTTGAGTTCCTTCTATTTGACTTGAAAGAAGAGCTTCTTTTCTAATATACATTGATATATATAATTCAATATTAGGTATTTGAGTAGACATACCTTCGAGTATACCTAAATTTAAAGTAGCATTAGAAAGGTTTTTAAAAAGTTCAGAATCATAATAGATTTCCATATTACTTTTTAAGGGAACTGGATCAAATGATTTATATTCAAGTTTTCCTGATAAGTTAGAAACATAGTTACCCGCTCTGTTTTTCATTATTACACCTCCTAAATGAAATTATACTACTATTATACAATTCTAATTTCATTTTATCAAGTTAAAGTGAAATTAGAATATAAATTATATCCTCTAATTTCACTTTAATAAAAAACAATTCTATTATTTAGAATTGTTTTCTGATTTTTTAATGAAAATTTTTTGAATTTGAATATTTTTGTAGTAAGCTGCGAGTCCTGCTTCAGCTGTTTCACGGTAACTCTCTTTTAAATCTTTACCAGTTTGAAGCATTGTTTCAACTACCATATCAAATGATATTTTTCTATTTTCTCCAATAAGTTCAGATAGTTCAGCAGCGTTTATAGCTCTCATAGCTGCAACACCATTTCTTTCAATACATGGTACTTGAACATATCCTCTTATAGGATCACAAGTTAAACCTAGATGGTGTTCCATCGCTATTTCAGCAGCACATTCTAAAGTGTCAATATCATTCTCCATCAAAACAGATACAGCAGCAGCTGCCATACTACATGCAGTACCAATCTCAGCTTGACATCCAGCTTCAGCACCACTAATAGAAGCGTTATGTTTAACAATATTACCAATAAGTCCAGCTGTTGCTAATGCATTTAATAATTTATCTTCTTTAAAAATATATTTTTCTTGTGCATAATATAAAACTCCAGGTAATACACCACTTGCTCCGCAAGTAGGTGCAGTAACTATAACTCCACCACTAGCGTTAGTTTCACTTACTGCGTATGCATAAGCTGAAGCTAATTGTGTTTTATTCACATGTCTACTACTAGAGAATTTTACTCTGTTTAAGATTCTTTTAGCTTTTCTTTCAACATTTAACATTCCAGGAAGTAATCCTGATGTAACAAGTCCGTCATCAACAGACTTAGACATTGTTTTCCAAATTAATCTTAAATAATCTTTAAAAGAATCATCTTCATATTTATATACATAATCATGAAGTTCTATCTTGTTTTCTTCGCAGTAATCTCTTATTTCTTTAAAATATTTATGAGGATAAATATTTACAATTTCTTTAGGGTCTTCACCTTGTCTTCTAACTACTCCCCCACCAATACTATAAAAACGTTCATAGCCTATAGGAATATCTCCATTATACATAAAGAAATCTAATGTATTAGGATGTTCAGTTATAGTTTCTTGACTGAATATTACTTCAACATTATTTAATGTTCTTCTAATAACTTTGTCAGTTAAATGGCCTTTACCTGTCATACTTAAAGAGCCATATAGTTTAACTAAATAGCGCTCTGCGTTATACTCATCTCTTACAATCTCACAAGCTTTTTTAGGTCCCATAGTATGGGAGCTTGATGGTCCATTTCCTATTTTGTAAAGTTCTCTTATTGATCTCATAATATCAATCCTTATATATATAATAATTTCACTCAATTGTATTGTAACAAAAGATTAGGATTTGTCTACCTAAGTTGTAATATATTTAATTTAACTTTAAAGTAAATATATAGTATAATGGTGAAAGGGTGATATTATGACGAATTACACAGTTGATGTAAAAGAATTATTAAAAGGATTTAATGTTGAAGTTGATAAAGGTCTTAGTTCTAGCCAAGTAGAATTACATAGAGCTAAGTATGGAGAAAATAAGTTGCTTGAAAAAGGGCGAAAATCAATCTTTAAGATGATTATCAAAGAACTTACACAGTTCTTAAATATATTATTACTAATCGCTGCTACAGTAAGCATCATCGCTTCAGGGCATTTAACTGAAGGGTTATTCATTGTAGTAATAGTAATCTTAAATATTAGTTTAAGTGTTTTTCAAGAAAGAAAAGCTAGTAACGCAGTTTCTGCGCTTAAAAGCTTAAGCGCTCCAAGTGCTAAAGTACTTAGAGATGGTGAACTTGAAAGTATTGACTCTAAAGAGTTAGTACCTGGGGATATTGTAATGATAGAAGCAGGAGATTATATGCCCGCAGATATTAGATTAATTGAAGTAATAAATTTAAAAATAGATGAGTCAGCTTTAACAGGTGAATCAGTACCTGTAGAAAAAGATGACTCAGTTAAGTTATCTGAACCAACTCCGATTGGTGATAGATTAAATATGGGATATATGAGTACTATTGTAACTTATGGTAGAGCTACTGGTATTGTAGTTAGTACTGGTATGGATACTGAAATTGGTAATATTGCTACTTTATTAAATGAAGTTGAAGATGAGTTAACTCCTCTTCAAAAGAAAATAGATAAACTAGGTAAATTACTTGGGATGATAAGTGTTGCTGTTGTAGTTATTATATTTGGTGTAGGACTACTATATGGTATGGACGTATTAGATCTATTCCTTATTAGTGTATCACTTGCTGTTGCTGCTATTCCTGAGGGTTTACCAACTGTTATTACTGTGGTTCTTGCAATAGGAATGAGAAAAATGGCAGATAAAAATGCGATAGTTAAAGAGTTAAGCGCAGTTGAAACACTAGGAAGTACGACAGTAATTTCAAGTGATAAGACAGGAACTTTAACTCAAAATAAAATGGTTGTAACTAGAGTGTTTGATAATAATATAATGGTAGAAGTTACTGGGTCTGGATATAGTTTCAAAGGAGAAATAAAAAAAGATAATCCAAATATTTCTAAATTAGTAGAAATAGGTGTGTTATGTAATGATTCAAGTATTAGTGGAGATTCATTAATAGGAGATCCTACTGAACTTGCTTTAGTAACTTTAGCTGCTAAAAAAGGTATAATGCAAAAAGAGATAAAAACTAAATATAAAAGACTAGATGAATTCCCATTTGATAGTGATCGTAAGTTAATGAGTACTGTCCATGAAATAGATGGAGAAATTCAGTTATATACAAAAGGAGCACCTGATCAATTATTAAAACAATGTAAATACTATTATAGTAATGGAGAAGTACTTGCTATTACTGATAAGTATATAAGAACTGTAGAAATTGCTAATCAAGGAATGGCAAGATCTGCATTACGTGTTTTAGGGTTTGCTTTTAAAGTATTAGATAAATATGAAGATGTTACTAAAGAAGAAAATGATTTAGTATTTGTAGGTTTAACTGGAATTATAGATCCACCACGTGAAGAAGTTAAAGAAGCAATTAAAATATGTCATAAAGCAGGTATGAGAGTTGTTATGATCACTGGTGATCATAAGATTACCGCGATGGCTATTGGGAGTGAACTTGGAATACTTGGTGAAGGAACAAATGCATTGAGCGGAGAAGAAATAGATAAATTAAGTTACCCTGAATTTTTAGATATGGTTAGAACAACTAATGTCTTTGCTAGAGTTTCACCTAATCATAAAGTTATGATTGTAAAAGCACTTCAAGAAACTGGTGAAATAACTAGTATGACTGGTGACGGTGTAAATGATGCACCTGCATTAAAACAAGCAAATATTGGAGTAGCTATGGGTATTACTGGAACTGATGTTTCTAAAGAAGCTGCGGATATGGTTTTAATGGATGATAATTTTACAACTATAGTTGAAGCTGTAGAAGAAGGTAGAGTAATATATTCTAATATTAGAAAGTTTGTTGGGTATTTAGTAAGTTGTAATGTTGGTGAAGTATTACTTATCTTTATCGCAATGTTACTAGGATGGGGTAGCCCGTTATTTGCTATTCAAATCTTGTGGATAAATTTAGTTACTGATTCATTCCCTGCGTTTGCGCTTGGACTTGAAAAGAAAGAAGCAGGAATTATGGATAAAGCTCCAATAGATCCTCATGCTTCTATAGTAGATAAAAAAATGGGTCTAGCAATTGGGTTCCAATCAGTATTTTTAGCTATCGCAGTACTTACTTCATTTTATTTAGGTAGATATGTATTTGGAGAAGAACTATATGGTGCAATGACTGATACTAACGCTGCAAAAGATTTAATGATGCAGCTAGGTAGTACATTTGCGTTTATTACAATAATTACTGGTGAATTATTAAGAACTTACTCAGCTAGAAGTGAAGATATTACTATTTTCAAAATGAAAATATTTGAAAATAAGTGGGTTAATTACTCAGTAATATTTGGACTTAGTTTATTATTAGTTGTAGTATTTGTACCAGGTATCAATACAATATTTAGAACGGATATTGATTTAACACTTACTAATTTTGTAATTGCTTTAGGGTTAGGATTTATTCCACTATTTGGTGGAGAACTAGCTAAAATGTTTAAATAATATTAAACCTCAATAATTGTCATTTATTGAGGTTTTCTTTTCTTATTTATTATACTAATCATAAATTTAGTTCGCGCGCAAACAAATAGTTCATTTAAGTTGTTTTTATATATGATTTTTTGTAGAATAGAAGTATTATAAAAAGAAATAGGAGACTATATATATGAAATTATTAAAATTTGTTAAAAATCATTTAATTGGAACTATCTTTGTTTCGATATCTTTAGGAATTATTGTTGGTTATAACTTTGAAGTAGATTGGTTTAAAAGTTTAATTTTACCTTTAACGTTTATGCTTGTATATCCAATGCTTGTTACTTTAGATTTTAATTCTTTTAAACAAAAAGCTAATTATAAATTACAAGCTACAACTCAGATACTAAACTTTGTTATATTCCCTTTAATTGCTTACGGGATCGGTTATGTTTTCTTTAAAGATCAAACATATTTAAGATTAGGATTATTATTAATTGGATTATTACCAACAAGTGGTATGACAATTAGTTGGACTGTAATGGCAAAAGGAAATATTAATGAAGCAATTAGAATGGTAATATTTGGATTATTACTTGGAGCATTCCTTTCACCATTTTATATAACATTCTTTTTAGGAGCAGAAGTTGATGTTCCTGTTAAAGATATCATGATTCAAATACTTATTATTATATTTATTCCTTTGTTAGCAGCATTTTTTACACAAAAAATTGTTATTAATAAATATGGAATGGAAACTTTCAAGAAAAAAATCAAACCTGTATTCCCGCTATTTTCAACATTCTTTGTTGTAATAATATTATTTGTAGCAATGTCACTTAAGGCTGAATTATTAGTTAATAATCCATCTATATTATTTGATATAATTGTACCTCTTATTGTCTTTTATGCTATTATGCTTATTATTAGTGTATTAACTGCAAGATTGTTTTTTAATAGAGTTGATGGTATAGCTATGGTTAATGGTACATTAATTAGAAATTTATCTCTAGCTTTAGCAATTATATTATCAACATTCCCTGATGCTGGAATAGCTGCATTACTAATTGCGATATCTTATGTACTTCAAGTACAAATCGCAGCTTGGAATGTTAAGGTTACCAAATACTTATTTAAAGCTGCATAATTTAAGATAAATGAGAAATGTGGAACTGTTTCCACATTTCTCTTTTTATTTACACTTTTTTAGGATATAATAAAATTAATAGTGTATGAAAGAAGGATCAATATGGCAAATATTAAAGATGTTGCTTTAAAAGCTGGAGTAGGTATTGCTACTGTTTCTAGAGTTATAAATAATTCAGGGTATGTTAAAAGAGAGACAAGAGAAAAAGTAGAAAAAGTAATTAAAGAAATCGATTATGTACCTAATGAAATAGCTAGAAGTATGACTTTACAACAAAATAATATTGTCGCATTTATTTTACCTAACAGTACACATTTATTCTTTGGTGAATTATTATATTTTGTTGAAGCAGAACTTTTTGAACATGGATATAAATTAATGATATGTAATTCAAGTGAACAAATAGCTAAAGAAATTGTTTACCTTGAAATGCTTAAAAATAATAGAGTTGATGCAGTAATTTTATTAACAAATAACGATGTAGATTCATTGATTGATAAAAGTAGACCTGTAGTATCTTTTGATAGAAGATTTGAAGGTGTACCATTCGTAGCAAGTGATAATTATGGTGGTGGAGAAATGGCTGCTAAGAAATTACTTGAATTAGGATGTAAGAAGTTTATGTTTATTGGGGATGATGCACAAGGTGATGCATCACCAGTAGTAACTGAAGTAACCAATAGACGTCTGGGATTTAATAATTATTTAAATTCAATTGGAATTAATGATGTTATAAATATTGAGTACCCTTTAGGTGACTATATAGTAAGTGCTGAGTATGTACATGGATTACTAAAAAATTATTCAGATATTGATGGTATTTTTGCAATATCTGATGCTGCAGCTGCAGCAGTAATAAGAGAAATAGAACACAATGGAAAAAGAGTTCCTGAAGATGTTAAGGTAATAGGATTTGATGGTGGAAGAAGCTTTTTAAATTTGGGCAAAAAGATCACTTCTATTGGGCAATCGCCAGAATTAATAGCTAAAGCAATTTGTTCTATAATTGTAAGCTACTATAATAAAGAAGCAGTAGAAGATAAGATAATTCCTGTCTTTTTTGAGCCTGGAGATACTGCTTAAAAGGGTAAATGTGAATACGGTTCCACATTTTTAGGATTTATTGACAACGCTTTCATGAAGTGCTATAATTTATGTAAATAAACAACCTACTATTTAAAATGTTGTATAAAAAGGTTTTTGCTCATATAAGGGTTTACTTGTCTATACGAGGCCTTAAATTGTACACAAGATATTTTTTTACACATTTGTGGAAACCTTTTCCTAATTTTGACAAAAAGGAGAATAATATGTCAATACAAGATAATTTTACTTTACCTAACAAGACGTACGATGTAGTTCTCGTTGGGGAAATTTTAATAGATGAAATAAGTGATAATTTAAATGATGAAATTGTTTCAATTCTAGGTGGCAGTACAGCTAACATAGCTATTAATCTAAAACAACTAGGCCAAAAGCCTAAATTCTTTGGTGCTGTTGGAAATGATACTTATGGTAAAGATATTTTAGAAAAGCTAAGAAAATTAGAAATAGATACGACTGATGTATACTCTTTAAAAAAGAAAACTACAGTTGTAAAAATAGAAAAAAATGTAGGAAGTCCTGTTCCAGAATTTAATAGAACTTCTGATTATCATATATATTTTACAAAAGAATTAGAATTCGCTATTAAGAATTCTAAGTTGTTACATTTTTCTTATTGGCCATTATCAGTTGAACCATCTAAATCTACTATATTAAAGGCAATAGAAGTTGCAAAAAAAAATGGAATACTAATTGGATTTGATCCAAACTATCATATTGATTTAGATCCATCAAGTGGATTAAGTAACGGGGAAATTTTAGAAGTAATAGGAAAAGCAGATATTATCAAACCAAGTCTCGATGATTCTATAAGATTATTTGGTGAAGGATATAGTCCTACTGAATATATTAATAAATATTTAGAACTTGGTTGTAAGTTAGTTATTATGACTCTTGGTGAAGAGGGATTAATAGCTAGTTATAAAGGTGACATTATAAAAATGCCATCTTTAGCAAGAACTGTAATAGATTCTACAGGTGCTGGTGATGCATTCTGGGGTGGATTATATACAGGATTATTAACAAATGAAACAATTATTGATTCGTTAAGATTAGGAACGTTATGTAGTGCATACAATTTAAAACAAGTAGGAGCATTTAATAAATTTCCAAGTTTAATAGATTTAAAGAAAGAATTAAATATTGGTGAATAAAATGCATATTATATTTGTAAATCCACAAGGGAACTTCGATAATAATGATTCATACTGGACAATGCACCCAGATTTTGGTGGACAGTTAGTTTATGTTAAAGAGATAGCAATAGCAATGGCTAATCTAGGACATAAAGTTGATATAGTAACGAGATACATTGATGATCCTGATTTCCCTGAATTTAAAGGTGAAATTGATTATTATGACGGTGTTGAAAATTTAAGAATAATTAGAATAAAATCAAAATCAAATGAGTTTTTAACTAAAGAATTACTATGGGGACATTTAGATAAATGGACTTACAATATAATTAATTTTTATGAAAAAGAAGGTTCGTATTTTGATTTTATGACAGGGCATTATGGTGATGGTGGGATAGCTTGCGCTATGCTTAAAGCTAAAACAACAATTCCGTATTCATTTACAGGACATAGTCTTGGAGCTCAGAAGTTAGATAAATTAGGAACTAACATGAATAATGTTGAAGAACTAGATAAAAAATATCATTTCACTGAAAGAATATTAGCTGAAAGAACTGCTATGTATAATAGTGATTTAATATTTGTTTCAACAGAACAAGAAAGAGATGAACAATACAGTCATCCACTATACAAAGATATTACTAATAATATTCAGAATCCTCTTAAATTTGTTGTTACCCCGCCTGGGGCAAATACGACAGTATTTGCACCGCTTGCGGGGGACAACATATCAATCAGATTTAGTGATGTTATTGAAAATATAATTAGTAGAGATATAAGTGATAAAAGAAGAAATCTTCCATTTATAATCTCAGCTAGCAGGCTTGATTCTAAGAAGAATCATTTAGGATTAGTAAAAGCTTTTGCGATTAACAAAGAATTAAATAAAAAAGCTAACTTATTAATTTCAGTTAGAGGAATAGAAAATGCATTTGATAATTATCAAAATGTATCTATTGATGAATTAGAAATATTAGATCAAATATTTAAGATTATAAATGAATATGATTTATTTGGAAAAGTCACATTCATGAGCATTAATAGCCAAACTGAACTTGCAGATACTTATAGATACATGACTATTAGAAAAAGTATATTTGCTTTAACTGCATTGTATGAACCTTTTGGTCTAGCACCAATAGAAGCAATGAGTACTGGGTTACCTGTTGTAGTAACTAAATACGGTGGACCTAGTGATGTATTATTTGAAGATGGTATTGAGTATGGGGTATTAGTTGATGCATTTGATGAAACTGATATAGCAAAAGGTTTATTAAAAGTTTTAAATAATTATGAATTTTATAAAACTCAAGGGATGAAAAGAGTTAAAGAGAAATATACTTGGGATGCAACTGCTAAGAAGTATTTAGATGCAATTGTTAATTTAGAAGAAACTTATAAAGATGTAGCAATTAATAAATTTTTTGAGAAACCAAGTCAAAAGTATTTAGATAAAAGTTTTTTAAGAAACTATTTAATAAGAAATAATTAGAAGAGGTAGAACTATGGCGAATGAAGGAAATAAATTAAATCAAATAGGAAATAATGTATTATATTTCTTTATCTCTGCATTAATAATTATAGCATTTCCAGTTATTCTAACTATTCAGATGGTTGGGAAATTTATTGATAAAGATCTTCTTGTTTTTAAAAACAAAGAGGGAGAAGGAAAAGTTAGAAAGTTTATTATTGATAAATGGCTTGGGGAAACTTATACTGCTCAAAATAATAGAGTATTTGTATATTTCTTATTCCCAGCACTTGGTTCTTTCTTATTATTTGTTGCTTTACCATTCATACAAGGATTATGGTTTAGTTTAACTGATTGGAATGGACTTAATACAGGTAGAGAATCATTTATTGGTTTTGAGAATTACCGTACAATAATAACAGATTATGCATTTATGTATTCATTCTTTAGAACTGCGATTTACTCAGTACTAAATATTCTTGTTATTAATGTTGTAGCATTCTCAATGGCATTACTTGTTACACAAAAATTAAAAGGTAAAAATATATACCGAGCTGGTTTCTTTATGCCTAACTTAATTGGTGGGTTAGTACTTGGTTATATTTGGCAATTTATATTTAATAAAGCATTTGTTGAATTTGGAGGAGCACTTGATCCTAGTATATTAATAAATGGAGATACAGCATTAATTGGATTAATTGTTGTTGTTACATGGCAATATGCTGGATATATCATGATGATTTATATCGCAGCTATTCAAAATATACCTCAAGATTTAGTTGAAGCTTCTAAAATTGATGGAGCTAATATGTTCCAAAGATTAAAAACTATTACTTTACCGCTTGTTGCACAAGCGTTTACTGTGGCTTTATTCTTAACATTGGTTACTTCCTTTAAACAGTTTGATACCGTAACATCGCTTACTCAAGGAGGACCAGCTACACAGTTACCAGCATGGATAGGTAGTATTTACTCAAAAGATTTATTACCGGTAGTTCAATCTACGAATTTAATTGCTTTAGATATTTATAGTGAAGCATTTGATAATTATGAAATGGGTATAGGACAAGCAAAAGCTATCGTATTCTTTATAGTTCTATTGACATTTTCACTCATACAAGTTTATTACAATAAGAGAAGAGAGGTGGAAATGTAATGAGAAAACAAAAAATAGGATTAATATTTTTAGAAGTATTGGCAATTATTTTATTAATAGTGTTCTTCTATCCTTTCTATATAATTATTATTAATGCAGCTAAGAGTTATAACGAAATTATTACTGATCCACTAAGTTTACCTGAAAATATTTTTCAAATATTTAGTAATGCTAAAGAAGTTATGGAGAAACCAAATATTAATTACTTTAGTTCATTTATGTATTCAGTAATAATTACTTTTGTTAGTTTAGTTGCGATAGGAATCTTTAGCGCAATGGCTGCTTGGGTACTTGTTAGAACTAAAACTAGATACTCACTTATTATCTTTATGATTTTCTTAAGTGGTATGGTTATACCTTTTCAAGTGGTAATGTTACCTCTTGTAAGATTATTACAAACAATGAAAGATATTACTGGAATTCCTTTTAAAGGAACTGTTCATGGTATTATCTTAGCTTATATCGGATTTGGTGCACCATTATCTATCTTCTTATTCCATGGGTTTATTAAATCAATCCCAATAGATATTGAAGAAGCAGCTATTATTGATGGATGTACAAAATCGCAAGTATTCTTTAAAGTTATACTTCCAATCTTAAAACCTATATTTGTTACTTTATTAGTATTAAATGGTATGTGGATTTGGAATGATTACTTACTACCAGTTCTTATATTAGGTAAGGGTTCATCAGTTCAAACATTACCTTTATCAGTATCAATGCTAGCTGGTAATTACTTTAAAGATTGGTCTTTAATTTTAACTTCAGTATTAACAGCAGCTCTTCCAGTAGTTATACTCTTCTTATTCGCTCAAAAACATATTATTAAAGGAATGACTTCTGGAGCGATTAAATAATAATGATTAAATTATTTATCTTTGATTTAGATGGAGTTATTACTTCTACAAGCATTGAACATTTTGAAGCTTGGAGAAGAGTAATAAATGAAAGATTTAATGTTTATGTTGAAGATGAGATAGAAGAATTTACAAAGGGAGTATCAAGAATGGATTCTTTAAATATTA
The DNA here is from genome assembly GCA_030595255.1 of Mycoplasmatota bacterium. Lineage (GTDB taxonomy): Bacteria > Bacillota_I > Bacilli_A > Izemoplasmatales > Izemoplasmataceae > JAFGXW01. The sequence goes on along the minus strand of JAUVDP010000006.1, from coordinate 19,136 downwards.
TTTTAAAGGCGTACAAACTAGATGTGATTACTGAAGAAGAAAAATTAGTGTTGGCTACTAAAAAGAATGAAATGTATAAAGAGATGATTAGTCATTTTAATAAAAATAATATCTTTAAAGGAATTATTGAGTTATTAGATTTCTTAAAGAGTAAAAACATATTTATTGCGCTAGGTAGCGCATCAAAAAACGGACCTTCTATTATAGAAAGCCTAGGTATTAAAGACTATTTTGATTATGTGGTGGATCCATCAAACTTAAATAGTAAACCAAGTCCTGATATATTTAATAAGGCAATGAATTATTTCAACTTAAGCCCTCGTGAATGTGTTGGTGTTGAAGATGCGGTGGCGGGTGTAAAATCTATAAAGTCTGCGGGAATGTACGCAATTGGAATTGGAGATAGTGTTCAACTTAAACAAGCTAATAGAGTTTTTGAAAAAATAATAGATATTGACTATCCTTATTTAAAGAAAGTTATTGAGGAATAATTATGGAAAAATTATATCGAAATAACCGTTTAGATAAAGAAGAATTACTTGTTGATGAAACTATATTTTCAATAGCTAATGGATATCTTGGAACAAGAGGAACATTTATAGAAGGATATGGAAAAGTATTTGAATATAATCAAACATATTTAAATGGATTTTATAATTATTACGACTATTTCTATGAAGAGAATTTTTCGGGATTTCCTCAAGAAGGACAAAAATTTGTTAATTTAATTGATGGCCAAAGTATGATGTTTAGCATCTTAGGCAAGCCGTTAAATATTAACACATGTGAAGTATTGTCTTTAGAAAGAGTCTATGATCTGGAAAAAGGATTAACTATAAGAACTATTCACTATAAGACAATTGATAATTATGAATTTATTCTAACAGAAGAAAAAATTGTAAGTAGAAAATTTAATGAACTTATAGCTATAAGAGTAAATATAAAATCATTGAATTTTGATGGGGATATTAAAGTTAATACATTTATTAAAGAATCTTTTAAAAAAGATGTTAATAAGATTGACCCACGTATTCATAATGAGAATATCATTAATTATGATTATATTGAAATATCTAAAGAAAAGAGAAGTATTATTGTTAAAACATCTAGAAGTGATCTTTACTTAAATACAAGTATTAGTCATGACTTAGATTTTGAATATGAAGTTAATGGTAATTCACTTGTTGGAGACTTAACAATAAATATTGATCCAGATAATGATTTAAATATTACTAAATATATTGTTCATACTTCTAGCTTATATAGTGAAAAATATAATAAATTAAATACTGACATTGTTAATAAACTAAGTAATATATCATTTTCACAATTACTAAAGTATCAAGAAGAATACTATAGTAATTTTTGGGATATATCGTATATAAGAATAGAAGGAAACGAGACGTATGAAAGATTATTAAATTATAATATTTTCCAGTTGAATAATAGTGGAGGAGAAAGTAGTTTACATAATATAAGTGCAAAAGGACTTAGTGGAGAAGGATATGAAGGACATTATTTCTGGGATACAGAGATTTATATGATTCCATACTTTACACTAACTAATCCAGAGAAAGCAAAAAACTTGTTAATGTATCGTTATAAGACGATGGATAAAGCTAAAAAGGAAGCCTTTAATTTAGGTTACTCAAAAGGTATAAAATTCCCTTGGAGAACTATAAACGGGGATGAAACATCACCTTATTATCCAGCTGGTAGTGCACAGTTTCATATTAATAGTGATGTTGCTTACGCAATAATTAAATACTATGAAGCTACAAATGATATTAAGTTCTTAGTTGATTACGGATTTGAAATGTTAATTGAAACAGCTAGATTCTTAAAGGAAGCAGTTAACTATGATGGTGAGTTTTATCATTTAAATGGTGTAACTGGACCAGATGAATATACAACAGTAGTTGATGACAACTATTATACTAATCAATTACTTAAATATCATTTTGAAAATCTTGTATGGATTTATGAAAATAACTTAAATGATTTAAATGAAGTATTAACTAAACTTAAGTGTACTAAAGAAGAAATGGATGAGATATTAAATATATCTAAAAATATCTATTTACCATTTAGTAAAGAATTAAATATTTACGCTCAAGATTCATCTTTCTTAAAAAAGAAGAAACTTGATCTTAAAAATATACCAGAAGATAAATATCCATTATTACTAAATTATCATCCTTTATATCTATATAAACATCAAGTATTAAAACAAGCAGATACAATGCTTTCAATGACGTTACTAGATTTTGATGATTTAGATATACTTAAAGATTCATTTGATTATTATGAACCAATTACTACACATGATTCTAGTTTATCTAAGTGTATTTATAGTATCTTAGCTTATAAACTTAAGAATTATGATTTAGCCTGTGATTACTTTAAAAAAGTATTAGAAACAGATTATTTAGATACACATAAAAACACTAAACATGGGCTTCATGTAGCTAATTTAGGTGGATCATATCTAGGCTTCATCTATGGAGTTGTTGGATTGAGAGTTAGAGCTAAATATTTAAAAATTAATCCAATAGTAGTAAGTGATATAACAGGTTATGAATTAAATATTATATATCAAGGGCATCAGGTAACAATTAGAATAAATGATAAGTTATCAGTAACTTCTACAGGAAAAATTAACTTACTGATTTATGATAAGTTAATAGAGTTAGATGGAACTTATCAAACAGCTTTAAAACATTAATTTATTTTCAATTTTAATTTTTAAAAAAAATTAAATAAAAATAAAAAAATAGGAGGAATTTAAATTGAAAAAATTATTATTAGCAGTTGTAGCAATCGCACTTGTTTTCACTTTAAGTGCATGTAAAGAAGATGAAACAACATTAGTAATCTTCCAAAACAAAGTTGAAATCGACGAAGTTTTAAGAGATTACGCAGAAGCTTGGGGAGAAGCAAATGATGTTAACGTAGAAGTTAAATCATGTGGTGGAGACACTTGTGCTTATGGTACTCAAATTTTAGCAGAATTCCAAGCAGATGAACAACCTGATATCTTCGTAATCGAAGGTATGGGTGGATATGAAATCTACGAAGATAAGATTTTAGATTTAACTGGTGAAGCTTGGGCTTCAGACACAGATTTAGAATTCGTTGTTGACGGAACTACTTACGGATTCCCTGTAGCAGTTGAAGGTTGGGGTATGGCTTATAACGAAGACATCCTTGATGCAGCTGGTGTAGATCCTGATGACTTAACTAGTCAAGCAGCTTACGAAACAGCATTCGAAGCTATTGAAACTTATTATGCTACTGATACAGCTATGGCAGACTACGCAGTAGTTTCTATGGCAGCAGCAAGTGGTATGACTTGGGTTACTGGACTTCATAACTTTAATGGTTATTTATCAGCAGGTTTAGATTATACTGATTCTTCAGTAATTGATGACGTTAACGCTGGTATCGCTGATGCAGCTAGATTAGCTGAATATGCTAACTGGGTAGAATTATTATTTACTTGGGGAGATGAAGATATTCTTTTAACTGGTGGATACAACGAACAAGTTGGTGCTTTTGCTAACGGTGAAGCTGCATTCTTACACCAAGGTAACTGGACTGATTCAAGTTATGCTGATTCAACTTTCGATATGGGATATGCTCCTCATGCTGTAATGGCTACAGGAAATGATTCAATCTTTATCGGAGCACCTTCATTCTATGTAATCAACATAGATTCAGATTCTATTGATGAAGCTAAATTATTCTTGAATGACTTATCTTCTACATCTGAAGGTCATGACTACATGGTAAATAAAGCAAACATGGTACCTGCATTTAATAGTGTTACATTAGTACCTTCTACTCCGCTTAGTGCGGCAGTATTAGAATGGAACCAAGCTGGAAATGCATATGCATGGTGGCAAAATGATATGCCTAGTGGATTCGGTATGGATACTTTAGGTCCTATCTATGAATTATACGCAAAAGGTGTTAAAGGTGTTGCTGGTGGTATTACTAAAGCTGAATTTATAGCTCAACTTACTGCTGAAATCGAAGACTTAGGATAATATTTAATACTAACAATTAAAAATTTAAACCCTCAAAATTGAGGGTTTATTTTTTTAATGAGCATTTAGTTTGCGCGCAAACTAAATTGATGTTATTATAATATTGTAATCATTACAATTTAAAAGGGGAATGAAAATATGACTGAAACTTTAAAGAAAATATTCAAAGAAAAGGGTGTTAGTCCATCATATACGAGAATGAGAATTTATTATTATTTAGATGATTGTAAAACTCATCCTACAGTTGATACTATATACAAGGAGTTAATTGATGAATTACCAACACTTTCAAAAACGACGGTTTATAATGTGTTGAAATTATTTGTTGAAAAAGAATTAGTATATGAAGTGAACATTGGTACTAATGAAAAAAGATATGAACTTGTTATTGAGAAACATTCTCATTTTATCTGTCAAGTTTGTAATACAATATATGATATTCCTTATATATGTAGACCAATAGATGAAGATGTTATTCCTGGATTTGAAATTATTGATCAGGAAGTTAATTTAAAAGGGATTTGTCCAAACTGTAAACATAAACAAATAACAACATAAATAATTAGAAAAAGAGAGAAAATAAAAAGGAGAGATACAAATGGAAGAAGTAAAAAAATTTCACAGAATGCCACTTATTGGAGATGATGCTCCAGAATTTACTGCAGTAACTACGCAAGGGATTATTAATTTTCCTGCTGATTATAAAGGAAAATGGGTAATCTTATTTAGTCATCCAGCAGATTTTACACCTGTATGTACTAGTGAGTTTATGACATTCGCAAGAATGGCACCAGAATTTAAAGAATTAAATACAGAATTAATTGGATTAAGTGTTGATTCACTTTATGCACACATTGCTTGGCTTAGAACTATTCAAGAAAAAATTGAATGGAATGGAATGAAAGGTATGGAAGTTAAATTCCCACTTATTGAAGATATTTCAATGGAAGTAGCTAATAAATTTGGAATGATTCAACCAAATCAATCAAGTACACAAGCTGTAAGAGCAGTATTCATTATGGATCCAGAAGCAAAAATTAGAACAATTCTTTATTACCCACTATCTACTGGACGTAATATGGATGAAATTAAAAGAATTATCTTGGCTTTACAAAAAGCTGATGCAGAAAGTGTTGCTACACCTGCTGACTGGAGACCAGGACAAGATTTAATAGTTCCACCTGCAGGAAGTTGTGGAACAGCACAAGAAAGAATGGAATCAGAAGATGACGATACTTATTGTCTAGATTGGTTCATGTGCTTAAAGAAAGATACAAAATAATATTTACTTAATAAATCCCAATTCAACATGAATTGGGATTTTACTATATAAATGTTATAATTATTTAAAAGGATGTGAATAAATGGGTAATAGAAAGCAATTAAACAATGTATTATCAGTGATTTTTTTAATACTTTTTTACCCATTCGGAGTACCTTATATGTGGGTTACAAAATCTTTTAGTAAAAAGACAAGATGGATTATTACAATATATTTAATAGTGATGATAATTTTAGGACTCGCAGCTTTAATATTATTTACTAGTAGTCATGGATATAGGTATTAAAAAACGACTTTTTTAAAAAGTCGTTTTATTTTTTTAATTATTTATCTCCAAATACTGCTTTCCAGTCTGCCATGAATGCAGCAATACCTTTATCTGTAAGTGGATGTTGTGATGCTTTCTTAAGTACTTCGTAAGGAACTGTAGCAATGTGTGCTCCAACAAGTGCACTATCAGCCATTTGTTTTGGTGTTCTAATACTAGCACTTATAATTTCAGTAGCAAATCCGTAAATATCAAATACTTCTCTAATTTCACTAACTACTTGGATTCCGTCATGAAGAGTATCTTCAAGTCTTCCTACAAATGGACTAACATAAGTAGCTCCTGCAGTAGCTGCAAGTAAAGCTTGGTTAACACTAAATACTAAAGTAACATTAGTATCAATACCAAGATCTGATAAAGCCTTTGTTGCTTTTAATCCTTCTTGAGTCATTGGGATTTTAACAACCATGTTTGGATGAATTTTACTAATTTCGATTCCTTCTTTAACCATACCTTCAGCTTCTAAGCTAATTACTTCTCCACTAATTGGACCGTCAACAATACTAGTAATCTCTTTAATTACTTCTAAAAAATCTCTTCCTTCTTTAGCTATTAACGTAGGGTTAGTTGTAACACCTGCGATAATACCAAGTTCTGCCATTTCTCTAATGTGTTCTACATTAGCTGTATCAATAAATAATTTCATAGTTTATCCTCCTATAAATCTCTTTCTTCAAATTCTTCTTCAAATTTTGGTTCTGGGAAGACAACAGGTTCAGCGTCTTCAATGTCTTCAAATAACTTATCAACAAATAGTATTCCATTTAAATGATCAATTTCATGTTGGAATACAACTGAAACATATCCAGACACCTTTAAAGTACCAAGAGTTAACTCTTCAGTTTCAGTGTTATAAAAATAGCTTTTAAGTGTAATTTTCTTATGTCTAGGAGTAATTCCTTCAACTTCTCTATCAACGCTTAAACAGCCTTCACCACCCGGTAAGAATGTCTTTTTAATACTATGAGACATAATTTTTGGGTTTACTAATAAATGTTTGTATAGTTTTTCACCTGTTTCATTATACGTGAATACTACAAGCATTCTTTTACTAATATTAATTTGAGGAGCAGCAAGACCAACACCTGGACGCAGTTCATATTTTTCCGCGATTTCAGGGTCTTGTCCATTTTCTAAAAACTCCATCATTAATTTTAAAGTTTTCTTATCTTCGGTACTTAACGGTAATTCAACATCTTTTGCTTTCATAGATAAAGTTGGATGACCTTCTCTAATTACATCTTTCATTGTTAACACGGGTATCACCTCATTCATATTATAGCAAAATCAAGTAAAAGAATAAATCAAAATAAACTATATTTTACATTATTCTCATATATTTTTACAATATATTTAAATAAAACGTTTTCATCGTTAGTAAATTGGTTGTTTATGTGAACTAAAACAAGTATAATAAAGTTGGAATTTTTAATGGAGGTACTATCATGAAAAAAGAAATAAGAAAAATAGGAATAATTACTGGTGGAGGAGACTGTAGTGGTCTTAATGCAGTAATCAATGGTATAACAAAAGCGGCTATAAATAAGTACGGAGTTGAAGTAGTAGGATTTACAAGAGGATACTCGGGTTTATTCAAAAATACTTATCGTCCTTTAGATTTAAGAAGTGTTTCAGGAATTATGCATGAAGGTGGAACAATCTTAAAATCATCAAATAAAGATAACTTGTTTAATTACAGAACTCAAAGAATTGATGGTACTTATGAATATAAAGATGTTTCAGATGATGCGGTTCAAAATTTAAAATATTTAGGAATTGATGCTTTAATAGTAATTGGAGGAGACGGTACTTTAACAAGTGCTCGTGACTTCTATAGAAAAGGAATTCCTGTAGTAGGAGTACCTAAAACAATTGATAATGATTTACCATCAACTGATGTTACGTTTGGATATAATACATCACTTGAAACTATTTGTGATGCATTAGATAAAATCCATACAACTGCGTACAGTCATGATAGAGTAATGGTTGTTGAAGTTATGGGTCGTAATTCAGGATGGCTTGCACTTGAAGGTGGATTAGCGGGAAGCGCTGATGTTATTTTACTTCCTGAAATACCTTATGATATTAATAAAATTGTAGAAAAAATTAAACAAAGAGATGCCTTTGGTAGAAACTTTACAATTATTGTAGTAAGTGAAGGAGCTAAACCAGTTGGTGGAACTCAAAAAATAAGAGAAATAGTTGAAGATAGTGCTGATAGTATTCGTCTTGGTGGTATCGGGAATGAAATAGCTCAGCAATTATCTAAACTAATTACAGAACATGAAGTTAGATATACTAACCTTGCATATATTCAACGTGGAGGTATCACTTCTCAGTTTGATAGAGCGCTAGGATTATTATTCGGAGTTACCGCAGTAGATCTATTGATGGAAGGCGGAGCTGGCCGTATGGTTCAGTTACGTGGTCGTAAAATCACTTCAATTCCACTTGAAGAAGTTGTAGGATCTGGAGAAGTTGGAGAAACTTCAAAAGGTGGAGGAAAACAAGTTGATCCTGATGGACAATATGTTCAAGCTGCTAGAGCAATAGGAATTAGTTTCGGGAACTAAGATGTATTCTTATCCAATAGACTATGATTTATATACTCCTGAAGAAGTTGTTACACTTGTTGAGTTTTACGCACTTATTGAAGATGCTAATGAAGGCAAAGTTAATAAAGAAGTATTAATTAAAAAACATAACGAATTTCGTAAGATTTTGAATTCAATTTCAATAGAAAAACAAATTGATAAAGAATTTGAAAAGATATCTGGATATTCAATCTATAAAACAATTAAAAAATATAAGTAGGCAATTGCCTACTTTTATATTTGAATCAAGTTAAATATTAGACTATAATATATATAGAAACAAAAAGGAAGTGAAATTATGAGACTTGACAGATATTTAGCAAATCTTAAATATGGAACTAGAAATGAAATAACAAAAAAGATAAAAAGTAAAAAGGTAACTGTTAATGGTAAAGTGATAACTGAATCAAGATATAAAGTTGATACTAAAAACGACTTAGTAACTCTTGAAGGTATAGAAATTTTTTACAAAGAAACTGTTTTATTAATGGTACATAAACCAGCTGGAGTAATTAGTGCGAATAAAGATGGTCTTCATGAAACAGTATTAGATTTAATAGGAGAGCCTTACAACAGATTTGATTTAAGAATAGCTGGTAGGCTAGATATCGATACTGAAGGGCTAATTTTACTTACAAATGATGGGAAGCTGTTACATAAGATTATTTCTCCTAATAAGGATGTATACAAGAAGTACTATGTAAAAACCGAATCAAAATTTGATTCGAAGAAATTACTAAAACAATTTGAGATAAAAGATGGAAGAGACATTATGTTTACTCCATTACTACCAAAAGTAGAACAAATTAGTGATAATGAATTTTACTTATCAATAAAAGAAGGAAAATTTCATCAAGTTAAGAGAATGGTAGAACACTTTAACAATAAGGTAGTATACTTAAAAAGAGTTTCGATTGGAAATATTGAATTAGATAAAGATTTAGAAAAAGGTAGATATAAAGAAATAATTGAATATAAGATATAAGAAAAGGCGTAAATTTTTGAGACCACTGAAAAACTAAGACTATAAGAAAAGAGATAAAACTCATAAGTGAGAATTATCTCTTTTTTGTATGATTTTGATAAAAAGCAAGAGAAACAATGAATATTACTTCATTAATTTCATAATTCTTTTGATATTTACTACGAATATCGTCGTTGCGGCTTGAAGATTCATACCTGAAATACCATGCGAATCGGCTTGGCCGAATGCATGGGCATTTTTAAGTTCTGCGTTTTTAGCTTCTATTTTATATCGATCTTTCATCTTATGTTTAAATTCTTCTGTCTCTTGAAATTTCATATGATTTTTGTGGATATTTGATCTAATAGAAACTGAGTATGATTTTGAATCAGCTCCCTCTTTATAACAAGTACCTTTCAATGGACAAATTTTACATTTTTCAATATCAAAGAAGTATGTTTCAACCATAGTTTTACCTTCTTCTTTATGTTTCTTTTTACCTTTCACAGCTTTACTAATTGACATATGACCTTCAGGACAAACATACATACCAGCATCTTTATTATAGAAGAACCCTTCAATTTTACGTTTAGGTCCTTCACTTATAGTACGATTAAGTCTAGAATACAACTTAAAATTATCATCAGTATTCGCAAGTTCAATATTATCAGATTCAGAATAAGCAGCGTCAGCAATTACTTCTTCAACTTCAATCCCAGCTTCTCTTGATTTTTTCACTAAAGAAGCTAATTGTTTACCATCATGTTTCTCACCAGAAGTAACTGTCGCGGCAGTGATGATTCTTTCATCACTCATAGCAATATGAGTTTTATATCCAAAGAAATGTGTATCAGCATTTTTATGGCCTACTTTAGCGTCTTCATCTTTAGAAAGACTTAATTCATACATATGATCATCAATAACTTCATCTAGATAATCAATACCTTCTCTAAGGTGTCCATAAAACATTAAACGTTCATCTTTACTGAGTATATTACAAAGTTTCTTAGTATATGCGATTTCTGATTCTAATAAACCATTACTTGGTTTCTTTGGCATTTTATCTTTCATAGATTTATCAATCTTATAGACGTTATTACGTAGTATCTTAGATAGTTTTTGAAGTGCTTGAAGTGGTGACTTTTGATTATACCTAGCATTCGAATGAGTAGCATCTACAATAATAGTTTTACTCTTTAAAAGTCCGTGTTCTTTAGCAATAGTGACAGTTTTCCCAATAAGTAAATCTAATATGTCTGTGTCTTTTAATCTGTTTCTTCTAAACTTCGTTAAAGTAGACGATTCAATAACAGGGTCCTCGGGATTTAATCCTAAGAAATATTTATATGACATATCAGTAAAAGCACGTTTAACCAATCCGACATCACTTGTCGGATACATTGCCTTTAACAATAAATACTTAAACATCATGATTGGATCAACAGCACCTCTACCCATAGTAGCACTATATTTGTCTTTAAGTTCATCATAAACAAAACTGAAATCAATTAGATTATTAATTTGTCTTAGTTCATTGTCTTCCGTTACTAAGATATCAAATAGTTCAGAATGTTTACTCAATTTTAATTGTATTTGTGTTTTTAACATAATACCACCGCCTATACTACTATTATATTACACTTAAGCAGTGATTAACAGCATAACAAGGCCGTAAGACAAGAAAGTTATCCCCAAATGTGCATAACTTTTTATGAGTATATAAAAAAGCCTATGATCTCTCATAGACTTTTTCAGTGACTTCAAATTTTTACGCCTTTTACATTTCATTTTTCAGAATATCAATTAAGTTATCAATAACATAATTAACTTCTTCGCTAGTTGTTTCATTTCCTATACTAAATCTAACAGTAGCATTAATATAATCTCTAGGAACTTCTATAGCTGAAATAACGTGTGATGGTTCAATTGATTCGCTATCACAAGCACTACCAGTACTTACGTATATTCCACGCTTATCTAATAGATAGGTCAATAGTAATCCATCTTTATCTTTGAATGATAAATTTAGGTTTCCAGGAAGTCTTTCTTCACCTATATTTGGACCGTTTAGTATGTATTTTATATTCTCGTTATCTAATCTTTTTAAGAATAGATTAGAGTAATCATTAAGTCTTTTTGTATATTGTCCTAAATTAGCAATTCCTAGTTCAAGAGCTTTAGTAAAACCAACGATGTATGGCACATTTTCAGTCCCAGCTCTCTTTTTAAGTTCTTGTTGACCACCATGTATTAAACTCTCTATATGAGTACCTTCTTTTATATATAGTAATCCAATACCTTTAGGACCATGAAATTTATGTCCAGAGATACTTAAGAGATCTACATTTAATTCTTGTAAATCTAATTTTGTATGACATACAACTTGAACAGCATCTACATGAAGATATGTTCTAGCTTGATCACAAACTTCAGAAATTTCTTTAATATTTTGAATAGTCCCAATTTCGTTATTTGCCATAATAATACTAACTACAAGTGTATTCTCATTTACTAAGTTTCGTAGTTCATTAATATCAATAAATCCATTACTATCAACATGTAAATAGTTAATTGTAAATCCCATTCCTTCTAAAAAACTACAAGTATGAGTAGTAGCATGGTGTTCAACATTAGTGATTACAATTTCATATTTTGTTTTGTTATTAAAAGCAAGACCTTTTAGAGCCCAGTTTATTGATTCAGTTCCACAACTTGTGAAATAAATCTCTGACTTCTTACAATTAAGTAATTCAGCGATTTTAATTCTAGATTTATTTACTATTTTTCTATTCTTGATACCTTTTTCATGAAGACTTGATGGATTTCCAAATTCTTCTTTAAAATATGGAAGCATCGCTTCAAGAACATCTTTACTCACATTAGTAGTAGAGGCGTTATCTAAATAGACTTTCATTTTACTTAACCTTCAACTCAAAAGTTAAAGAGGAGATATCAGTAAAGTCTATAACATCAAACTCTTCTTTAAAATCAATAGCGTGTAATAGAGATTTATCTTGTTCTTTAAATAATTCTAGTAACTTTGATACTAATTCCTTAATAACATATGATTGATGAATTATACAAGGATCATCATCATCAAATATTTCAATACTTAACTGAGTGATGTATTTATCTTTTAAAGGTATATTCAAAATATTACCATCATATAAAATGTAATCACCACGTTTTACAATAACTCGTTCTTTCATAAAATCCCTCCTAGAATATTCTGAAATAGAAATAAATTGCGATACCTAAGAACAATACTGCATTTAATAATTTAATAATGTGTAAGTGTTCTCTAATAAAGTTACTAGTTGATACAATTCCTTTTCCTCTTATAGCTACAACTGCGATTATTATAAGTGGTACAACAAACATAACATTGTAACTTAGTAATAAGAAATACGAATAAGCTACTTCCTCATATCTAACAGTATTTACTATCGCTACATATATTTGACCAGTACATACTAGTTCTGTAACACTGAGTGTTAATCCTAATATAAATGTAAGACCCATTACTGCAGCAATCCCCTTTTTATTATCTTCATCATTAATTAAATTAGCAAATTTCTTTATGATAACTTTATTATATTTTTGTACCCATTTAGGTAATTGATTTTTAACTTTAGCATAATCATCATTCTTTGTTACTATAAAATCATACACATTAAGTAAGAATAAGAATGAAACTAATAAGAATATAAACCAGTTAATTATATTATTTAATAATTCAGCCTGGTCAGCATAGTTGTTTAATAGATTTAATAATCCGAAGCCAATAAATAAATATGAAATAAACAATGCGAATATATATGTAATGCTTACTAATACAAGTATCTTTTTCTTTTCAGTAAATCCTAATAAACTAACAAAAAGAAGTAACATCGCAATAGCACATGGATTAACTCCATCTAGTAAACCGGCACCAAGTACTACTATGAATCCTGCGAATCCTTTTAAATCATCAAAGGCTCCACCTTCAATGACGGTAACATCTCGTAAAGGATCGTCACTTAAATCATAAATAGTATTCTCATCAATTGCATCTTTAATATCATCTGCATCATTATAGTATTCATTTCCTACAAAGATTATAGGTACTCGAGCATTACTAGTGGTAATACCATAACTTACATTATAAGCTTTGAAAAGATCGTTTGACGCAGTACTACTTAAAATATCATAAATTAATACTGTAATCCCTTGATCTTCCATTTTTTTAATATAATCATTTTCTGGAGTATACGCCCCAGCAGGCCCGTCTGCGTACCCAACTAATTCTTGACATACCAAACATGTTGTCTCTTTAAAGTAAACGACAGTTCTATCAGCTGCGTGAACATTTTTTGTAGTTACTATTCCAAATAAAACAAATAGTAAGATAGTAATATAGATCTTCATCTTCTTCATATTAATTGCCTCTTTCTGTATATATAAAATACTTCACCATCTTAATTATATAGTTCGAATTTAATACTGTCAAATAAACTTATAAAGTTTATTCATGATTATAAATAAACTTATAAACACTCATATTTAGTATATTATCCTTGCAAGTATAAGACTGTTTCTATATAATATTATTGTGGTGATAAAATGAAAGATACCGTCTTAAATAAAGTATATGATTTAGTTGATGAGATTAAATCAAGAAAAGAGTATATTAGGTTATTAGAACTGAAGAAAATTATGGAAAATGACTCATTAATTGTAAATCTTATTAATGATTTCAATAAATGCAAAGTAAAATTTGAAGAAGTTTCTAAATATGGGAAACACCATCCAGATTTAAAAAAAGTTCAGTTAGAATTAGCTAGTATTAAAACGGAAGTATTCACAAATGAAATAATTGTTGAATATAAGAAGTTAGAAAAAGAGATTCAAAAGATATTGGATGATGTCTCACGTAAAATCGCACAAAGTGTATCACCTAAAATAAAATATCCTAATGAGATGGGTCTAATAAATAAACACTAAAGGAGTATGAGTATGACTATTAGAAAAAGTTTAATTGTCTACTTTAGAACCCCTAAGGCAATAAAACAAATCGCTGAATTTGGTGAACTTAAGTATTATACAAAAAAAGGTAAATACGCTGTTTTATACTTAGATGAAGATAAAGTAGAAGAAACAAAAGAGAAATTAAATCAATTGAAATTAATAAGAAAAGTAGAAGAATCTTTACTAGAAAGCCAAGAATATCAATTAGATTTTGATGTCAAGTAAAAAGACTTGACAAGCAACTACGGTAATGATATACTTTGGTAGTTGAAAATAAAATTCTAGGAGGAAACAAACAATGGCAGTAAAAATTAGATTACAAAGACATGGTTCTAAAAAACGTCCTTTCTATAGATTAGTAGCAGCAGATTCAAGAAGTCCAAGAGATGGTAGATACCTTGAAATTATCGGTACATACAATCCTACTACTGAGCCTGCTTCAGTAAAAATCGATAGTGAAAAAGCTCAAAAATGGTTGAATGAAGGCGCAAAACCTACTGATACAGTTAAAAACTTATTCACAAAAGCCGGAATTAAGTCAAGCAAAGAAAACAAATAGGGGAAATATAAAATATGGCTGTTAATTATGAAAAATTAATTAAAGACCTAGTAATGCCGTTAGTAATGAATCCTGAAGATTTAATGGTTAAGAAATTTTCAGAAGAAAATAACGTCCTTACAATTCAAATATTTGTTCACCAAGATGATCTTGGAAGAGTTATTGGTAAAAACGGACGAATTGCAAATGCAATTAGAACTATAGCTTATGCAAGTGCATCAAGAGAAGGCAAAAAAGTAATGATCAATATTGATTCATTTTAGACCCATTTTGGGTCTTTTTTTTACACTTCTTTTAAGAAAAAACACAATTATGTAGTATAATAATTAATGGAGGTGTGTATATGGAACATAAATTGAAAGATGGCAGAATAATTGAATTGAGAGATGTGAAAGTAAGTGACGCAATACTTTTATTAGATTTTTTTGAACTTGTTAATACCGAGACTGAAAATTTAATGAGAGAACCTGAAGAATATACTTTCTCAGTTAATGATGAAAGAAAGTTTATTAGAAGAGTAATTCAATCTACACACGAGCATTTAATTGTTGCAGTACTTGATGGTGAAATCATTGGTACAATTGGTATTAGAAATAGAAACTTAAGAAGAGTAGAACACCGTGTAGCTCTTGGTATGAGTGTTCTTAAAAAATTCAATAATTTAGGGCTTGGAACTATGATGTTAAATAGAATTATTGAAGATGCTAAAGGCGCAAGAAAACTAAAAATGGAATTAGAGGTTAGAGCAGATAATCTTAGCGCAATTCATTTATACGAGAAGTTTGGGTTTAAATTAGAAGGAACTATTACAAATGGTTTCTACGTTAATAATAAATTTGTAGATTTATTATTTATGGGTAAATGGCTATAGGAGAGTAATATGCAAACACTAGAAGTAAGAAACATAATAAAGACATTTAAATTATCAAAGAAACAACAAAAGTTAGAAAAGACAAAAGAGAAATTAAAAGTAGCTGTAAATGATTTATCATTCACAGCTTACCCTGGTGAAATATTTGGACTTTTAGGTCCAAATGGAGCAGGAAAAACTACTTGTTTAAGAGCTATATCTACTTTGATTAAGCCAGATAGTGGTGATATCATAGTAGGTGGTAGTAGTGTTGTTAAAGATAGTATGGATGTTAGAGGTAAAATAGGGTTCTTAACAAGTGAACTAAAGCTAGAGGATCATTTTACTCCTAGTTATTTGTTCACTTATTTTGGTAAACTTCATGGAATAGATGAAGAATTAATTGAGAAAAGAAAAACAGTTTTATTTTCTCGTTTTGGAATAGATGATTTTAGAGAAGTTAAAGTTGGAGATTTATCAACTGGTATGAAACAAAAAGCAAGTATTGCGATAAGTCTAGTACATAATCCTGAATTTGTTATATTTGATGAACCAACTAATGGATTAGATGTATTAACAGCAAGAAGTGTTACTGATTATTTAGTTGAATTAAAACATGAAGGTAAAACAGTTATTTTATCTACTCATATATTAAGTGTAGTAGATAAATTATGTGATAAAGTTGGAATTATCATAAATGGTAAAATGAAAATATGTGATACTCTTGAAAACGTTAAAAAATCACATCCTAGTAACGATCTTGAAGAAATCTTCTTTGATTTAATTGAAGAAGATGAACTAGGAGGTAATGCATGATGAAGAATATTGCAACGGTATTTAGAAAAGAGTTTTACAGAGTAGTTAGTGATAAAAGATTAATCTTTACTACTATATTATTACCAGGTTTAGCTATTTACTTAATGTATTCATTTTTAGGTGGAGCTATGGGTAATGAATTCGAAGATATTCAAAGTCATGAAATGATTGTATATGTTGAAAATGTACCTGAAGATTTTAGTGATTATTTAGATACATTAGATCTGAATGTTATATACACTGATTATGTACCTTCAGAACATGATGAATTACTTGATTTAATATTAATTGGAGAAGTTGATTTATTATTAAGATTCCCAACTACATTTAATAGTGACATTGATGGTGGGATACTATCTGATGTATTAACTTATTATAATCCAGGTGAAAAGTATAGTGAGTTTTCTTATGGTGTATATATGACAGAATTAAATACATATAGACAAAGTGTTGCTTATGATAGATATGGTGAAGCATTTTATGTCTTTACTACTGATATCAATAATGATGAACACATCATTATTGATGAAGATAAAGCAATAGGACAAGGGTTTGCTATGTTATTACCTATGCTTATTATTATGTTCTTATTTAGTGGAGCAATGAGTATTGGACCTGATTCAATTGCAGGTGAAAAAGAAAGAGGAACTATTGCTACACTTCTTGTAACTCCTGTTAAAAGAAGTGAGATAGCTATTGGTAAAGTACTTAGTTTATCGGTTATATCTTTATTTAGTGCATCCTCAAGTTTTATAGGGATTATACTTAGTTTACCTAAATTACTTCAAGGTACCGGAGAAGAAATATCTATGAATATATATAGTATGGGTGACTTTGTAATGCTGTTTACTGTATTACTTGCGACTGTACTTGTAATTGTTGGTATAATATCAATAATTAGTGCTTATGCTAAAACAATAAAAGAAGCATCAATGCTAATATTACCATTCTACTTTTTAAGTATTGTAATGGGGATGAGTACGATGTTTAGTGGAGAAGCACATAGTAATATATTTATATACTTAATTCCACTATATAATAGTATTAACATTATAATTTCAATACTTACTTTTGAAGTAGTTGCTACGCAGTATATTTTAACTATTGTTTCTAGTTTGGGATATGTTGTTATATTCATTATTATCTTAAATAAATTATTCGAATCAGAAAAAATTATGTTTTCAAAATAGAGGTGCATTATGGAATATGTTTCAATAGGAAAGATTGTAAATACACATGGGTTAAAAGGTAATTTAAAAGTTAAATCTTTTACTGATTTTAAAAAAGATAGATATAAATTAGGAAATCTTTTATATATCGCTTTTAAGGGTGAATATATTCCTGTGACTGTATCAATGTTTAAAACTGTTAAAAATTTAGATCATATTGCTTTTAAAGAATATGATGATATTAATATGGTTGAAAAATATAAAGGAAGCCATTTAATGTTTAATAAAGAAAAAGCACATAACCTTGAAACTGATGAGTTTTATTTTAATGAATTAATTGGACTTGATATTTATACTGATGATTTATCAATTGGTAAATGTACTGATATAAGAGAATACCCACAAGGTGAAATCCTTGTGGTTAAAAGAGATAATAAAAAAGATGCTTTAATTCCTTTTAGAAAAGAGTTTGTAAAAGAAGTAGATAAGGAATTAAAAAGAATATATTTAATTAATTGGGAGGGTCTTTTATGAGAATAGATATATTAACACTTTTTCCTAAAATGTTTGAAGGTTACCTTAGTGAATCTATTATGGCTAGAGCTATTAAAAATGAGTTAGTTGAAGTCAATTTAATTGATTTTAGAGAGTTTTCTAAAAGCAAACATAAAAAGGTAGATGATTCACCTTACGGTGGAGGAGCGGGAATGGTTCTTGGTGTTCAGAGTGTTTATGATGCTTTAGTTAGTATTCCTGGATATGAAAAAGCGAATAAGATACTACTTACTCCTCAAGGTAAGAGATTTGAACAATTAATGGCTTATAGATTAAGTAATCAACCACATATTATTATTTTATGTGGTCATTATGAAGGATATGATGAAAGAATTAGAGATTTATTTGATTGTGAAGCATCTATTGGTGACTTTGTATTAACTGGTGGAGAAATAGCTGCGATGGCTATCGTTGATGCTATTACTAGAGTTATACCTGGAGTTATTGGAAAAGATGAATCGCATTTAAATGATTCTTTTAGTAATAATTTATTAGAATATCCTCACTACACTAGACCTTCTGAATTTATGGGTAAAAAAGTACCTGAAATATTACTGAGTGGTAACCATAAATTAATTAAAGAGTGGAGATTAAATCAATCAATTAAAAGAACTAAAGAAAGAAGGAAAGACTTATATATTAAATATATGAAGGAGCAAGAATAATGAATAAGCTTTTTTGGAAAAAGATCTTTGATGAAAGCAATTTATTAATTATTATTCCGGCTTTTGTTATAGTCGGCTCTTTAGTATGGTTTTTAATATTTGGGTTGTCTAATCCAGTTTCATCTAGAGTTGATAAATCATTTTCTATAGTAACTTCCCAAAAAGTTTATGAAGACATGGTTCTTTCTAAAAAATCAAATATACATACAAAAGATAATCCTTACTTTATATTGGATCCATATAATATGGCTCCTTTATCAGGATTATTGATTTTTGATGTTGATATTGCTACACA
>JAUVDP010000009.1 GCA_030595255.1 Mycoplasmatota bacterium | reverse complement strand
AATCCACTGAATATCTACAATTCATTCTTTTGTGATGCTCTAATCTCAAAAAAACAAGAAAATTATGTTAAATTCTCTTGTTTTTAGTTGATTTATTATTTTTTGTTGTTAACTTAACGACATTGCCGGTTAGGGCTTTTTATAAATTTCCTGCTTTCGAATCTTTGACGCTTTTCTTTAACTCTTTTTCAGCAAGAGCAAAATCTACATTACGTCTTTTGTTCTCTCTAATTCTTTCTTCTCTAACTGTATTTAAATGTTCCATTGCGCTCACTTTGTTCATACCAACGTGTGCTTCTTGAGCAATAACGTTACAGATATTACTTTGGAACTCAACAACACCATTTAAAACTACAGTGTATAATTCTTTTTCACCTCTTACGATTTTTACATATCCTGTATCAATCGTACTAATAATTGGTATATGGTTTTTCATAATAGCGAATTCACCATTCATTTTAGAAGTAACAACTACATAATCAACTTCTTCATTATATAGTTCTCCACGGGGTGTAACAACACTAATTTTCATAATAACTCCCCCTATTTCAATGTTTCTGCTTTTGCAAGTACATCTTCGATACTACCAACAAGACGGAATGCATCTTCAGGTAAATGGTCGTATTTTCCTTCTAATATTTCTTTGAATCCTTTAACAGTTTCAGCAACTGGTACATAAGTACCTTTTTGTCCAGTAAATTGTTCTGCTACATGGAAGTTTTGAGATAAGAATAATCTTATTCTTCTAGCTCTATGTACTACTAATTTATCATCTTCACTTAACTCATCCATACCTAAGATAGCAATGATATCTAATAACTCATTATATCTTTGAATCGTTCTTTGAACTTCACGAGCAATATCGTAATGTTCTTGTCCAACTATTTCAGGTGCTAATGCACGTGAAGTTGAAGCTAGTGGATCCACTGCTGGATAAATACCTTCCTCACTAATTTTACGTGAAAGGTTTGTTGTTGCATCAAGATATATAAACGTTGTAGCTGGAGCAGGGTCAGTATAATCATCTGCTGGTACATATACAGCTTGAATTGAAGTAATTGAACCATCTTTAGTAGATGTAATTCTCTCTTGTAATTTACCCATTTCTGTTGCTAAAGTTGGTTGGTAACCTACGGCACTTGGCATACGTCCAAGAAGCGCAGATACTTCAGATCCTGCTTGAGTAAAACGGAATATATTATCAATAAATAATAATACATCTTGATGTTCTTGATCTCTAAAATATTCAGCCATAGTAAGACCAGTTAATCCTACTCTCATTCTTGCTCCAGGTGGTTCATTCATTTGTCCAAACACCATTGCAGTTTTCTTAATAACACCAGACTCAGTCATTTCATGGTATAAGTCATTACCCTCACGAGTACGTTCACCTACACCTGCGAATACTGATATTCCACCATGTTCTTGTGCGATATTGTTAATTAACTCTTGAATTAATACAGTTTTACCAACTCCGGCACCACCAAATAATCCAATCTTACCACCTTTAATATAAGGAGCAAGTAAGTCAACTACTTTAATTCCTGTTTCAAGTATTTCAATATCACTAGATAATTCATCAAGTTTAGGTGCAGGGCGATGAATTGGACTTCTTAAAGTATCTTTAGGAACCGGATCATACCCATCAATTTCTTCACCTAATACATTGAAGATACGTCCTAAAGTAACAGGACCAACAGGTACAGCTATTGCAGAACCTGTATCAATAACTTCCATTCCTCTTACAACCCCATCGGTTGAATCCATAGCGATTGTACGAACAATGTTATTTCCTAAATGTAATGATACTTCTAGTGTTAATTTAATTGGAACACCATTATTTTTTTCAGCTGTAACGTTACAAGTTAAAGCGTGGTTAATCTCAGGTAAAGCTTCATCAAAAGCCACGTCAATAACAGGACCCATTACCTGAACTATTCTACCTTTATTCATAATTTCCTCCTTTAGTTAACTGCGTTAGCTCCGCCTATAATATCAGTTAACTCAATCGTGATTGCAGCTTGTCTAGCACGGTTATAATGAAGTTGAAGTGTATGAATAACATCTTCTGCATTATCAGTTGCACTTTTCATTGCTGTCATTCTTGAAGCATGCTCACTCGCTTTAGCTTCAAGAATCATCCCATATAATGTATTTTCAACATACATAGGTAATAAATGATCAATTATTACTTGAGGACTAGGTTCAAAATTATAAATTAATTTTAAATCTTTTTCTTCCTCTACTTTAATTTCTTTTACTTTTATATGCCCATTAGTAATAGGCAATATTTGTTGATGTTCTACTATTTGAGTAATTGTATTTACAAAGTGATTATAGAACACAACAATACTATCGATATTCCCATTTAAGAAATCGTTAGTAAATTTATCAATTACAGTTTTAAAATCAATGAATTGAATATCATCTCTAACATTGATGATATCATCATTTAAAGTTTTATAATTCATTCTTTTAGCAAAACTGTACGCTTTAAATCCAATTGTAGCAACTAAAAATTCATCATTTGATTGATGATTCTCTTTTACAAATGCAGTAAAAGCTTTGAAAACACTAGAGTTATAAGGTCCAGCTAATCCTTTATCGCTAGTTACAAGAACATAACAAACAACTTGTTTTTCTCTTTCAACTAACATTGGATGATTTAAAGTATCATCACTATCTAATAGATTATCTATCATCTCACGTAATTTATATATAAGTGGTCTATAACTTTTAATAATGCCTTCGGCTTTTTTAAGCTTTGACGCACTAACCATGTGCATTGCTTTTGTAATTTGAGCAGTTTTTTTAGTAGCAGTAATACGTGATTTAATCTCTCTCATTGAAGCCATTTATAACACCACCTTATACAAATACTTTTTTAAACCTAGAAATTACTTCTTTAACTTGTTCAACATTAGGTAATCCTTTTGTTTTACTAACTTCGACAAGTAATTTACTTCCTGCTTCATCACGAACAAAGAATTCATGAAGTTCAGTTTCAAATCTTAATATATCCGGTAATTTAACGTCATCTAATAATCCATTTGTTAGAGCAAATATACTAACAACTTGTTTTTCAACGTCCATCGTAGCATGAAGCCCTTGTTTTAATATTTCAACTGTTCTCTTACCACGTTCCAGACGTGCTTTAGTAGCATCATCTAAGTCTGAACCAAATTGAGTAAATGCTTCTAACTCACGGTAAGCAGCTAAATCTAAACGAAGAGTTCCTGATACTTTTTTAATAGCTTTAATTTGTGCACTACCACCAACACGTGATACAGATAGCCCAGCGTTTATCGCAGGTCTAACTCCACTATGGAATAAATCACTTTGTAAGAAGATTTGTCCATCAGTGATACTAATAACGTTTGTTGGGATATAAGCACTAATATCTCCAGCTTGAGTTTCAATGATAGGAAGTGCAGTAATACTACCTCCACCAAGTTCATCATTTAACTTCGCAGCTCTTTCAAGTAATCTTGAATGTAAATAGAATACATCTCCAGGATATGCTTCTCTTCCCGGTGGTCTTCTAAGTAATAAACTTAACTCACGATATGCGATCGCATGTTTAGTTAAATCATCATACACTACTAAAACATCTTTACCAGCAAACATAAATTCTTCACCAATTGTAACTCCAGTATAAGGAGCTAAGTAAAGTAAAGGACTAGGTTCACTAGCTGATGCACTTACGATTATAGAATAATCCATTGCACCATGTTGTTTTAATGTTTCAAAGATAGTTGCAACAGTAGATTCTTTTTGTCCGATTGCAACATAAATACATATAACATCTTTACCTTTTTGGTTAATAATTGTATCAATAGTAATAGCTGTTTTACCAGTTTGTCTATCCCCGATAATAAGCTCACGTTGTCCCCTACCAATTGGTACTAAAGCATCAAGTACTTTAATTCCAGTTTGTAAAGGTTGGTTTACTGATTTACGGCTCATAACACCTGTAGCTTTTCTTTCAACAGGTCTAGTTTTTTTAGCATCTATTTTACCCATTCCATCAATTGCTTGACCTAATGGATTAACAACACGTCCAATTAATTCTTCACCTACAGGAACCTCTAAAATACGTCCAGTAGTTTTAACAATGTCGCCTTCTTTAATTGCAGTAGTTTCATCTAAAAGAATCGCTCCTACATGATCTGTTTCTAAGTTTAATACTAATCCATAAACATCGTTAGGGAATAATAATAACTCTCCACTCATTGCATTATCTAATCCATGAACTAAAGCAATACCATCTCCAACACTAATAACAGTCCCAATATTCTCTGTCTTAATATCTTTTTCGTATTTCTTTATTTGTTCTTTGATTAAAGAGCTGATTTCAACAGGATTAATTTTACTCATACTCTCACCTCGACTATTTCGTTAAATTAGCTTTTAATGTTTGTAGATAGTTATTGATAGTGTCGTCTAATATCATACCTTCGTATTCAATTCTAAGTCCACCAGCAATACTGCTATCAACAATATTCTTAAGCTCAATTTTACGATTATGTTTTTTCTTTAAATTTGTTCTTAAATCTTTTTTCTGTTCAGTGTTTAATTCTTTTTTAGAATAAACCCAAACCTTCATAATATTATTTTGTCTATCAACAATTTTTTTAAATTCAATTAAAGATTCCTCTAATAATTCAATTCTAAAATTATCAATCATAACAAAAATAAAATGTTTCAATAAATTATTAGTTAAAGTTTTTTCAATAACTACCTTTTTATCTTTTTTAGATATTTTAGGGTGATTAAGAAATTTATAGATTTCATCATCTATAGCGTTATTAAACATATCAAAATCAACTAAAGTTTCATCAATTTGACCTTCTTCAAGCGCTATACCAAATAAAGCCTCAGCGTACTGAAGGGCAACGTAACCCATTAACTAGCTACTCCTTTAGTAACTTCACTAATTAGTTCCTTATGTTTACTTGCATCAATTTCTTTCTTAATAACCTTCTCAGCCATTAAAACTGCTACACTAACTATTTCTTCATTCAAATTGCTTCTAGCTTTTTCAATTTCACTATCAATTTCTTTTTGAGCGTTACTTATAACGATTCTAGCCTCTTTTTTAGCTTTCTTAACAATATCAGTACGTTCTAACTCTCCGCGGTCCTTAGCGTCATCTATAACACCTTTAGCGCTTAAACGTATTTCAGTTAATTCAAGATCAGCTTTCTCTTTAGTAGAGATAGCTTCTAAATTAGCAACTTTAGCATCTTCATATTCACTTGCCATAAATTCTTTTCTTTTTTCTAAATATTCTGTGATATTATTCCAAAAGAAATATTTAACAATAAGAAAAAGTAGTATTGTTGATAATATTTGGATAGCCATTTCTGTAAGGCTAACCCCAATTGATTCTAATACGAAATCCGATAACGAATTAGCAAAATCTTCCATAGTTTTGCCTCCTTATAATACTATTTTCTTATGCTACAAAGATTAATAAAATTGCTACTAATAAACCATAAAGACCAGTTGTTTCCGCTAATGCTTGACCTGTAATCATTACTGTTCTAATATCCGAAACTGCTTCTGGTTGTCTTCCAATTGCTTCTACTGCTTTACCAGCTGCATAACCTTGCCCAATTCCAGGACCTATTCCTGTTAATACTGCAATACCTGCACCTAAGAATGCCATACCTTGTGCAAAAAATTCTGTATATTGAAAAATTTCTGTCATAATGTGTTTCCTCCTATTATTTATCTTTTTATTTTTTATAAACTATTTATATATATAAACTGATTTCTCAGTAAATAACTTAATCTTCTACTGCCATACTTAAGAATATTGTTAATAACATAAAGTATACATATGCTTGAACAAGTCCAAAGAATATATCAAATATTGCATGAATAAATACCCCAATACCAACACCGATGAATCTAATAAATCCTCCAGCAATGTCACCTAGTAAACCACTAAATAAATCAACCATAGCGTCAGCAGCAATATCCACAGCTCCAAATACCATTAATGCCATAATCCCAC
Organism: Mycoplasmatota bacterium; assembly: GCA_030595255.1. Taxonomy (GTDB): domain Bacteria; phylum Bacillota_I; class Bacilli_A; order Izemoplasmatales; family Izemoplasmataceae; genus JAFGXW01. Next base: position 37,673 of record JAUVDP010000009.1, on the reverse strand, counting down.
CACTAAGTAAGTTACCAAATAAACGTAATCCCATTGCGAATGGAGTTGACATTTCACCAACTAAATTAATTACTAAGAACGCAGGATGTGGTTCTGCAAGATCTTTCATTCTTTGTTTTGGTGATTTAATAAACAAAGCTGAGAATTGAATACTCAAGAAAGCAAGTAAACTAAATCCAAGTGCTACTGATATATTTGAAAGTGGCGCTGTAAATCCAATTAATGATGCTGTATTCGCAAAAGCTAAAAATAATAATATCGTCATTAAATAAGGTGCGAATTTTCTCCAATGTACTTTAAAGAATCCCTTTAACATATCATTAATACCATCCACAAAATTAACTGTCATTAAAGTTATTCCTGATGGAACATCACTTAGTTCCATTTTTTTAACTTTAAGTCCAATCATTGTAGTTGCAATCATTAAAAATGATGTAATTATCAAAGAACCTTTAAGTCCAGAAGATAATCCTATGTAAAAATCTATCATGTAACCTCACCTCGTTTTTCAAAAAATATTAATATATAAAATACAATCTTAAATGTAAATAAACCAATCATAGTTCCAATTAATTCTAATGAATCAAGAACACCAGCAATAACTAATATAAGAGCATAAAAGAACATTCTGAAAGCATAATTTTTAACTGCTAACTTTTGCGCTACTTCTTTATTGTTAGTTTGAACTATAATTTTAGAATTCTTATAAAGCATACTCATTGTCATTAATCCAGTTATACTTCCTAGAATAAATGAAATTCCCCAAGCTTGACTTACCAAGACCCATAAAAGAACTCCAACTACAAAAGTAACAACCCAGACAACAGGAAAAGCTTTAAAAAATGTATCTTTACTTTCCATCTTTATCCTCCAGTTTATTTACTCTAACAACCAAGTAAATAAGACCACTAAATATACCACCTAGTGATAATAAAACTTTAAATAATATATTAGTATTAAATAACTCATCAAGTAAATATCCAAGTCCAAATCCAATACCAATAACTACTAATATACTAAACAAAAAACTACTAACAAGAGAATAAGCTTTCCAAGCATTTTTTTGTTTTTCATCCATTATTTTGTTCCAAATAATCTATCTCCACAGTCACCAAGACCAGGAACGATATATCCAACTTCATTTAATTTTTCATCAAGCGCAGCTAAATAGATATCAACATCAGGATGATCTAGATTTAATCTAGCAACACCTTCAGGACACCCAACAAGACCAACAAATCTAATATCTTTAGCCCCTCTTTTTTTAACATTAGTAATTGCAGCACTAGCACTACCACCAGTTGCAAGCATTGGATCTACTACCAATACTTTCCCATCAATTATCTCAGTAGGAAACTTAGCGTAATACTCCACAGGTTCTAATGTTTCTTCATCTCTATACATCCCAATATGTCCAACTTTAGCTGTAGGAATAATCATTTGTATTCCATCAACCATTCCAAGTCCAGCTCTTAATATAGGAACAATAACAACTTCTCTATCAAGAACATTACAAGTTGTAGTTGTAATCGGAGTTACAACCTCAACTTTTTTAGTTGGTAAATCCCTTGTAATTTCAAAAGCCATTAATCCTGCAATCTCGTTTACATTTTCCCTAAATGATTTCGTGTTAGTATCGGCATTTCTAATAATTGCCATTTTATGATCTATAAGGGGATGGTCCAATATTACTACTTTACCCATAAGTTATTCTCCTTTATAGTTATTTATTTTCTCAACTCTTCTAATGTGTCTATCTTCATTAGAAAATTCAGTTCCTATCCAAATATCTACAATTTGTAATGCAAGTTCAATACTAATAATTCTTCCACCCATTGCGAGTATATTAGAATCATTATGTAGTCTAGTAGCCTCAGCTGTGAATAAGTCATGAACTAAAGCAGCTCTAATACCTTCTACTTTATTAGCCATAACACTCATCCCAATTCCAGTACCACAAATTAAGATTCCACGGTCATATTCTTTTTTACTTACTCCAGTTGCAACTTTAACTGCAAAGTCATTATAATCAACACTATCACTACTATAAGTTCCAAAGTCAACAACTTCAAATCCTTTATCTTTTAAATGTTTAAAAATTACTTCTTTATGATCAAATCCCCCATGATCAGCACCTATTGCTATTTTCATGATAAATCATCTCCTTTTTTAGTCTTTAATAATATTACTTCGCATATATACTATACACATTATAACAAAACATGTTGATAATACAATACCATTACGCTAAATAATATAAGTTCATAATATATAATATAATATTTACTATATATTTATCTATATATATGCGAATTTTATAAATAACCTTATAAACAAAAAAACAGGCTAAACCTCTAGCCTATTTCAATTTCTCCCTGTCTTAAAACCTTATTGTTCACACAGTCATAAACTGTTGAACTAATTGATGACAAATCTTTACCTTTTACAATGTAATCTACACTATCTAAAAAAGCTAATGTTTCTTCAAATTTTAATACTGCTGGTTCAGTAGAAATATTCAAACTTGTAACAGCCATTGGACCATACTTTTCTAAGATTTCCAAAGCGATTTTATTGTTAGGAATTCTAACACCAACCGTATTAAATCCTGAAGTAATTGAATCACTTATAATACTAGTTTTGTTAAAAATTAAAGTTAAAGCACCCGGCCAATACTTATCAGCTAAATAACTATTTAATTCAAAATCTTTAACTAATTTTTTTACTTGTTCATTACTTGCACATAGTACAGCTAAAGGCTTTTTATCTTCTCTTTTTTTAATTTCATATATTTTATTAATTCCGATTTCACTATCTATTAAACAACCAATACCATAAACAGTATCAGTTTCAAATACTATAACTTCATCTTTCAAATTAATTTTTAACAAATCTTTAACATCAATTATCATCTAATCACCATAAATATTATAACATATTTGCAAAAAGATAATAGAAATTTTTTACATGTGATATAATGCTCCTATGAGGTGATTAATTATGTTAAAAACATTTATTAGATATTACAAAAACCATCAACTTCTGTTCTATTTAGATTTGCTCGCTGCCACAATTATGAGCGGCTTAAATCTACTATTCCCAGTAATTACATCAAGCTTTATTGATGACTATATACCAAACGATAAACTTGATTTAATAATTATTTGGGGAGCAATACTTGTAGGTCTCTATTTTATAAGAATGGGTTGTAACTTCTTTGTTAACTATTACGGACACGTAATGGGTACAAGAATCGAAAGAGATATGCGTATTGACTTATTCAAAAAAATTCAGACATTAGATAGTGATTATTTTGATGATCATAAAACTGGATCTATCATGACTTACATCGTAGGACATTTAAGAGATATATCTGAAATGGCTCATCATACTCCAGAAAATATATTTGTTTCAACTATCATGATTATTGGTAGTTTTTCAATTTTAATATTTATTCATGTACAGTTTACTTTGATCGTATTTGTATTCTTAGTATTCTTAGTGTTCTTTAGTGCCTTTAGAAGAAAGAAAATGATGAATGCATCACGTAGAACAAGAGCTACTCATGAAGAAATAAATAGTGAAGTAGAAAACTCAATAGGTGGAATAAGATTAACTAAAGCTTTCACTAATGAAGATTTTGAAATCCAAAAATTTAGTAGAGTAACATATCGTTATCAAGATAGCTACAACGAGTTTTATAAGCAAATGGGTATCTTTAGTGCCGGAACTAATCTACTAATAGATTTAATCTATGTTGTTGTATTAGTATTTGGTGGATACTTCATTATTGAAGGTCAAATTACACCAGGTGAATACGTCGCATACTTCATGTTTATAGCTTATTTAATTCAACCAATAAGAACTTTAATTGGTACTATCGAACAAGTTCAAAAAGGTTGGAGTGGATACGAGAAATTTTATAAAATCATTACAATGAAACCAAAAATTACTTCTCCAAAAGATCCATTATTTCTAAATGGTTCCGCAGGTAAAATAGAATTCAAAAATGTAAACTTCCAATATGAAACATCACGTGAAGATGTACTACATAATTTTAATGTAGTTATTGAACCGGGTAAAAAGATAGCTTTAGTTGGTGAAACAGGAGTAGGTAAAAGTACTATATCTAAACTGATACCTAGATTCTATGATGTTAATACCGGTGAAATTCTAATTGATGGTATAAACGTAAAAGACTTTGATATATATTCTTTAAGATCTCACATAGGACACGTTCAACAAGACGTTTATATCTTCTACGGAAGTATCAAAGATAACATTCTTTATGGAGCCCCTGAAGCTACATTTGAACGAGTAATTGACGCAGCTAAAAAAGCTAACATTCATAATTTCATAATGTCATTACCTGAACAATATGAAACACTAGTTGGAGAACGTGGAGTTAAATTATCTGGAGGACAAAAACAACGTGTAAGTATTGCGCGTGTATTCTTAAAAAATCCACCTGTATTAATACTCGATGAAGCAACTTCAAGTTTAGATAATGTCACAGAAAAACTAATTCAAAAAGCTTTAGATGAACTAAGCGAAGGTAGAACTACATTAGTAATAGCTCATAGATTATCAACAATTTCTAATTCTGATGAAATTCTTGTTCTTAATGAAACTGGAATTAATGAAAGAGGAACACATAAAGAGTTAATTGCACAAGATGGATATTATTCAAAACTATATAACGCAAGCCTCGAAATATAAAAAAACAACGAAAAATTCGTTGTTTTTTTATATATCTAATTTGAATTGCTTATTAATAACATCTGCGACTGGTTTATAAGTAGTTCTATGAATATCTAATACTCCATATTTATTTAGTGCTGCAACATGTTGTTTAGTAGGATATCCTTTATGTTTTTCAAATCCATATTCAGGATATTTTTTACTCATTTTTACCATATAATTATCTCTTTCAACTTTAGCAATAATTGATGCCGCAGCTATAGTCGCACTTTTAGAGTCTCCCTTAATAATACTTTCAAAAGGGATTCCTAGTTCTTTAAGTGGCATTGCGTCACTCAAGACAAAACTAGGTAAAGGATTAAGTCCTTTAATAGCCTCTATCATTGCTTTCTTAGATGCTTGATAAATATTTATCTTGTCAATTTCTTTTGGATAAATATATACAATTTTATAAGCTAAAGCATTCTTTTTTATCTCAATATCTAAAGCATTTCGTTTCTTCTCAGTAAGTTTCTTAGAATCATCTAGCCCTTCAATAGTTATATCTGGGTTTAATATAACTGCAGCTGCAACAACAGGACCTGCCAAAGGTCCTCTACCTACTTCGTCACATCCAGCTATATATAAATGACCTTTATCTAAGAGCTCTTTTTCAAAATTATACATGTTCACTAACTCTATCTAGTATAATCTTTCCAAATTTTTGATGTCTAAAATCGTATAAGAATAAATCATTTACTCTATCATAATCAATTACTTTACCAGGTAATAAACACCCACGTTTTATTCCAATATTATCGTATATTTCAAGAATATTTTCAATATCAACTTCTATATTGTATCTCTCTTCAAATTTTCTTAAATAAAACTTATTTAAAAACTTAAATCCATAAATAACAATTTCATCAATTGGTAATATATCATCTTTAATTGCTCCAGTTAAAGCAAGTCTGTATGCAACATCTTCGTCATCAAACTTAGGCCATAAAATACCAGGAGTATCTAAAAGTTCTAAGTCTTGACCAACTCTAATATACTGAGTCTTTTTAGTAACTCCGGGTCTATCCTGAGCTACTAGCTTTTTCTTTTTAGCTAAACTATTTATTAAAGTAGATTTACCAACATTAGGAATACCTAAAATCATTGTTCTTATAGGTCTTTCTTTTCTACCCCTAGCTTTTTCTCTTTCCACTATATCAACCATCATTGTTCTAAGAAGAGGTAAAATCTTATCTACACCTTTACCAGATAACGCATTTATCTTTAAAGTTTTAAATCCTTTATCTTCAAAGTATTTAACCCATTTATTTAATTCAACTTGATCAGATAAATCAGCTTTATTCAATAAAATAATTCTTGGTTTACGTTCAGTAAGTTGCTGAATAACAGGGTTCTGTGAAGAAAATGGTATTCTTGCGTCTAATAATTCCAACACAACATCTACCATTTTAGTTTTTTCTTTTATTTCCTTTTTAGTTTTGGCCATATGACCAGGATACCATTGAATTTGTTTCATATTAACACCTCTATAAATCTTAATCTCTCAAAAAATTATTAAACTTAAATATTACTTTACCAAACAGCTGTTCAGTACTTACATAACCTAATGAAGTTGATCTTGAATCATCGCTTACACTACGGTTATCTCCTAATACAAAGTATTCTCCTTCAGGAACATCAAACACACAATAATTTGAATTTCCCACTCTACATATCGTTTCACTATCAATTGACCCATTTTCATCCTTCAAGAAGTCTTGGTTAATTATTTCACCATTAATATATACAACTCCTTGATCTAAAGTAACTGTATCTCCAGGCAATCCTATTATTCTTTTTATCCAATAACTTCCACTTGGAGCTTTAAGAATAACAACATCATATCTTTCATATTCAACATTTAAATGCCAAAATAATATATCCTCACCATCATAGTAATTTGGTTCCATACTGGCTCCATCAATAAAAGATGGAGAGACAAAGAACACATTAGATAAAGTAATAACTAACATAAATACAGGAACAATACTTAGTAGGTCATATACATCTAATAATCCTTTATGTACTTTATATATTTTTTCATCATTATAATTATCTTTAGTTCTAAATGTAAATACTAATATTATTAGTGATACAAAGATAGTCATAAAAATCAAGAATAAAAATAAATCTGATTTTAATACAACATCAAAATCATCATGTTTATCTGTAAGAGATGTAATAAACACAAGAATAGAACTAACAAAAACAACCTTGATTTTTCTAATCATTTTCCCTTTAATTCTTAAAGTTTGATCAGTATAATCTGTCTCTATTATTTCTTCTTCTATAATATCAGTTTCTTCTACAACTTCAGTTTCTTCTAATTCATCAAACATATTGGTCACCTACTTACGAGAGAGTAATTCATCCAGTTCTGTCTCAGTTACTAATACACTTCTAGCTTTAGATCCTACATTATCAGAAACTATACCCATTTCAGAAAGCATCTCAACTATTTTTTGTGCACGATTAAATCCAACTCTAAATTCTTTGCTTATTTTATTAATTGAAGCTTCTTTTTTCATAACAACATATCTTGCAACTTCAGCAAACAATTCATCATATTGAGATGAAGATGCTGCTTTATTCACAAGTTTTTCTTGATCAAAGAAATACTCATTTGATCTTTGTCTTCTAATAAACTCATTAACATTTTGAATTTCTATATCAGAAATATAGGCTCCTTGTACACGTATTTGTGGTTTTCCACTTTCAGCAAAAAGCATATCCCCTCTACCAAGTAACTTATCTGCTCCAGCACTATCAATAATAGTCATTGAATCAACATAACTAGAAACACTAAAAGCAATTCTTGTAGGTATATTCGATTTAATTGTACCTTTAACAACATCAGTTGAAGGTCTTTGAGTAGCAATAATTAAATGGATACCACAAGCTCTAGCTTTTTGAGTTAATCTCATGATAGATGATTCAACACTTGATGAAGCAATCATCATTAAGTCAGCCAACTCATCTACAACAATAACGATATACGGCATAATTTCAAGTAATCCTTCACGGCTTACTTTATCATTATAAGATACTATATCCTTTACCCTTTCATTGCTGAAAGTAACAAATCTACTTTCCATCTCTTCTACTGCCCACTTTAATCCCGCTGTTGCAATTTTCGCATCAGTTATAACAGGAGTTAATAGATGTGGTAATTCATTATATGCTGATAATTCAACCATCTTAGGATCAATTAACATTAACTTTAAATGATCTGGAGAATATTTGAATAGTAAACTCATAAGAATTGTATTAATACAAACACTTTTACCACTACCTGTAGCTCCAGCTACAAGTCCATGAGGCATTTTAACTATTGATGTATAAACACCTTTACCATCTATATCTAATCCTATCGCTATATTAAGTGCATCACTTGAATTAATAAATTTATCTTGATTAACAATATCTATAAAATGAACAATCTCAGCTATCTCATTAGGAACCTCAATCCCTACAGTACTTTTCCCAGGGATAGGAGCTTCTATTCTAATTTCTTTTGCGGCTAAAGCCATTTTAATATTATCACTAATACTAGTTATCTTTCTTACGTTTACTCCACTATCTAAAATAATCTCATACCTAGTTACAGTAGGACCTTTTGTATGTGTATATACATGAGCACCAACACTCATATCTTTAAATGTTTTATTTAATGCTTCAATTTGTTTGTTTATCCATTCACCACTATCACTAGGCTTTTTAACTGGTTTAGTTAATAGTGAAAATGGTGGTAAACGATATTCTTTATTAAACTTATTCATTGAAACTTTTTCTACTCTTTTTACTTCTTTTTTAACTGGCTTTACTTCAGGTTTAATATTAAAGAAATCACTAATACTAGTTTTATTTTTATTACTTACTTCTTTATAATCATCTTCAATAACTTCTATCGGTTTTGTTTCTTCGATTCTCTCTTCAAACTTATCATAGCTTTCATACTTCGGAGTTTCTTTATTTCTACCATTTTGTTTTTCCATTGCTTCTTCTAAATTATTACCACTAATTAAATCAAACTCAGGATATTCACTACCATATTTTCTTTTCATATCCTCTTTAGTTAACTTCTTCTTAGTTCTAAAAGAATCAAGTTGTCTATCTAAATCCCCAGTTCTTGAATAAGGAGTTGGAATTACAACTTCATCTTTAACCTTAGTTCCAAAAATTGGAGATACAAATCTATTTGCTTTATATCCGGATTTTTCTTCTTTAGTTTTTATTTGTGGCACAACAAAAGGAACTGTATCGTCAGTTCTATTTGTAACAGCTTCAATACTTCTTTTTTTCTTAAAAAACATCCAATCACTCCTCGTTATTTTATAGCCTTAGTGATAAAATCTTTAACTTGTATATACGACTTTCTTCTTTTATCTACAAATCTATCTATTTCATCACCCATATGATAAATTAAAAAACTTGGAATTCCAAATATATTTAAATGTTTAGATAACTCTATATCCATATCTCTGTTTACTGAAAAGAATTTATAATCAACAAAATCTTTTTCTAATCTCGGTAAAACAGCCTTCATTGCAAAACAATCAGGACACCATCTAGTATACCAATAAATTATTACTTTATCATTATTTTCAATAACTTCATAATATTCTTTCAAACTTTTAATTTTATTCAATTTCTTCTTCCACTCCTTCTTCTAACAGTGAAAGCATCTCTTGTTCTACTACATTTAACTCAACAGGTACATCAAATAGTTTTTTACTATATACTTTAGTAGTTTCTTCTCCAACTATTCCAATAACAACTAAACATACTTTTCTAGTCATTACGTCAACACTTGTATTAATAACTAACTTTCTAAACCAAAAAACAGGATTAAATACATTAATTGCTGCAGCACCATATTTAGCAATCTTAACAACTTTGTATTTCTTCGCTGCTTTAACTAATTTGTTTCGTTCAATAGCTTTTTTCTTATCATACATACTCATAATCTTTGTTATTTGTAAGTTCTTTGTATTCTTTAAAATTGGTTTATCCAAAATATCATCTAACCTATTAGTAATATAATGATTTAGGTTAAGTAATTCGTTAACACTTAACTCAAGCATTGGATACTTTGAATCCGGAAAGAAATACTTAGAAATCTCTTCTAGAAGCTCATAACTCAATTCAAATGTTAATTTCGCAATATTTTGGTTACCAAGTTTCTTATTTCTTTTAAACTTTTTTTGTTTATCTATAATCATGATTTTTAATTCTTCTTCATTAACATCAACATTAGGACGTTTAATGTCGTCAATATTTATATTTTTACCCCTGACTAATAAATAGATATAAATTGCAGCAAATGCAACCATACCCGTGGCCATACCTACAAAGAAATTAATAAATCCACCAAAAGATATTTCAAACATCAATACCCTCTCCTAACTTAATAAATATTATAACATATTTAATATATATATTGTGAATATATTATGTATGATATATAATATAGCGAGGTGATTATATGAAAAAATACTTAATATCTCTCGATTTAGATGGTACTTTACTTTACGATTGGGAAACATTAACAAAACCAACGATAGATTATTTACTAAATATTAAAAAACAAGGTCATGAATTAGTCATAGCTACAGGAAGACCATTTAGAAGTTCTGAAGAATATCATAAACTTCTAGAGCTAGATACACCTATCATTAATTATAACGGTGGACTAGTTACTTCTAAACATGATCCTAATTTTACAGAATATAGTTTAACTATTGATAAAAAATGTGTATTAGATATTTTCGATAAAACGAAACAATATATTGAAAATGCATTTGGAGAAGTTAAAGATGATGTATACTTACTCCATGATACTGAAGAAATTAGACCTTTACTCCATTTATTTAATGGTGCACAACTGTTTGTTGGAGAATTCAAAGATACACTTAGAAATGATACAAACGGCTTTATAATAATTGCGAATAAAGGACAAGGAAAACATATAGAAGATTTTGTAAATGAAAACTATAAAGGACAAGTGCTTTGTAGAAACTGGGGAAATGAATACAGCTATATAATAGAACTTTATACTCCTCAAACAAATAAAGGTAGAGGACTTAAGTATGTTGCAGATTACTTAGGATTCAAAAAAGAAGATATCATTGCATTTGGAGATGGACATAACGATATCGAAATGATTGAATATGCAGGACTCGGAGTAGTAATGAAAAATGGACATGAAGAATTAAAAGAAGTCGCAGATGTCATACTAGATTATACAAATAAAGAAGATGGATTAGTTAAGTTTTTAAAAGAGTATCTAAAATAAAAGTATTGAACAAAATTGTTCAATACTTTTTAATTTAACTTCATAATATTCTTATAATAATCATCAATAATAATCTCTGGATTAATACTAATTATATCTTTAAGTAATAACGAAATAGTTATTTCCTTAAATGGCTTAATCAAAACCATAATTGCTGTTTCACCATCCGCAAATTTAATTCCTTTTTTCACTTTTTTTCTACCTTGTTGTTCGTGTAAAGATATACTCTTAATAGTTGATATTTCCATTGATGATTTGATAAAAGAAAACGAATTTTCTCTTAAAAATAATATTCCTTTATCTAATACTATTCTCTTGTTAAACACATATATAGCTCCAAATATTGGAACTAATATAAATGTACCAAGATAATATAACCAATCTCCACTAAGACCAATAAAACTATTAAAGAAGTACTTATCGACATTTGTTATTATCACAAGAAATACACTTGTAATAATGAAGCCCATAACTACTCCCATAATTACGGAGTAAATTACTTTGGTTAAATATGTTTTTTTACTTTTCATAATTTCCTCCTATATATCATTAATATCTAAATCTTTTTTTGTTTTTACCTTTACCTTTTTTCTTAGTAGGCGTTCCACTCATAGCTTTCATTGCACTAGCTGAATTCATTTTAGATGGATCCATTGATCCCATTTTTTTCATCATAGATTTTTGTTGATCTAGTGATTGTATTAATCTATTCACTTCAGAAACACTTCTACCAGAACCACTAGCTACACGTCTACGTCTAGAACTACTTTGAGCAATAAGCTTTGTATTCTTTCTTTCTTTTTTAGTCATTGATCCGATTATAGCTTCAACATATACTAATTGCTTATCATCAACATTAGCACCTTTCATAGCTTTACCCATACCTGGAATCATCTTCATTACTCCACCAAGAGAACCCATTTTTTTAATCATTCTTAATTGTTTTATAAAATCATTATAGTTGAATTTACCAGACATCATTTTTTCCATCATGCCCATCATATCATCTTCATCTAAATTTTCAGTTACTTTATCAACTAAAGTTAAAACATCACCCATACCAAGAATTCTAGATGCCATTCTTTCAGGATGGAATACTTCAAGTTGATCTAATTTTTCACCCATACCCATAAACTTAATAGGGATATTAGTAATTTCTCTTAAACTAAGTGCAGCTCCACCTCTAGTGTCACCATCTAATTTAGTAAGTATAGCTCCCGTAATATTTAATGTCTCATTAAAATTACTAGCTACATTCACTGCGTCTTGTCCAGTCATTGCATCTAAAGTAAGTAATATTTCTTGTGGGCTTAATACTTCTTTAATATCTACTAACTCATTCATCATATTTTCATCAATATGAAGTCTACCAGCAGTATCAGCAATTATTAAATTAAAACCATTTTCTTTCGCATATTCCAATGCCTTTTTAGCTATACTTTGTGGTTTTTGTAATATACCTAATTCAAAAACAGGAATTGATAACTGTTCACCAATTGTTTTTAATTGTTCAATAGCAGCTGGTCTATATATATCAAGTGCAACTAATAATGGCTTTAAATTATTACTCTTACGTAAATGCATCGCAAGTTTACCAGCAGTCGTAGTTTTCCCTGCCCCTTGTAAACCAACCATCATAATACTTGTAACACCCATTAAGTTAAGAGTTAAAGGCTCAGCCTTATCTCCCATTATTTTCTTTAATTGTTCATGTACAATTTTAACAACTTGTTGTCCAGGGTTTAATCCTTTTAAGATTCTTTCACCCATAGCTTGTTCTTTAACTTCTTTAGTAAAAGATTTTACTACTTTAAAGTTAACGTCTGCCTCTAATAAAGACAAACGTACTTCTCTCATCATTTCTTCAATATCATTCTCAGTTAAGCGACCTTTTCCAGTAACTCTTCTTAAAGACATTTGAAGACGATCTGATAAATTATCAAACGCCATAATATCACTCTACCTTTTTAAGTTCAGTAAGTAGTCCTATAACTTCTTCATCTTTACTTACATCAATTAATTTATTTATTATATTTTTTCTTTCTTTACCTAATCTTTTTAAGTTTAATTTTTCCTCAAAATCATTAAGTTTACTAACAGTTTTTTTAAGTTGATCATGTACTGCATTTCTACTAACATTTAGATTTTCACTAATCTCAGTAATAGAAAAATTATCAAAATAATAACTTTCAAAATATTCTTTTTGTTTTTCAGTCAAAAGGGCTTGGTATAGGTCATAAAGCTCAATAATTTCTAAAGCTTTTTCTAAGACATCCATTAGAAAATACCTAGGAACATCCCGTAGATGTACTCCTCTATATCAAAATGTTCTAAATCATCAATTTTTTCACCAAGACCTACGTATTTAATTGGAATATCTAGTTCATCTTTGATAGCAAGAACTATTCCACCTTTTGCTGTTCCATCTAACTTAGTTAAAACAATACCAGTAATCTTAGTTACCTCATTAAATATCTTAGCTTGAGATAATCCATTTTGCCCAGTAGTTGCATCAACTACAAGTAAAGTTTCATGAGGTGCTCCCTCAATCTCTCTACCAATTACTTTATTAATCTTTTCTAGTTCTTTCATTAAATTAATTTTATTTTGTAATCTACCTGCAGTATCACACAAAATAATATCAATACTATTTTCTTTAGCATAATTAATAGCATCAAACATTACACTTGAAGGATCACTACCCTCAGCTTTAGCGTAAAAATCAGCTCCAACTCTATTACTCCATATCTTTAACTGTTCAATAGCTCCTGCTCTAAATGTATCACCAGCAACCATTAATACTTTTTTATTTTTTTTAATATATTCATGTGCTACTTTACTAATAGTAGTTGTCTTACCTGCGCCATTTACTCCTACAAATAATACAATATTAATTCTACCATCTACAATATCAAGATTAGAACTTACTATATCTTCTTTAACATATAACTTGAACATTTCTTCAACTATTAACTCTTTTAAATCATTAGTTGAAGTAATATTATCAACTCTAACTTTTTCTCTTAAATGGTCTACAAACTTCACTACAGTATCAACACCAATATCAGCCATAATAAATATTTCCTCTAGTTCATCAAAGAGCTCATCCACTATTAAAGAAGAAGAATCTAATAAAGTTTTTAGGTTACCAAAAACATTATTTCGAGTCTTACTCATTCCAATTTTATACTTTTGCGCATTTTTTCTTTTCTCTTTTGAGCTAAATAGATTGTTAAAAAACCCCATAATACCACTTCTTCTTTCCTTTAAAATCACAAAATATTATAACACAATTATCAAAAATCTACCATCAATATAAAAAAAATCCCTATTAAAAGGGAAAATCCGCCTCTCGGCGGATTAAGGAAGGGGATGTGCGAATAATAAATTATTCGCCATGCTATGTAAGGGATAAGTTGCGACGTTATGTCGCAAGTTAAATATAACATATTTTATGAACTTTTGTCAATAAAAAAACCTAAAAAACTATTATATTATTTGATAGTTCAACTATCGGGGTGGGTCGCTACATATAGCCATCATCAGTAAATCTATCAGGACTGACCACTAACATTTATAAGTAAAAAAAGGACACAATTAAATTGCGTCATTTTTTTCTATTTTGTCGCCTTGTTTATATCCACACTTTTTAGTTTCTTGACAGATAACTCCACCTTTGTTATCGTCTATTAATAAACTACCACAATTAGGGCATTTTTCACCTGTCGGTTTACCAAATAACATGTTTTTACAACTTGGGAAATTATCACAAGCATAAAATGTCTTACCTTTATTTCTTCCACTCTTAGCAAGTCTTTCTACAATTTCACCTTTTCCACATTTAGTACATTTAACTCCAGTGGAAACAGTTTTAGGTTTTTCAAACTCTTTAGCCTTTATATGTTTACACGTTGGATAATTACTACATGCTTCAAATGATCCGTATCTCGAAGTTCTAAATACCATAGGAGATCCACATTTTGGACAGTCTTCACCAGTGAATTTCGGTTGGACTTTATCCATATTTTTATTTGCATTTTCAACCATTGGTATAAATGATTTATAGAATTTAGATATTATTTCAAATTGTTCTTGTTCACCAAGAGAGATTTCATCAAGTACTTTTTCCATTCTTGCTGTATAATCTACACTTATTATTTGTCCAAAGAATTCATCTAATTTCTCAATAGTTAAAGTTCCTTGCTCAGTTGGTGTAAACTTTTTTTCTTTTACACTAACATATTTTCTAGTTTTCAAAGTTGTAATGGTTTGAGAATAGGTAGAAGGTCTACCAATTCCTAAATCTTCCATCTCTTTAATTAATCTAGCTTCACTAAATCTAGCAGGAGGTTTAGTGAAATGTTGAGTTTTATGAACTTCAGTTGGTACAATTGTAGATTTTTCATCTAAATTAGGAAGTTCACTTAAATCCAATTTCTCATATTTACCATACATTTTTAAATATCCATCAAATACTAAATCTTGTGCACTAGCTTTAAACAATGATTTATTATTAGTTAATTCAATTGTTTTAGTACTTATAATAGCTGGTTTCATTAATGAAGCCAATGTTCTTTCAAAAATAAACTTATATAAATTATATTCATCTTTAGTTAAGAACCTCTTAACCTTAGATGGTGTATTAAAGACGTTAGTTGGTCTAACAGCCTCATGTGCATCTTGCACATTAGGTTTCTTCTTAGCAACTTTTGCCTTACCAACATAATCAGCACCAAATAAGTTATTTAAATATTTAATTGCCGGAGCAATAAAAGTATTACTTATTCTAGTAGAATCAGTACGCATATATGTAATAAGACCTACTGTTTCACTTTCTAAATCAATACCTTCATATAATTTTTGAGCAATTAACATTGTTTTACGAGAACTAAAATTTAACTTCATTGAAGCTTCTTGTTGAAGTGATGAAGTAGTAAATGGTAACTTAGCATCTCTATTTCTATTTTTAGTATCAATACTTGAAACTAAAAACTCTTTATCAAGTGTTTTTAATAACTCATCAGTTTCTTGTTCGTTATTTAATACTACATTTTTATTGTTGAATTTTACTAAGTCCGCAGTAAATCCAGGGAATTCTGCTTTAACTTTCCAAAATTCATCTTCTTTAAATGCTTCAATTTCTTTTTCTCTATCTACAATAATTTTCAAAGTAGCACTTTGAACACGTCCTGCAGATTTAGACTTTATTTTGTTTTGAAGTAACTTAGATAACTTAAATCCAATAATACGGTCCAAAATTCTTCTAGTTTCTTGACTTGATACTAAATCTAAATCAATATCCCTAGGATCTTCAAAAGCTTTTATAACGGCACTCTTAGTTATTTCATTAAAGATAACTCTCTTGTATGGTCTCCCATTAATTTTAAGAACTTCCTTTAAATGCCAACTAATTGCTTCTCCTTCCCTATCAGGGTCGGTAGCTAAATATATTTCAAGAACACCATCTAATGCATCCTTTAATTCTTTAACAACTTTTTTCTTTTCCTTAATAATTTCGTACTTAGGCGTAAAGTCATTTTCAATATCAAGCCCTAGTCCACCAACACCACTAATAGACAAATCTCTAATATGTCCTTTAGATGATAATACGATATATTCATCACCTAAATACTGTTCAATGGTTTTTGATTTACTTGGTGACTCAACAATTACCAATTTAGTTTTCATTGTTCCGCCTCCTCTTTTCTATATATTATATACACACTGTTTTCTACTCTGTCAAGTGTCATACTTCATTATATATATACATATATATAACATTTTTTTCTTTTATTTTTTAATTACAAACGTCATTCTATCTTTACCTTGCATATCTTTTTTCTGTATAATTTCAACATCATTAAGATTCTTTTTAATGATTTTTTTGATTTGTTTTGCCTTATTATATGCATGTTCAAATGCAATAATATATTTATCATTAAGAATACTTTCAGCATTCTTTATAATCTCTTTATAAAAATCAAGTCCGTCTTCTCCACCAAATAATGCAACACTAGGCTCGTTATCAATTACTAAATCTTCTACATACTCTTCATTTGGAATATATGGAGGATTTGATACTAAAATATCAAACTTCATACCTTCAAGAGGTTCTAACATATCCCCTTCAATAAAAGTAACATTACCTTTTAGTTTTCTATTATTTATCTTAGCAACTCTTAACGCATCAACAGAAATGTCAGTTGCAGTTAATATCATATTATTTTCCTCTATGTCTAATGTAACAGCTAAACAACCTGACCCAGTACCAATATCCACAACACTAACTTCTTTAGAACCAAATACTTCATCATAATACATTAAGACATTTGCCACTAATTCTTCAGTTTCAAATCTAGGAATTAATACATCGCCATTAACAATGAATTTATGTCCATAAAATTCCTCATATCCAATTATATGTTGAACAGGAATATTTTTAGCTATATAACGATCTACTCCATACAAAAAGTTTTGATAAATTTCTGTAGGGATTTCTTCATCCATCGATAAAAGTAAATTAGAACTGTTCATTTTAGAAAAATGTAACATTAGTAATTTAACTCCTGAATCCTCTTTTGAATTATCAATAGCATATTGTTCATTTATTTTTAATACTTCTCTATATGTTGGCATATCGCACCACCTTATTAAGACATTGAAAGAAGAGCATTAGCTCTTCTTAAAATTTTATGACTTACCTTCTAATATACGTTTTGTTTCTTCTCCAATAAGAGCTTCGATTATTGGATCTAATTTACCTTCCATAACACGATCAAGTTGTAAAATACTATATCCGATTCTATGATCAGTTACTCTATTTTGAGGGTAATTATATGTTCTAATTTTATCACTACGATCTCCCGTACCTATTTTACTTCTACGTTCGATTCCTTCTTTTTCTTCTCGTTCTTGAACTATTTTATCATATAATCTAGTTTTTAAGATTCTAAGAGCTGTTGCTTTATTACTATGTTGACTTTTTCCATCTTGACAAGTAACAACAAGCCCAGTAGGTACATGTAGTACTCTTACAGCACTATCAGTTGTATTTACACTTTGTCCACCAGCACCACTAGATCTATAAGTATCAATTCTTACATCACCCATATTTAATTCAGCTTCCACATCTTCAACTTCAGGAAGAACTAAAACAGTAGCTGTACTAGTATGAACTCTACCTTGTGATTCAGTTGCTGGAACTCTTTGAACTCTATGAGCACCTGATTCATATTTTAATTGTGCATAAACAGAATCACCAGATACACTAAATTCTACTTTACTAAATCCACCAGCACCACTATCTTCTAAGTTACTAATTTCAATCTTCCAGTTTTTAGTTTCAGCGTATTTACTATACATTCTAAATAAGTCACCAGCAAAGATGTTAGCTTCACTTCCACCAGCTGCCCCTCTAATTTCAACAAGAACATTTTTCTCATCATTAGGATCTTTAGGAATTAATAGTACATGTAACTTATCTTCAATTTGAGGAATTAATGGTTTCAATTCTTCAAGCTCCATCTTAGCCATTTCAACTATTTCAGGATCTGAATCATGAGACATTTCTTTTAATTCTTCAATACTTTCAAGAGTTTGATTATACTCAGCAAAAAGCAAAACAACAGGTTCTAAACCTTTAAGTTCTTTTGATAATTCAGTTAATCTACTAATGTCTCTTGAAATATCAGGATCCATTAAAAGATTATTAATTTCATCATATCTATCTTTAATTCTACTTAATCTATCTATCATATATATCACTCCGGACTATATTATATTACATCAACTTCATTTTTTCAACTATGAAGATGCTTTGAGTAGTTTTATCTTTCTTAAATACAGCAAAAACCAAACAGTAAGTACAGTACCTTTAATAATACTTGATATCGAAACTGCCCACCAAATACCATAAACTCCTAAAGATACAGCTATTAACATTCCTAAAGGAATTCTAATAATATTCCCAATAAATCCTACACCTGAAGGAATATGTGTTTTACCAAGACCATTAAATGCCCCAGCAGTACCAAGTTCAATAATCATAAATAACTGTGAAATACTTAATATTTCTAAATACCTTTTACCAATAACTATAGTATTTGGATCATGTAAAAAGATACCAATCATTTGTTCAGCAAAAACAAACATTACTACATTAACTAAAATCCCATAAGGAACTAATAATTTTAAAGCAGTAATATATCCCTCTTTAATACGATCCATTTTCCCAGCTCCATAGTTTTGTCCAACAAAACTAGCTAAAGCTACCTGGAACCCAGAAGCTATCATCCAAGCTAATGCCTCTATTTGAGAACCAAGTCTTTGAATAGCCATATAATCCTCATGGTAAGAAGTAACCATTCTACCTATAATAATAGCGATAGTTGTAAACAACATACTTTGTATTCCTACAGGAATACCAATTTTAGCAATCTCTTTAATTTTATCCCAATCAAAATACTTAACAAGTCTAATTCTAAAAGGTCTAAACTTAGATGAATATAATACTATATAAATTAACAAGATAAATGATTGAGCAATTACAGTTGCAATAGCTGCCCCTCTAACTCCCATACCAAGTCCATTTAATGTCATTCCAAATATATTTACTTCTTCTAATATAAATAAAGGGTCTAAAATAATATTTAATACAAGTCCACTTGAAGTAATAAGGAATGTATTAATAGTTTTACCAAGTCCATCATTAACACCATTAAATAAATGAACCATAAACATCGAAGTAACAAACATTGACATTATTTTTAAATATTCAGTTGAATAACTTACAACATTAACAGAATCACTATTAAATATAGAAATATATAGATCTGCCCCAAAGAATCCAATAACAGAATACATTGCAGCTAATACCAGCATAAATACTATCCCATTATTCCCAATTCTTTTAATGTCTTCCATATCATTTCTTCCAGCTGCTTGACTAACTTTTACACTAGTTCCTATTTTAACAAGTAAAATAAGTCCAAATCCGAACCAAGTATAGAACCCAGCAATTCCTACTGCGGCTATAGCTTCCTCTGGATCAAGTCCCATCGTATATACTTTACCAACCCAAAACATATCAGTTAAGTTATAAGACATTTGAACAATACTAGTTAATAATGTAGGTATTGCAACTATTAGTAATTTCTGTAAAATACTACCCGTCGTAAGGTCTATTTTCTTCTTCATTAATACCACCCTGTTTTCAATGAAATATTATATCACTACTCAACTAAAAAAACTATCTATTTGTTCTAAAAAGAAAAACCTTAAATCAATAAGGTTTTTAATCTTCATCATATATCATTTTAATTAATGGGAAAGGCTCTAAAGCTCTTTCAAATATTCCTTGAACATATGATATTAAAATACCATAATTTACAATTGGAATTCCTTTATCTTTTACTTCATTAATTCTATGCATCATTTCAGTTTTAGTTAACATACAAGCTCCACAATGAATAACTAACTTAACATCACTCATATCTTTAGGGAATGTATACCCTGAACTATATCTAAAATTAAAATCTTTCCCAGTATGTTGACGTAACCATCTCGGTATTTTAACAGTACCTATATCATCACTTTGACGATGATGAGTACATCCCTCACTAACTAAGATAACATCTCCACTTTCTAAACTCTCAATAGCTTTTGCTCCTCTTACTAACTCTTCTAAATCACCTTTATTTCTCGCAAATAATATCGAGAAAGAAGTAAGCATAACATCTTTAGGAGTATCTGCAGATACTTTTAAAAATACTTGAGAATCAGTAATAACAAGCTTAGGTTTAGTATTTAACTTAGATAATGTATCTCTAAGTTCATGTTCCTTAACAACAATACTAATTGCATCACTTTCTAAAACATCCCTTATAGTTTGTTGTTGAGGAAGTATTAATCTTCCTTTAGGCGCAGCCTTGTCTATAGGAGTCACAAGAACTACTATATCTAAAGGTTTTAACAAATCCCCTACAACCCTAAACTTTTCTTCTTCTATTTTTAATGTACTACCTATAACTTCTTTAATTTCTTCTATTCCTTTTTTAGTTACAGAACTTACTTTATACACCTTATCTTTTTTAAATATTTTAAAGAAATTATCATCACTGTGAAGATCAACCTTATTAGCTACAAGTAAATAAGGTTTTCTTCTTTTTTTAAACTCTTTAATTAAATCATATTCATAAGTAAAATCATCAACATCATTTATATCAAAAAGAATAATCCCAATATCAGTTTTATTAATCACATCATAAGTTCTTTGTACCCTCATATCTCCTAAAATTGTTCCTTTATCATCAATACCCGCAGTATCAATTAAGACACAAGGACCAAGAGGTAATATTTCTATTGATTTAAACACCGGATCTGTTGTAGTTCCTTTAAAGTCAGATACTAAACTAATCTGCTGATTAGTTAAAGCATTTATAAAACTAGATTTACCTACATTTCTTTTTCCGAAAATTCCAATATGAGTTCTATTAGATCTAGGAGTTTTATTCATACTCATCTTAACTACCTCCTTTAATAACACCAGGCTTAGTAATATTGTATGGTTCTAACAAGTTATCAATATCTTCTTTAGTAAATTGTTTTTCTTTTACTAAAACTTCTTTAATCCCAATTTTCTTACTTTGAGCTATCTTCACAATCTCACTTGCTCTATCATACCCAATAATTGATATCAAAGGTGTAATTAAAGAAGCTGATTTTTCTAAGTTTTCTAAACATCTTTCTTTATCTACTGATAAAGTTTTAATACATTTTTTATTAAATTTTTCTACTGTTTTACTCAATAAAGTTAATGATTCAAGTAATGTTTCACCAATCATTGGAACAAACGGATTCAACTCTAAACTTCCACTTGAAACAAGGTTAGTTATTAATATATCATTTGTGATAACTTTATTCGCATTTTGAATAACCATTTCAAGTATCACAGGATTAACTTTACCAGGCATTATTGATGAACCAACCTGATTATCATGTAGTACTATTTCACCTATTCCACCATGTGGTCCTGAAGATAAAAATCTTAAATCATTACTTATTTTTATTAAAGTAGAAGCTGCTACTTTTAGTAGCGATGATACCTCATTAAAACTATCTAAATTTTGAGTATTATCAATTAAAGATTCAGCACGAGATAATCCAATATTAGTACTATCTTGAAGTAAAGTAGTCATCATAAACGTATACTTAAGAGGAGCGTTTAATCCTGTTCCTATAGCTGTTCCTCCAATATTAATTGTTCTTAATCTTTCTTCAACTTTATAAATTCTCCATCTATCACGTGATACTGTTTCAGAATAAGCTCCAAACATTTGTCCAGCAAGTATAGGTAGTGCATCCATATACTCAGTTCTAGCTAATTTTAAGGTACTTCCATATTCACTTTCTTTAGCTTGAAAAGCCTTTTGAAGAGATGCATATGAATTAGCTAAATTTCTAATTTCTTTTATACATGCAATCTTTACTGCAGTAGGAAAAGTATCATTAGTTGATTGATGTAAATTGACGTGATTAATTGGATGAATATAATCATATTCACCTAATTTTTTACCAAGTATTTCTAAACTAATATTAGCGATTACTTCGTTAACATTCATATTAGTAGAAGTTCCAGCTCCACCTTGATATTTATTAACAACAAAAGAACTATCAAACTCATGATTTAATATCATATTACACGCTTTAACAATAGCTTCTCCAATTACTTTATCAAGAGATTTAAGTTTCATATTAGCAATTGCTGCTTGTTTCTTAATATTCACAAGTTCATATACAATTCTTAAATCAACAAATTCACTACTTACATCAAAATTATCAAGAGATCTATAAGTAGAAATACCGTAAAATATATTGTCATTTAGTTCAATCTCACCTAAAAAATCTTTTTCAGTTCTCATTATTTTTCCCCCTTTAGAAAAATAAATCTCTTTCCCCATTAATAATTCTTTCAATATTTTCTTCTAATTTACCTTTAACAGTTTGATTCTTAATATTCTTAGCATGTTCATAAACAAATTCAAGCCCAATAGCCATCATTTCCTTATCACCGTAATCCATAATATACTCAGCTAAAGTCATAATAGCATTAGGCTCGCAAATTTGCCCTATCTTACCACTTTTAGCTAACTTCATAAATCTATCCCCTGTACGTCCCTTACGGTAACAGGCAGTACAATAAGACGGTATATATCCAGACTTAATCAAGTCTTTATTAACTTCCATTACACTTCGTTCATCAGATAACTCAAATTGATCAGGAGCTTCTTCCTCCTCTATTTCATCATGATATCCACCAACATCAGTTTTACTTCCAGCACTTACTTGAGAAACACCATGATCAATTAACTCTTCTCTTATTTCTTTTGTTTCTCTAGTTGATAAAATAATACCTACATAAGGAACTGCAAGTCTAATTACAGTAACAATTCTTTTAAACTCTTCATCAGTTACAATATGAGGATAATCTTCTAAACTCATACCTTCAGCTTTTTTAAGTCTTGGCACACTTATTGTATGGAAACCACATCCGTATTTTTCTTCTAAATATTCATTATGAATAATTAAAGATAATACTTCAAACTTATAATCAGCAAGTCCAAATAATACTCCACCACCAACATCTTCAACACCAGCTTCAAAAGCTCTATCAAATGAGTTTAAATGATAATTATAATTACCTTTTATACTAGATGGATGCATTTCTCTAAATGCATCTACATCATAAGTTTCTTGGAATAAAATATAAGTTCCAATCCCTATCTCATGTAGCTTTCTTAATTCTTCAACAGAAGCCGCAGCTATATTTACATTAATTCTTCTAATTGAACTATTATCGTAAATAGTTTTTATAGATTCTAAAACATATTCAATAGGAGTCTCTTTAGGAGATTCCCCTACCTCTAGCGCTAATCTCTTATGTCCTAGTCTTTCTAACTGCATTGCTTGTTCTTTGATTTCGTCTTGAGTTAATTTCTTTCTTAAGAATTTATTATCTCTTCTAAATCCACAATATTTACAATTATTAACACAGTAATTTGAAATATATAAGGGTGCAAAAATAACTACTCTATCCCCATATATTTCTTGTTTTATTTTACCAGCGATATTGTATATTTGATGAACTTGATTTTCTTCATAAGCACTCATCAACATTGATATTTCTAAGTGACTTAACTTAATTCTTTTACTTGCTTTTCCTAGTATATTTTGTATTTCTTGATGCGTTGGATTTTCCCCCGCTTTTATTATTTTATTTATATATTCTTTATTTATCATTTCACTCATTTTTCTTCATTCCTTTCAAAATCTATATAATCTCCAACACCTAAATCTATTTCGTGTCCTACTCCAACAATTCTCGCTTCAATACAATTTCTACATTGATCGCTTGCATCAGTTATACAAATCTTATTTTGATATATTTCATACTTAGCTCTATTTTCAGTTGGACTAATATTAGGCATCATTACGTTTGCCCCTGATTTCAAAGCCTTTTCACGCCCTATTGCATGTAAACTACCAAGCGCAGTTGTCGCTGGTAGTAAAGCTTTAGGTAACGTTAATCTAGTTAGCGCAACCATTACTAAAGTCTCTTCTAAACTTCCAGATTCATTTCCTTTTAACTCAGTATCTTCATGACATAAATAAGGTCCAATCCCTATCATTTCAGGTCCTAATTCTCTTAAGTAAATTAAATCTTCTACCAAATCTTCATTCGTTTGTGTAGGTAATCCTACCATAAACCCGGCTCCAACTTGATACCCAATCTCTTTTAGATTAGACAAACATTTTCTCCTATTATCAAAACTCATAAAACTAGGATGAACATATTCATATAATCTTCTTGAAGCTGTCTCATGCCTCAGTAAATATCTATCTGCACCAGCGTCATATAACTTTTGATAAGATTCACATGATCTTTCTCCAAGTGATAAAGTAATTCTCACATCAGGAAACTTATCTTTAATAAGTCCTAACATCTCAATTATTAACTTATCGGTATAATATGAATCTTCTCCACTTTGAATTACAAATGTTCTATATCCAAGATCATATCCGATTTGACAACACTTAACTATTTCTTCAATTGTTAATCTATATCTTTCAACACCTTGGGCTTTATAGTTAATCCCACAGTATTTACAACCCATCTTGCAATAATTAGATATCTCAATAAGCCCACGTAAATATACTCTATTTTGATAATAAATGTGTTTCACTTCATAAGCCTTCTTATATAAATGTCCTGTCTCTCTAGCTGTGATATTATCTAAAACATATAAAAATTCATCTCTTTCAAGATTAGTATTATTAGCTAATTTATCAATTAAATCTATAACCTTTTTTGACACTCTAGCACTGTTCTTACAATTACCATTTAATTTATCAAATATAGTCTTCATATATATCACTCCTAGTCCGATTTTATTATATATATAATAACAAAAAAAGTTCGTAACCTAGGTTACGAACTTTACATTTATTTATTATTTTTTTCAAATTATTTAATCAAGATCTAAATCTTCATCTACAACACTACCATGAAGGTTTTCAAAATAACTACACGGCTTGTTGAATGAAAGTCTAAATCCGTCTGTATTAGTAGCTCCCTGACGGTTTTTAGAAATATAGATATCAACTTGATTTGGTCTATCTGTTGTTTTTGGATTATAGTAATCATCACGGTATAAGAAAAGGATAATATCCGCATCTTGCTCAATTGATCCAGAGTCTCTTAAATCCGCCATTACAGGTTTACGATCATCTCTTCTTTCAACATTTCTTGAAAGCTGAGATAAAGCAATAACTGGTATCTTCATTTCACGTGCCATTTCTTTTAAAGTTCTTGAAATTTCTGAAACTTCTTGAACCCTATTAACACCTGGGTTAGACCCACTTAACAATTGAAGATAATCGACTACTACTAAGTCTAATCTTTTTTCTTGTTTTAACTTACGACATTTTTGTCTTAAGTCATTTATTTTTACAGTTCCTGAGTCATCGAATACGATATTAAGTTTTGATAAAATCTCTTGAGCAAAACTTAACTGTCTCCATTCCGTATTTGATAAATGCCCTGTACGTATTTTATTACCATGAACACGTGATTCAGCTGCAAGCATCCTACTTACTAACTGATCACTACCCATTTCTAAACTAAAGAACGCTACATAAGGTTTATCTTTCATCTTGGCTACATTAGTAGCTATATTAAGTGCAAATGCTGATTTTCCCATTGAAGGTCTTGCTGCTATAATCATTAGCTCTGAAGGTTGAAGTCCTAGTATATACTCATTCAATACTTCAAACCCAGTATCAAGTCCTGTAATTTTACCTTGATTATCTTTAGTACTTTCAGTTTTACTAATAACCTGTTCAGCAACTTCACCAATTCTTACAAAGTCTGTAGTTCTTCTTTCTTTTGCAATATCGAAAATGATTTTTTCAGAACTATCCACAAAATCAATAGCATTATCTGTTTCAAAACCTTTTTCAATGATAACTCTACAAGCCTCCATAATTCTTCGGGTAATCGATTTATCTTTAACAATGTTTATATAGTTGACTAAGTTAACAATCGACGGTACGTAGTTAATTAGCCCTAAAATATAGTCGATTCCACCTGCATCATTAAGTAAATCTTTAGAATCAAGTTTATTTGATAAAGTTGTATAGTCGATATCTATGTCGTCTTGAAATAACTCTATCATAGCGGCAAAGATAACTTTATGTTGATTTTTGTAAAAATCATCTAAATTTAATTTATCAACCAAAGTTTTCATTGCACCTTGGTCTACAAATACACTTCCTAGTACTGATTGTTCAGCTTCTATATTATGGGGAGTTATTCTATCCATAGTACCCTCCTATTCTTCTACAACTAATACTTCAATTTTAGCTGTGACATCTTTATGTAATTTAACATCAATTTTATAACTACCTAATGTAGATATGTTTTCTTTTAATTGAATTTTTCTTTTATCAATTTCAAATCCGTTTTGTTTTTTAAATTCTGTAGTAATGTGTTTAGAATTTATTTTCCCGAATAATTTCCCATTTTCACCTATCTTAACGTAAACTTTTACAGGTAACCCTTCGATTTTATCTTTTAATTTTTTCATTTCATCAAGAAATTGTTTTTCTTTTTCTTCCTTTTTAGCTTTTTCACTTTCAATCGATTGAAGGTTTTCAGTAGTTGCTTCTATAGCGTTCTTACTAGTTAATAAGTAGTTACCATATCCAACCGCTACATCAATAACTTCACCTTTTTTACCTCGACCTTTAACATCTTTAATTAATATGATTTTCATTGGTTTTTCCTCCTGTACAGCTTCGTTTAATAAATCAATTAGATCTAATCTAACTTCTGCGATATCATTAGTTGTGATTTGTGCTCCTGCGTTATTTAAATGTCCACCACCACTAAATTTTTCCATGAGAACTTGAACATTAAATCCTTCTAAACTACGAGCACTAATTCCGACTTTACCTTCTTCAAAATATCCAATAGCAAATGAAGCAACAGTGTCGTCTATTTCTAACAACAAATCCGCAACTTTTGCGAGTAAATTTCTACTTGTAGCAATATCATTAGGAACAATAACAATCGAGAATTTACGGTGTATAACTTCTGCAAGTGACAATAATTGTGATTTAAGTTTTATTTCACTTAATCCTTCACGAAGTATTGTTTTAACTTTAAATGTATCTGCTCCAAATTTTCTTAATATAGCAGCCGCTTCAAATGTTCTAGCGCCTGTTCTATAAATAAAGTTATTTGTATCTACCATCATACCAGAAAGCATAACTGTAGCTTCAAACTGATTTAACTCAACATCTTTACTAGCTAAATCAATCATCTCAGTAACGAGTTCAACACTACTAGATGCATATGGTTCTATATGAGAAATCAATGCATTTGGAATTGCATCAGATAACTTTCTATGATGATCGATAATAACTAAATCTTTAGTTTTACTTATCATTTTTTCTTCTAATGTTTGTCCATAAGAATGGTGATCTACCAATATAAGTAAATCTTCTCTATTAATCATGTCTAGAGCTTGACTAGGTGACACTATCGCACCTAAGAAACCAACATATTCATACTCAATAAGTTGAAGAATCTTCTTAACAGTTTTGTCTAAATCTTCTTTATCTAAAATAATAAATGATTCTTTATTAAATGTTTGCGCTAATTTTAATAATCCCATTGAAGCACCTATTGCATCAGTATCAGGATGAACGTGTGGCATTATAAACACACGATTATTTTCATCAAACAAACGTTCAAGTCTTTGAATATTTATTCTAGTAGTAATTCTTGTTCTTTTCTCTGCAGTATTAGTATTACCACCATAATATCTAAGATCTTCCCCCTCAATATTAACAACAATTTGATCTCCACCTCTTGAAAGAGCCAAATCAAGTGCTTCTTGAGCAATATCTCCTAGTTTATCTAGTTTAATATTAGTACAAGCAAATCCACTACTAAGTGTAACCATTAAATCAATATCTCTCGATATTTCAGCAATGTTATCTAAAATTTTAAATTCATCTTCAATTAATTCTAATAAATTTTCTTTATTCATAAAGACAATTAATTTTGCATTTGTTAATGGAACAATATAAAATCCAAATTCATCTGCCCAAGTTTCAAGCACACCTAAGTATCTACCTTGAATATAACTTCTCTCTGATACATCTAAAACACTAATTGCATCATCTAAGTTATCTAAATTTATAATACCAATAACATCAGTATTTGCTTCATATTTTCTTCTCATTTCTTCACGTTCAGAAACAGTAGTTAGATATAACACTCTGTTTTCGATATCAAAAATGATTTCATATTCATTAGTATAAATCTTAACAACCAAAACACTTTCAGGATGATTTTTTGATAAATTCTCAAAAATCTCTTTCGATAATGTTTCTAGATTTCTTTTAACAAGAACATTATCAAAAATATCCTTAGCAAAGTTATTTGCCCACCTTACAACAAAAAACTCGTCATAAAGAACAATACCCATAGGCATTTCTGCTATAACTTTCTTCTCAGCTATATCTTTTCGTTCAACTACATCTTGAGTATCTTTTAATTTTCTAGATAACCAAACAATCTTTTGATTTTTTCTGTTGAAGAAAAAAAGTTGAAAATATAGATTAAATAATCCAATTGAAAGTATAACTGAAAAAACCATCACAAAAGTAGTATTCTCTTGGAATATTAAGAACATAACTAGTATTAATAAAATAGAACTTGGTACCAAAACTTTAAAAAGTGTTTTCATATAATCACCTCGTTTTGTCTAAATAATTATAACATATTAGTATTTATTATACAAAAAAATTAAAATATATAATATATATTTTAATAAAAAAAGACTCATTTCTGAGTCTTTGTCTTATTATGGTTAAATTTACTCTTTGATGAATGGTAATAAAGACATATGACGTGCACGTTTAATCGCTACACTAAGCTCTGCTTGGTATCTTGATTTAGTACCCGTAACACGTTTAGGTAAGATTTTACCTCTATCACTAATAAATCTTTTTAGTAATTCAACATCTTTGTAATCTATATATGTAACTTTGTTATCAGTGAAATAACATCTTTTTTTACGTTTTTTACGAAAATTTCCTGGTCTTGCCATGGTATATTCCTCCTTTTTAGAATGGTAAATCGTCTTCAGCTACATCAATTGTAGGAGTAGACTCTTTTTTTGTATTGTTATTATTATTTTTGTAGCTATTGTTTTGTGGATAGTCTTGTCTATAGTTGTCATTATAACCGCTATTGTCTTGTTGTTGACTTTTAGGTTCTAAAAACTGGACGCTATCTCCAATAACTTCTGTAGTGTATTTTCTGATTCCATCTTTGTCGTCGTATGAACCAGTTTGAATTCTACCCTCAACTCCGATTAAACTTCCTTTTCTTACGAATTTAGCTAAATTCTCTGCTTGCTTTCTCCACACAACACATTGGATGAAGTCAGCTTCTCTTTCACCAGATGGTCCTGCGAAAGTACGATTTACAGCTAGTGTAAATTTCGAAACAGGAATATTACTTGAAGTATATCTTAGTTCAGGATCTTTAGTTAAACGGCCTACTAATACTACTCGATTAATCATAAAATCACTCCCTTATCTTTCGTTTTTCAATATTAAATAACGAATAATTGTTTCTTTAATTCTAACAATACGGTCGAATTCAATTCTAGCTTCATCATTTGATAACACGTCCATTACAACGTAATATCCTTTTTTATGTTTTTCAATTTCATAAGCTAAATCTTTCATTCCCCATTCGTTTACATTAGTAACTTCTGCACCACGAGATGTAAAGATAGCGTTTAATTCTTCAATTAAAGCTTTTCTGTCATCTTCTAGTACAGTAGGACGAATGATGTACATAATTTCGTATCTTCTCATTTTTTCTACCTCCTCTTGGTCTATTGGCTGCCTTGCAGCAAGGATGAGTTTGCACTCACGTTGAATAATTATATCACAGTTGGATTTCCTTGTAAACTAATAAATATATATAATATATATATAATTCATTAAAGAATTAGTTAATGTAGTTCACATTGTTTTATATGCAACATATATATACAATATTTACTTCAAATTTTCATAATGTTAAACTTTAATTGAGGTGGTAAGATGAAAAAAATATTGGTCCTTTTATTCATTTTTGAAGTAGTCATTTTACTAGTAGATTTCCTAATCTAGTAATGCGTCTTACCAATGTAAAAAAAAGTGGTGTAATTTCACCACTTTTTTTATCTATTAAAATAACTCTTTTCTAATTAAATTTAAAGCATAAATTGTAGCTCTAGTTCTTACCATTTCTCGGTTACCATTAAATATCTTTTTAAATGTTTTTGTAACTCCGTTATGAGTAAGTCCAAAGTAAGTTAACCCAATAGGTTTATCTGGTGTATCACCAGTCGGTCCAGCTATTCCCGTTATAGAAACTGCTATATCAGCAAGTGTCTCTTTTGCTAGTCCTATAGCCATTTCATTAGCTACTTCATTACTTACTGCACCATATTTTACTAAAGAATCTTGTAAAACATTTAGATACTTACTTTTTGCTTCATAGCTATAAGTAATAAATCCTTCTTTAAAAATTTCAGATGATCCACTTA
The DNA here is from genome assembly GCA_030595255.1 of Mycoplasmatota bacterium. Taxonomy (GTDB): domain Bacteria; phylum Bacillota_I; class Bacilli_A; order Izemoplasmatales; family Izemoplasmataceae; genus JAFGXW01. The sequence goes on along the minus strand of JAUVDP010000009.1, from coordinate 6,464 downwards.
CCTTAGTAATCATATGTGCAAGTTGTCCTGCAGTACAACTTTCTGCTGTTGAAATAATCATCTTTTTATCTATTAATTTTTGAACGATAATTCCTTCTAATGTGTCATCCAAATCACCATATATAAACTCACCAAATTTGCTATAGAAATCATTCATTGTTTCTTCTAATTTTTCTTTATTTGATGAAGTAAATACATACTTAATTTCTCCTATACTTGCATAAGGTGCAACATTAACTAAAGGATGTTTATCATAGAATCCTGTTAAAGCTTTTTCAATAGTTGATTCACCTATTCCAACAAGCTTAAATCCTTTTGAATATAACTTAATATCTAGTTCTTTTTTAAGATATTTAATTAACTCTTCAAGCATTGGTATCATTTCATGCGGTGGACCCGGGAATAAGACTATTGTTTTATCATCAGCCTTAAAGATAACTCCTGGAGCAGTTCCGAGTTCATTATTTATAATTATAGAATTTTTAGGAAAATATGCTTGTTTATCATTTGTATCTTCCATTTTTACATTTATTCTTCCAAAGTAGTTTTTTATATCTTTTAAGATATTTTTATCTAAATATGTTTCAACTTTAAAATAATCAATTACTGTCTCTCTAGTAATATCATCAACTGTTGGACCAAGTCCACCAGTGAATATTATTAAATCTGAATCACAAAAATCAAGAATACTATAATATTCTTCTTTTATATCATCAATAACGATAGAACGATTTACATCAATTCCTATCTCATTTAATCTTCTTGAAATAGTAGCTAAATTAGTATTAATTGTCTTTCCTGTAAGAACTTCTTTTCCTACTGTAATAATTGCTGTTTTCATTATCTTCACCTCTTATATAATCTTTGCAGTTCCTCCAACCCAAACAGTATCTATCATTCTATTTTGGATTTGTAATTTTGTAATAATTTCTGAAGGCTTATTCATACTGTATCCTTGTCTTAAAATAAACTCAGATTTACTTGGATTAACATATTTATTTAAATAGCAACCAAGCGCTCCATTACTTGTTCCTGTAGCACTCTCTTCGTTAATTCCAACGATTGGTGCAAAGTTTCTTCCGTATGCATCAGCTTTATCTTTTGTAACAGAGAAAACATGAATTCCAATTACATCATATTTCTTTGAAAGTTTAATAATTTCTTCGAAATTTGGAGTAAGATTATTAAGCTTTTTTACTGAGTTAATTGGTAAAAATAATTCTCTCATACCAGTTGATAGAATTACTATTGGTAATTCCTGATTAATGTAGTCATCGTTATAAAAACAATTATTAAATTCTATTGCTTCAATAACCTGTCCATATACAGGAGAATTTTGTTCCATAAATACAATATCTTTTTTTACATCTAATTTCAATATTCCAGCTTTAGTTTCCTGAGTATATATACCTGGACTAATAATTTCTTTATCTCTCAGTAAATTAAATGTGGCAATAGTAGCATGCCCACATAATGATACTTCATTCACAGGTGTAAAGAATCTAACTTTAAAGTCAGCAACATTACTTTTAGATACAAACGCAGTTTCAGAATAGCCAATTTCTTTAGCAATCCTTAACATTTCTTTATCTTTTAATAAGTCAGCGTCTAATATAACCCCAGCTTCATTTCCGCCATGATCTTCTTTTGGGAAAGAACTAAGCCTATAAACAGTTAATTCCATATAATCACCTCAGTATTTAATTTTACCATATGAGTAAAAAAAAAGCACTACATGTGTAGTGCCTATTATACATTAAATCTAAAATGCATTACATCGCCATCTTGAACAATATATTCTTTTCCTTCTAAACGAGCTTTACCAGCTTCTTTAGCACCTTGCTCTCCACCATATTTAATTAAATCTTCATATTTAATAGTTTCAGCACGAATAAATCCTTTTTCAAAATCAGTATGAATAATTCCAGCACATGCAGGAGCTTTCATTCCTTTTCTAAAAGTCCAAGCTCTAACTTCTTGAGGACCAGCAGTAAAGTAAGTTTCAAGACCAAGTAAATCATAGCTTCTAACGATAAGTTTTTCTAGCCCAGAAACGTTAATTCCTAGTTCCTCTAAAAACATTTCTTTTTCATCATCATCTAACTCACCAAGTTCAGCTTCAATCTTAGCACTAATAACAACGACTTCACTATGTTCATTTTTAGCAAATTCTTTTATCATCTTTACATATTCATTATTACTATAATCATTAATTTCATCTTCAATTATATTAGCTACATATAACATAGGTTTTAATGTTAAGAAGTTAAAATTCTTAATTACAGCAAATTCAGTATCAGCAAATTTCATAGTTCTAATTGGTTTATTATCCATTAAATGTTCATGGATTGTTTTAAGTATATTATATTCATAAACTGAGTCCTGGTCAACTCTTAATTGTGCCTTTTTCTCAATCTTAGGAAGTCTCTTCTCAACTACTTCTAAATCAGCAAAAATTAATTCTAAATTAATAGTTTCAATATCTCTAATAGGGTCAATATCCCCATCTACGTGAGTTACATTTTCATCATCAAAAGCACGAACAACTTGAACAATTGCATCAACTTCTCTAATGTGACTTAAAAATTTATTTCCAAGTCCTTCACCTTTAGAAGCCCCTTTAACAATTCCAGCAATGTCAGTAAATTCAAAGATTGTAGGAATAGTCTTTTTTGGTTTCACAAGGTTAGTTAATTCATCTAGTCTTTCATCTGGTACTTCTACAACTCCCACATTTGGATCAATAGTCGCAAATGGATAATTAGCAGCAAGTGCACCAGCTTTTGTTATTGCATTAAATAGTGTTGATTTACCAACGTTAGGTAACCCAACAATTCCAGCAGTTAAACCCATATTATCATCTCCTTAGGCCTAAACTATTTTACTTTATTTTCATGTCTTTTTCAAGTTAAAAACAAAATAGTTTAGATATCTTAATTTTTATTAAAATATAAATATACGGGAAACGTATATTTATATTTAAATATCTTCAAAATGACACATATATGTAATGTGCTGGTCAATATATATATATTCAAAAAAATTATAATCTACAATATAAAAGTAGACAGTTTTTATTAACGTGTCTACTTTAAAAGGTTCATTTCATTAACGAGTGTTTTTTTATTAGCTTAATCAAAAAGTATTGATAGTGCTAATTCTTCATCATCAATATTAATATATAATTCAATTACAGAACTACTATCTAAATCTTCTAAAATGCCTAGTTTATCAATGTGAAATATATATATAAGTTCATTCTCATTTGAGTTTTCTAATTTAATATTATTACCATCACCAACAATTGTACTATTAAGAATTATATCATATTCAATTCCTCTATCTAACTTATCGTCATAACTATTACTAAAGAGATAACTTACACTATCAAATATAATTTCTAAGTTATTTACTCTTGTAAAATCATTCACATAAGTTTCACCATTATCATCAATTATTACTATAAAGCTAATAGTTTTTTCTAACTCATTATACTCCATTGAATCATATAATATATCTTCATGTATACTATCCCCTGGATAATATATAGAAATTTCATGTGGAGATGGTTTACACCCTGAAAAAAAATCATCAATAATACAATCATGCCTTTTTTCATAATTTTCTCCTCTTCCTCAATTTTAAACTAATTATTTCTATGACACAAACGAAGCTTTAATTCACACATATTAGTAGAATCTATTTTCTTATCACCTTCTTTCTTATATATTTTAAAAATATAATCAAAATAAAAATGCAATAAACCGCACATAATAAATGTTAAGATACCCTCACTGGAAAGTACAATAAATTTTTTTTTCTATAAAAAATACACAATAAGTGCATGTTTTTCTCCCATACTTTTTATACTTATCAATATCATTATACACCATATTAATAATTTTCCCAATATAGTTTTATATAGCAACTATATATATTTAGATAAATCACTTATCTTCTTTCCAATATATCAGTAAACTGTTGATTACATGTTTTAGATTGAAAAAAGAGGATTTCTCCTCTTTAATCATCTGGATGTGTACCTAAAACAACTTCATCTGATATTTTTTCTATTCCTTCTCTTACATATTTAATAGTAACATTTTCTCCTACTGAGCTGTTTAGAATTGCTTCTTTTAAATCATTAAAATTAAGTATTTCTAAAAACTCTGTCATATCAGCATTCATATATCCAATTATTACATCGCCATCATGTAATCCCGCAGCTTCTGCGGCTCCACCTGCTAGTATATTAATACAAACACCATATTCAAGTCCACATGTATTTGATAATGCATTTGTTGATACACCTAGAAATGGTCTAGTAACTATTCCATCATCTTCTAAATCTGCTACAATTCTTCTTACTGTATTAGACGGAATTGCAAATCCTATTCCAGTTACAGAGTCATCAACAATCTTCATATTATTTATTCCTATTAATTCACCTTCTAAGTTCAACAATGCTCCACCGCTATTTCCCGGGCTTATTGCTGCATCATGTTGAATTAATGTTGCGCTAAAATCTCCATAATCAACGTATCTAGTAGTACCACTAATTATTCCCATAGTAACTGTTCCGTAATACTCAAACCCAAGAGGGTTCCCAATTGCGAAAACAAACTGTCCTAATTCAAGTTCATATGAATCAGCCATTTCTATTACTGCGAAATCTTGATCTGATTCAAAAGTTAACACTGATAAATCAGTTGTAATATCATATCCAACTAATTCTACATTTTCAGTTATCTCAAATAGTAAGCCATTCTTCTCATATACAATCTTTAAAGAAAACGATTCGTAATATACTTCAGTTAATTCACTATCTATGTTTTCAAGTTGTGAATGAACTACTACATGTGCATTAGTTACTACGTAGTATTTATTTCCATCTAACTTATAGATAACTCCCGATCCAGTCCCTGAACTAATTCCTGATATTGCTGTAATCCCAATTACCCCAGATTTTGAAGTTTCAGCCATTTGAGTAATTGCATTCTCAAATGATGAAAGATCATAACTAGTAGTAACCTCAGCTTCAGGTATTAAACTCTCTATTAATTCAGTTAATTCATCTTCTGTATATGTTGTCCCACTATTGAAAGCCGAACACCCACTTAATAATAGACTCAAAGAAATCGTAAGTACTATCAATATTTTTCTCATTTATTTCATCTCCTTGATGTTGAATAATTTATATGCATTATTAGCTGTAGTTTTAGCTATACTAGTATAAGATACATCCCTTAACCTAGCTATTTCTTCAGCTACTAATTTTACTCGAGCTGGCTCGTTTGTTTTACCTCTAAAAGGATGTGGGGAAAGATAAGGTGCATCAGTTTCAATTAACAATTTGTCTAAAGGAACCATTTTAGCTACTTCTTTAGGAACACGTCCATTTAAGAAAGTCACTGGTCCTCCTAAAGATATATGAAGTCCTAATTTTAAAAATTCTTTTGCCATTTCAGGACTACCTGAATAACAATGCATTATTCCTTTTAGATTTTTATATTCACTAAGTACATTATATGTAGCTTCACTTGCATCTCTCATATGTATAATTAAAGGCTTTTCAAATTCTATTGATAACTCTATTTGTTTTTTAAACACTTCAATTTGTTTATCCACATATTCTTTATCCCAATAAAAATCTAATCCGCATTCGCCTATTCCCACAACTTTTTCATGTTTAAGCTGTTTTGAAAGAATTTCATAATCATGTGGCTTAACGTGTCTTGCGTCAGTAGGATGATATCCAACTGTGGCATAGATAAAAGGATACTTTTCCGCAAGTTCTATCGCTCTTAAGTTTGTTTCATGATCAAAGCCAACTACAATCATTAATTCAACCCCAGCTTCGTGCGCTCTAGATATAACTTGTGGTAAATTATCTTTGTATTTTTTTGAATTTAAATGTACATGAGTATCTACTAACATATTTATCACCTATCTTATTATATCAAAATTATATAACTTTGTTATGAAAATTATGTGAAAAACGCATAAAAAAAAGAGACCGAAGTCTCTTTAATTATAATATTTAGAAATTATTTTAAAATTTCAGCAACGATTCCAGCACCAACTGTACGTCCACCCTCACGGATAGAGAATTTAGTACCTTGTTCTAATGCGATTGGATGAATTAATTCAACAACCATTTCAACATCGTCACCAGGCATAACCATTTCTACACCTGCAGGTAATTCAACAACACCAGTAACATCAGTAGTTCTGAAGTAGAACTGAGGTCTGTAGTTACTGAAGAATGGAGTATGACGTCCACCCTCTTCTTTAGAAAGTACGTATACTTGTCCTTTGAAGTTTGTATGTGGAGTAACTGATTTAGGTTTAGCTAATACTTGTCCACGTTGTACGTCGTCTCTTGAAACACCACGTAATAATGCACCGATATTATCTCCTGCTTCAGCACGATCTAATAATTTACGGAACATTTCAACACCTGT
>JAUVDP010000082.1 GCA_030595255.1 Mycoplasmatota bacterium | reverse complement strand
ATTACTCATAATATTCCTCCTAGTACTAAAATTTGGACATAATTATACAGCATATATTATACCATAAAATCAAAAAAAAGAGGCAAGCTCTTTTCAGTATTTTTGAATTTGTTTAATAATTCCTCTTGATTTTGTTTTATATCCTACATAATCACCATATAACACATCAATTATATGTCTAACAATAGTTTTATCAATATTCTCTAAAACAGGTATCTCAGTCTTATTAATATCAATAGCATATAACTTCAAAATATTAATATAAACTTCAGGACCATAGCTCGCTTGATTAATCGATAAATGTTCACTACAAACAAGTCCACCGTTATCAATACTAAAAACTAAATCTTCCTTGTTACTACATATATTGCATTCTTTAAAATTAAGTCCGTATCCTAAAAAGTATAATAACTTAAGTTCAAAGATAAATGATAATACTTCAGAATCAATCCCTTGATCAAACAATAAGAATAATCTTTTCACAAAAGAATATAGTTTTTCATGATCACTATCTTTTGGTATAGTATTTCCAATTAACTCCATAATGTGATTCATATAAGTATAACTAACTAAATCCTTTTTAACATTAGGATAATCATTAACTAACTCTCCCTCTTTCAAAGAAGGAAAATCACCTTTTGAATAACTTAACTTAATAAGATTACCGTTTTGACTTAAAAAACGGTTAACATTATTCATCTTTTTAACACTATGAGCAATAACACTCTTTAATCCTTCATCAGTATACAGATAAAGAATTTTACTACTATCTTTATAATCAAGTGATCGTAAAACTAATGCTTCTTTTAAATCCATAACGCATCACCTCATAACTATAGTTACTCTTTGTAACCGAAATTTCTCAAAAAGAAATCTTTATTTCTCCAGTCTTTTTCAACTTTACAGTGTAAATCTAAATAAACTTTACTACCAAGTAAATGTAATATATCTTTTCTAGCTCTCGTCCCAATCTCTTTAATCATCTTTCCGCCTTTACCAATAATTATTCCTTTTTGTGAAGTTCTTTCAACAATTATTGAAGCATGAATATTAATTAAGAAAGGATTAACATCATCATTCTGCATATAATCAATTATACACATTACTGAATGAGGAACTTCCTCTTTAGTTAACTGTAATACTTTTTCTCTTATTAACTCACTAATGATGAATTTTTCAGGATGATCTGTTATTTGATCATCTGGATAATATTTAGGACCTTCTTCAAGTTCACTAATAATATCATTAAGTAATAAATCAACATTATCACCACGTAAAGCACTTATAGAAAATATTCCTTTAAACTTAAATAGCTTTTTGTATATATCTATACTTTCTTTTAAAGCAACTATATCACTTGTTTTATCAGCTTTATTTACAATTAAAAATACTGGTATTTTAACCTTTTGTAGTAGGTCAATAATAAATCTATCTCCTCTACCAATTTCTTCATTACCATCAATCATAAACATAATTAAATCAACACTACGAAGTGTGTTGATTGCTTCTTTAGTCATAAACTCACCAAGCTTATGTTTTGGTTTATGAATTCCAGGTGTATCAATAAATACTACTTGAGCTTCATCAGTTGTGTAAATACCAGAAATATTATTTCTAGTAGTTGAAGGTTTGTTAGAAGTAATAGTTACCTTTTGTCCTAACACCTTATTCATAAAAGTTGATTTACCTACATTAGGTCTACCAACTATTGTCACAAATCCTGATTTAAACATTAAAGGTCTCCCTCAGTAAATGCGAAAGGTAATAAATCACTATTTAAAACAGTCTTTATATCCCCTTTATTATTCGCCATATGAACTTTTGCATCACCTGGCATTAACTCGCTCATTACTTGTCTACAAGCACCACAAGGCGAAATATGAGCGTCTTGTTCAGTTGTAATCATAATCTCTTCAATGTCTTCTTTACGGTATCCCATACCGTAAGCAGTAAATAAAGCACTTCTCTCTGCGCAAATTGCAAGACCATATGATGCATTTTCAACATTTACACCAGTAATTACTTTACCATTTTTAAGTTTTAATGCTGCTGCTACTTTAAAATTTGAATATTTTGCAAAAGAATTTTTTAATACACTCTTTGCTTCATTATATAATTCATTCATTCTTAATCACCTATCTATTTAGCCCTGATTTTTTAAGGACTCTATTTTGTATATCTGTCATAATTTTTTCTTCATCTTCAGTTTCGTGATTATATCCAAGTGTATGGAGTAACCCGTGTACTGTTAGGAATCCAAGTTCTCTTTCAAAACTATGATTATATTCATCTGCTTGTTCAATTGTCTTAGGAATAGATATAAATACATCTCCTAAGTTATTTAAATACCCATCGGGGAAAGTTAAAACATCAGTTTCATAATCTTTTTCTCTATATGTTTTATTCAATTCTTGAATCTCATTACTACTTACTAAAACAATATTTATACCGTAATCTCTTTTATTTAAAATATTAAATCCATTCTTTAATACTTTTTCTATTACTTCATTATAACTCTTATCATCATACTTATTTATTATATTAACGTTCATATTCTTCATACTTAGCAAGTACTTTTTGAACTAATGGATGTCTAATTACATCAATTCTTTCAAACTTAATAGTACTAATACCTTTTACTCCTTCTAATAGTTTCACTGCATTTATCATTCCACTATCAATTTTTCTTGGTAAATCTATTTGTGTTATATCACCAGTTACTACCATTTTAGAATTAAATCCTAGTCTTGTTAAAAATAACTTCATTTGATTTACAGTAGTATTTTGTGCTTCATCTAAAATAACATAAGCATTTTCTAAAGTTCTACCTCTCATATAAGCAAGTGGTGCAATTTCAATAATACCTTTTTCAATATATTCTTCAACAGTGTTACTCCCCAACACTTCATATAAAGCATCATATAAAGGTCTTAAATAAGGATCAACCTTTTCTTTTAAATCCCCTGGTAAAAATCCTAAACTTTCACCAGCTTCAACAGCAGGTCTTGTCAGAATTATTTTTTTAACTTCACTTTTCTTTAATTTAGCTAGTGCATTAACAACAGCGATATATGTTTTACCAGTTCCCGCAGGACCTATCGCAAACACAAGATCATCTCTATTAATTGCCTTAATATATTCTTTTTGATTCAAAGTTTTTGCATAAATTGGTTTACCAGATAATGTTTTAGTAATAAACATCCTATTAACATAAATATCAACAATATCTTCTTTACTAATCTTTTCAGATAGTGAAGCAATATAAATAATATCTCTTTCAGAAATAATTACATTGTTAGAAGCAATCATAATAAGTACTTCAAATATCTTTTCAAGCAATTCAATAATTTCAACATCTTTAGTTGAAATAAAAATATCTTCTCCTTTAGTAAATATGTCCAAATTATAAAGAGAATTTAATACTTTTAAATTAGCATCATTACTTCCAAGAATTATTCTAAAACTATCTAAATTACGAAATTTAATCTCAAGCTTTGTTAAATCAACCAAATTATCAAACCTCCACTCTCAGTTAGACATAGTATAACATATATCTCAGAAAATGAGAAAAAAATAACGGCATATTACATGCCGTTATTAACTATCTATTTCCTTTTTTAGCATTTTCTTTTTTCTTGATCTTTTTAGAAATACTAGGTTTTACATAATACTCTCTTTTACGAGCTTCTTGCAGGGTACCTGAACGTGATACATCTCTTTTAAATCTTCTTAATGCGTCTTCGATACTTTCGTTATCTCTAACAACGGTTTTAGCCATGAGGTCT
>JAUVDP010000045.1 GCA_030595255.1 Mycoplasmatota bacterium | reverse complement strand
TAATCATTACTCCGCTTACTAGAAACTTTCTTATAAGACTTATCACATCGCCATCTTTAATAGTTCCTGAAATTATCTTCATTAATCTATCATGATGAACTGTATCGAAAAATCTTTCTAAGTCAATATCTACTACCCAGTTATATCCAGTATTTATTAATTCAAGACTTTTAAGAACTGCCCCTTGGGCACTTCTTTTAGGTCTAAATCCATAACTACTTTCGCTAAACTGTTCTTCATAGATTGGTGTTAATACTTGGTTAATCGCTTGTTGGATTACTCGGTCTACTACTGTTGGTATTCCTAGTTTTCTAATTCCGCCTTTTGCTTTTGGTATTAGGACTCTTTTTACTGGTTGAGGTTTATATTTTCGTGCTCTTATATCACTTAGAAGTTTATGTTTGTTTTGCTTTAAGTAGTCTTTTAGTTCATGAATTGTTACTCCGTCTATTCCACTCGCTCCTTTGTTTCGATACACTTTCTTATACGCCTCGTTTAAATTACTGTTACTCAAGATTTGTTCTAAAAGTTCCATACTCGTTTCTCCTTTCTATTTTTGTAGAAAAGTTCATCTCTTTTTCCGGATATCACCTATTTTACGTTTAGTCACTTCCGTTATTACATTCAGAGATTATTACTTCTCGCAACTCATAGTGGGAAACACTATAAATTGTTCGGCCCTTCAGTTTTACCCTACTATGGCCTCGGCTGACTTCTTGTGGTTAACCTTTTTCGATTATGATTTCTCATATCCACAAGACCTCCCGGGGTAAGATACATATCTTTCCTTTCATACTCGCCTAATTTACATCATGAATTTACGCTCATCTTTCGGACTTTAGTTTGCTTTGTAACCTTATCCATTCATAATGCCTTTATATTAGATTTTTGTTCATCGAGCCAAAAGTTTGCTTCACACTTCCTCCAGTTCACACCTCACGATGGATACTTTGTGCTTCGCTAGTGGTTAGTTGATGAGTACTCCCACAGTGGATTCGCACCACCTAGGTATATATCATGCCCGGCACACATAGAAAAAGCGAAGAAAAATCTTCGCTTTTAATAATTATTCTTGGTCTAAACTGTAATCCATTGCTTCATAACGTGTATACATTTTATATCTACGTTTAGCTTCATAGATGTTTCCTTCAAATAAAGATTCAGCTTTATCTGGATTAATATCTAATAATTGTGCATAACGAGCTTCATTCATTAAGAATTCTCTATATCTATCCCAATTAGGAGCTTTAGAATCTATTTTGAATGGATTCTTACCTTGTTTTTCTAAACGAGGATCAAATCTAAATGTTGGCCAGTAACCACATTCAGTAGCAAGTTTAGCTTGGTTTCCTGAATTCATAAGTCCACCTTTAATTTTATGAGCGATACATGGACTGTACGCTAAGATTAATGATGGTCCTTTATAAGCTTCTGCTTCTCTAAATGCTTTAAGAACTTGTTGTTGAGATGCACCATGAGATACTTGAGCAACATAAACATGTCCATAACTCATTGCGATAGCAGCTAAGTCTTTTTTCTTACCGTCTTTACCTGATGCTGTAAATTTAGCGATAGATCCTGTAGGAGCACTCTTAGATGATTGTCCACCTGTATTAGAGTAAACTTCAGTATCTAAAACTAAAATATTAATATCTTCGTTATTAGCTATAACGTGGTCTAATCCACCATAACCAATATCGTAAGCCCAACCGTCTCCACCAAAGATCCAGCTAGATTGTTTAACGATATAATTTTCTAATTCTTTAATTTCTTCTGCCATATCTGATTTATCGTTTTCAAGTAAAGGCATTAATTTTCTATAAACTTCTAAAGATACATCTCCATCAGTTCTATTTTTAATCCATGTAGTAAATAATTCACCCATTTCAGGAGTAACACTATCCATACTATTAACAAATAGGTTTTGTAATCTATCACGAAGTGCTTCATTAGCATGTCTCATACCAAATCCAAATTCTGCATTATCTTCAAATAAACTGTTAGCCCATGCAGGTCCGCGTCCATTATCTAATGTAGTATAAGGTGTAGCTGGGAAACTTGCTCCATAAATTGAAGAACAACCAGTTGCATTAGCAACTTGCATTCTTTCTCCGAATAATTGAGTTACTAATTTAACATATGGAGTTTCTCCACATCCTAAACAAGCTCCACTAAATTCGAATAATGGTTTAGCAAATTGTGAATTTTTAGCATTAGTTTTTTCAACTAAGTTATCTTTATAAGTTACATGATCATATAAGTAATCAGTATTTTGGATTTCACCTTTAGCAATTTCGTCAGCAATAGGACTCATTACTAATGATTTTTCTTTAGAAGGACAAACCTCAACACAAACTCCACAACCTGTACAATCTAATGTACTAATTTGGATTTTATATTGCATTCCTTTTAATCCTTTACCAACTGCATTTTTAGTACTTAACCCTTCAGGTGCAGCAGCCATTTCTTCATCAGTTAATAAGAATGGTCTAATTGCAGCATGAGGACAAGCAAATGAACATTGATTACATTGAATACAGTTATCTGTGATCCACTCAGGTACATAGTTAGCAATACCACGTTTTTCAAAAGCAGTTCCACCGTTATCCATAGTTCCATCTTCATAACCTGTGAATGCACTTACTGGTAAATCATAACCTTTAATTGCATTTACTTTGTCAGCGATGTTTCTAACGAATACAGGTCTACTCATATCAATTTCAACTTTTTTAATTTCTAAGTTAGCCCACTGTGGTTTAACTTCAATTTTAACAAGTCCCGCTTTACCAGCGTCAATTGCTTTGTAGTTTTTCTCAACGATTTCTTGACCTTTACGTCCATAAGCTTTTTTAGCATATTTTTTCATTAAATCAACAGCTTTATCGTAAGGAATAATTTGTTCATTTAATGCGAAGAACGCACTTTGCATAACTGTATTAATCATTCCACCAAGTCCAGCTTCTTCAGCTAACTTAACAGCGTTCATAATATAAAGATTAGCTTTTCTTTCAGCTAAAACTTTTTTAACACTATTTGGTAATAAAGCTTCAACTTCAGAAGCAGGTGTAACTGTATTAAGTAAGAATGTTCCACCTTCTCTAATACCTTCAATCATATCGTATTGAGTTAGGTATGAATCTTTTGAACAACTTACAAAGTGAGGGTTACTTACTAAGTATGTACTACGGATTGGGTCTTTACCAAAACGTAAGTGCATCCTTGTAACTCCACCTGATTTTTTAGAGTCATATGATGAATATGCTTGACCGTAAAGATCAGTATTTTCACCAATAATTTTTATTGTATTTTTTGAAGCTCCAACAGTACCGTCAGATCCAAATCCAAAGAATAACAATTCAGTAGTAGATTCAGGTTGAACATCTACTTCGTTATGAGGAATTGAATTATGATTAACATCATCATTAATACCAATAGTAAATCTGTCTTTTTGTTCATTTAACATATTATCGAATACAGCAACAATTTGTCCAGGAGTTGTATCTTTACTTGAAAGACCATAACGGTTTCCAAGAATTACTGGAGCATTTTCTTTACCATAGAATACTGATTTAATATCTAAGTATAAAGGTTCTCCGATTGATCCTGATTCTTTAGTTCTTTCCATAACTGTAATTCTTTTAACAGTTTTTGGCATTACTGCCATTAAGTATTCAATACTGAAAGGACGGAATAAGTGAACAGTAACAAGTCCTACTTTTCTACCTTGAGCAATTAAATAATCAATAGTTTCTTCAATAGCTTCAGTAACACTTCCCATTGCGATTACTATATCAGTAGCATCTTCTGCTCCATAGTATACGAATGGTGCGTAATTACGTCCTGTAATTTTAGAAATTTCTTTTAAGTACTCAGCAACAATATCTGGTACTTTATCATAGTATTTATCTTGAATTTCTCTTGCTTGCATATACACGTCATCATTTTGAGCTGCCCCTCTAGTAACTGGATTAGCAGAGTTTAAAGCTCTTTTTCTAAACGCTTTAACAGCATCTCTATCTAGTAATTTATCTAGGTCTTCGTAATCCATAACTTCGATTTTATTAACTTCGTGAGAAGTTCTAAATCCATCGAAGAAATGCATGAATGGAATACTTGATTTAATAGCAGATAAATGTGCTACTGCACCAAGGTCCATTGCTTCTTGAACTGAACCACTTGATAAAATTGCGAATCCTGTTTGTCTTGCAGCCATAACATCTTGGTGATCCCCAAAGATTGATAAAGCTTGAACAGCAATACTTCTTGCTGCAACATGAATAACTGCTGGTAATAATTCTCCAGCCATTTTGTACATATTTGGTAATTTTAGTAATAATCCTTGTGAAGCTGTGTAAGTAGTAGTAAGTGCACCCGCTTGTAAACTACCGTGAACTGTTCCTGCAGCTCCTGCTTCTGATTGCATTTCGATAACTTTTACAGGCATTCCGAATAAGTTCTTCTTACCTTGTGAAGCCCATAAATCTGTGTGTTCCGCCATCGGTGAAGATGGTGTAATTGGATATATTCCTGCAACTTCTGTGAATGCATAAGCTACGTGTGCAGCAGCTTGATTCCCGTCCATTGATTGGAAAACTTTTTTTGTCGCCATGGCAACTACCTCCATAAATATATTTTCTTTTCTTTATATATAATTCATACATCATAGATTATAAAACATTTTCATTTTTTTTTCAACAAAAACAAGGTAATTTTCAATTAAAGAAAACACTTACATTTTTCATTTTTTCATAAAAAAAAGCTGGATATAAAATCCAGCTTATTTAATTCTTCCTAAAAACTTCTCTGCTTTGTCTAAATACAGGTTAGCTACAAACATAAAGTCAACACCTAAATCTATACTAAGTCCAATAAATTCTTTATACAATGCAACGTTATGCCATTGTAATGTTTGGAAAGCTCTAAAGAAGTATAATCTATTATATTCTTCTATTGTAGGAGTTTTTCTTAAATACACTGGTAGCAACGCTAAAGCATGATCAAAATCATTATTTCCAAAACAAGCTATATCATAATAAGGATCGTTATTTCCAGTAAATTCCCAGTCCATTAATTTTAAACTATTATCTTTCATTGCTACAAAGTTAGAAATTTGAGAATCTCCATGTGTTAAAACTAATTTAGATTTATCCATATATTTATCAGAATATGATAAGAATTTCGCTTTTAATTCTAAGTATCTTTCTGAATGCGTAAAATCATATTCATCTAAATAACTTTCATATAATTTTAATCTTCCAAGTGGATCATAATCATAGTCTGAAACTTTCCCTGAATTATGAATTTTACTAAGTACTGCTGCTGCTTGATTTAAGAATAAATATGGTTCAAGTTCATGCATTGGTGTACCTTCAATATATTCAGCTATTTTAAATCCAGAATCTATTTCAAAAAAAACTGTTTTATTATTTAACCCAAGGTCTTCAACTAGCTCTATATTATGCTTTTCAACAGTTCTATTTACAAATTTTTCTGCGTTTTTGCCTGGGATTCTAAATGTATATAATTTACCACTTATTTCTATTACATAAGTGTAATTACTCATTCCTCCCATAAGTCTTTTTACTACTTTAATTTCTTCTTTTTTTACATTAAAAACTTCAATACATTTTTCTATAATTATCATTTCGTTTGTCATAATAAATACCTCCTATATTTCAAATAATTTTGTCGGAATATCTTGAGTGGCAACACTTAAGTTATAATCCGTTATTTTAAGTCCGTAATCATTAAATACTTCATCATAAGTTTCAATCGCTACTTGTGCAGTATTACACTCTCTTGAAGGATGCGCTAAAACTATTTGTTTTGTATTATCACCTACAAGTTTTGCCATGTTGTAAGCTGAATCATTATTTGACATATGTCCTTTTACTGAATCAATTCTTTGTTTTAAGTAAAATGGTCTTTCACTAGTAAATAACATTGTAACATCATAATTTGCTTCAAAGACATAAGCATCAGCATTTTCTAGTAGTTCAAAGTCTTTAACCGGTAAGTAACCAATATCAGTTATATATACTATTTTTTTACCTTCAGCGTAAATTACATATCCAACTGCATCAGATGCATCATGACTAATACTAAAAGGTAATATTTCACAATCATTTATTACTTGTTTTTCAAACGGTGTAATAAATGATATTTTTGATTTTTCTAGGTTTTCTTTAACTCTATAGTTGAGTGATTCATAAGTTATTTTAGTCATATAGACAGTTGTCTCTAAATTTTTAAGTAAAACAACTAATCCAGCAACGTGGTCTGTATGTTCATGAGTAATGAATACAGCATCTAAATTTTCAAGTGATAAATTTTGACTTTTTAAACGAACATTTATTTGTTTAAATGAAAGACCACAATCTATCAATATTTTTGTATTATTTGTCTCTAAATATGTGACGTTTCCTTTAGAGCCACTACCGATTACGCTAAATTTCATAAAATCACTCCAATACCCAAAAATATTATACTACATAACTATTTAAATACAATGAAATTACTGTAAGTTAGTATGTGAATTTTGTAAGTTGGAAATTTTCACAACACTTTCACAAATTATTATTGTTTTTGTTTAGTAAAAATGATATGATATATATTGCGTAAATAATAATAGGAGTGATATTAATGAATAAAAGTATTTTAATCAAAGGCTCAATCATTATGGGACTATTTCTTATCCTGATTGGAGCAGCAGTTGGATGCAGTATAATTAAGGCAGATGCAACAGAACCTATGATTTCTAATGGGGATGAAGCCTATTTAACACTAGACGATTTTACAATTACAAATGCACAATTGTGGGAAGTAATGAAAAACGTTGACGGACTTAGTTACTTAATGGACTATGTTGATCAAATAGTATTAAAAGATACTATTGATGGAGTAACTCAAGCCGAAGTAGATAAAGAAATAAGATTTTTAACATATTTAACTGAAAGTGATGATTTAGTTGCTGAGATTCAAGCAGACGCTGATCTTAACCAAGATTATATTGATGCTTTCAATCAAAACTTAATCATTTTAGGATTTGATCCTACAAACGCTGATGACTTAAGAACATTTGTTGAAGTTGGTATTGCTAAAGAAAAAATAGCAAGAGAATATATATTAAACTCAACTGGTGACGATGATTATGCTCTTGATGATGAAGATTTAAAAGAATACTATGAATCAGCTACTTACGGAGAAGCTTGTGCTATCGAAGTAAGATTTGAAAGTGCTGAAGAGGCAAGCTTAGTATTTGATCATTTCAATTTAGTTCCTAGCTTTAACTTTGGTATTGGACTATATACTGGAACTGAACCTATTGAAGATGTAGCTTCTGATGGATTTATATTAGATGATAATACTACTCAATTAGATGAAGATCAAGTATTCCTTAAATATGTAGAATTATATAACTACATGAACCCTTGGGAAGAACAAATTCCTACGGATATTACACAAGCAGATTTCTGTGTTGATTTTGCAGATATAGCGATTTATAATTTCGATGATATGGTTGAAGATCGTTCTGGAGAAGACCCTTACGTTGGTCTTGCTACTTATATATTCGATACTTTAGTTGTTGAACCTGAAGAAAATGAAATTCGTTTCTCTTATAGTCCTCAAAATGTTGGGGCTGGAGTTATGTATTCATATAAAATAAGTCAAGAACCTATTACTGCTTATGAAGATTTAACTGCAGCAGAATTACTTGCTGTTAAAGAAGATATTTTAGATATTATCGTTTCTGCTGAAGTTATCGGTGATATTATGAATACTATAAATGAAGATCTTGATTTTGAAATCATTGATCCTTACTTAGCTTTAAGATATGAATTTGAAACAGGAATCAAATACGATAATGATGGTTCAGAAACTGTTGTTGCTACATTAGCTAATTTAGAAATTACAGCTGATGATTTATTTGAATACATGGAAAAAAGAGTTGGAGCTTTCTATAGTATTGAACTTGCCAAAGTTCAATTAATACTAAGAAGTGATGCTTATTATGATGTTTATGGTGATGATTATGATTACATGAATAGTAATCATGAAGAAATGCTTACTAATAGAGATGAATTAAGAGAAATGAAATCAATCTTTGGTAGTAACGGATACGCTAGTTACGGATTCGCTTCTACTACTTATACATGGGATGAATTCATTTACTTAGCTTTCAATGTCAAAACTGAATCTGAAGTTATTGAACAATTATTCATTATGCAAGATTTACAAACTCAAGTAATTTATCCTACATTAGATTTTGATAATGTTGAAGATTACTTACAAACACAAAAAGATGAATACTTTAGTTTAAATGTTTCTCATTTACTAATTTATGTTGATTTTGATAAAGACTTCGCACCTGATGATTTTGATGAATTTAAAGAAGAATTAACAGTTGATGAATTAGTTGAATACGATGCAATTAAAGCTTCTTTCGATAATTTATTATTCTCAAAATTAAATGGTGGACTTACATTCGATGAAGTTGTTGAAGAGTATGAAGATAGTTTAATTGATGATATTGATAATGAGTGGGCAGAATTCAAACAATACGGATTCAAAATTATGACAGAAAACTTATCTGTAGAATCTAGTTTAAACAATCTAAACTCTGAAGGATTCGATGATGCATTTGAAGCTTCATTAAAAAGAGTATATGATGCTTATGTTATTGAAAAAGAAAATTCAATTGAAGATATTACTGAATATTTAGATACACAAGTTACTGTAACTTCATTCGGTATTCACTTAATATTAGCGACAGAAGGTACTGGATTCGAACAACCAAGTGCAGCTTATGATCCATTAGATGATCCAGATGTTGTATATAGTGATGGTTCTGATAATGCAAGTGATGTTCCTAACGAAGCACAAATTTTACTTTATAACGAAATAAAATATGCTGCTATGGGTGGACCAGTTTCTAGTGAACTTTTACCAAGTACTGTATACCAAGCTATTGATACTTCTTATGGTGCAGTATTCAACGCTTACTTCTCACAAACAGGATTAAGTATTGTTACATTAAACTATATGTTTGATAGTAATCCAGTATTCGCAACTGATAATGCAGGAAATACAGCTATTATACAAGATATCTTAGATGTTCTATACCTCATAAACTTCCCTGAAGGATTTGTTGTTGTAGACTAATAAATAATATAAAAGGACCTAAAATTTAGGTCCTTTTTTTTATGTTATTTTTATTTTAATTTTGATTTATAATATCTTTCTCTATCTAGTACCATTAATGGTGATGTAAATTCACCAGGTTCTATTATATCTAATGATTCTTCTAATACTGTCATCTTAGAATCAATATTATCAATAAAATGTAATATTAAAGCTTCGGGAATCATTGGCTTTTTAGGAGATCCATAGTTTCCGTAATAATGATGGCTTAGTACCATATGTTCAAGTAGTAATACTTCTTCTTTACCAATATGTCCATACTTAAAGGCAGTTAATTCAATCATCTTAACACTCATTGTAATATGTCCAAGCATTTTACCTTCTTTAGTATATTCAGCTCCTGCGTAGTTAGATAACTCTCTAACTTTACACATATCATGAAGTATGATACCTGCGATTAATAATTCTTCATTTAAGAAATTATATACTTTTTTAAATCCATCAATCAATCTTAACATTGTAGAAGTATGATAACTTAGTCCTCCAATATATGCGTGATGAAATTTAGTAGCCGCAGGGTATAAATAAAACTCTGCTTTTTTTAAGTTATACATATCAAGTACAATATCTTTAATAACTACATTAGTAATCTTATTTAAATATTCCTCAATAATTTCTTTAATCTCCTCAGCGTCTTTAGGAGCATACTCATAAAAACTAGACATTAACTCTTGTCTTACTGATAACTCTAATTCTTTTTCTTCAATACTTTCGTAATCAGTTACTAATAATTGAATTCTTTCTTTAAATTCTATTTCTTTTACTTCAAAATAATAAACAGCATTTAAATTAAGTTTTTTATTTTGATCTATTCTTATTGTAATTCTTTCTTTATCTTTTGTTAGAACACTTAATGTGTTCGTATCATATGTTGTTTCGTTGATTGAATCAACTTTCGCAAAAAATGTTTTTACTTCCATTACTGTCACCTTTTCTTTTTAAAATATATGTCGTGATATCACTAACATCTATTTTATTAGTTATTTTTCTAGAACGTTTTTCACCATCAAATATTATAGTATATTTAGCTCCAAAATCAAATGTTTCTTTAATATTAGAGTTTTTAAAGATAACTACTAATTCTGTGTCTTCATCTTTTAATTGATAGAAGATAGTTCCATTTTCATTTATTTTAACACAAATATAATCTCTTACTTTAGATGGAGCTGTGAGTCTAAATAAATCATATTTCTTTCTAATTCTAATTAACTCTTTTACATACTCTATATCAGTAATATTTTCATCTACTAAATCCCAGTTAATTGAGTTAATTTTATCTCCTGATTTATATGAGTTTTCAACACCTTTTTTAGTTCTATAAAACTCTTGTCCACTATGAATAAACGGCACACCTTGGCTTAATAACACCATTGAAGTAGCTAGTCTTTGTCTTTTCTTAATCTCAGAAATTGAAGCGTCAGGTAAAGCGATTACTGCCTTATCATAAAAGGCATTATTATCATGACATTCAACATAGTTTATTGATTGTGAAGGGTATCTAAATAGGAATTTATTACACGCACTTCCAAGCACTATATTTTTAATATCATCAAGTTTAGACATACCACCTAAGCAGTAACCTTTTTGTTTTAGATGCCACGTTGCACCTTTTAATAATTCTCTTGTTTTATCATTAAAATGTCCAATATTAAATAATAAATGTTTATTAAACATATGGGCAGTTCTTTCTCCACCTAAAGGTGTAGACATTTTCCATCCTTCACCATAAACTATAATATCTCTTTTATATCGATCTAATTTTTGTCTTAATGTATTCATTGTTTTAATATCAGTAAGTCCCATTAAATCAAATCTAAATCCATCCATTTTAAATTCTTTAGCCCAGTACATTACTGAATCTATTATAAACTTACGAATCATTTTTCTTTCACTAGCTAAATCATTTCCACACCCTGAAGAGTTAGTAAGTAATCCTTGTTTATCATAACGATATCCATATCCAGGAATAATACTTTCAAACGGAAATTTAATATTATCGTAAACATGATTAAATACAACATCCATTACTACTCTAATATTTTGTTTATGGAAGTTATCTACTAATTCCTTAAGTTCGTTAATTCTAGTATAAGGATCATTTGGCTCTAAACTATACCATCCTTCAGGTACGTTATACTGTTCTGGATTGTATCCCCAGTTGTATGATTTATCAGGATTATTTTCATCTACTCCACCAAAATCAAATACAGGGAGTAACTGAACATGTGTAACTCCTAAATCTTTTAAGTAATCAAATCCAGCTTTATTTCCAGCTTTAGTAGTTAATTTTTCTTCAGTAAAACTTTTGTATTTACCTGGATGAGTTGCTTTAATTGATTTATTAATTGTAAAATCTCTAATATGTGTTTCATAGATTATCGCATCATTTGGAGAACCACTAAATTTAGGTCTTTGATTTTTCATTTTATAAATCTTAGATCTATCAACTACATAACTATATTCTGCGTTAGCACTACTACTTATAGCATAAGGATCAATAAATAAATGTTCTTTCCCATTAACATAAGAAATATATCTATATCTATATCCTTCATAGTTACCTCGAAGCCTTAAATACCAAACACCTTGGTTATCATATTCCATATCAGTAACTTCAACTACACCTGATTTATCAGTTAATTCTAACTTCATATATTTAGCTGTGGGAGTCCAAATTTTAAATTTTGTTCTATCTCTTCTATATGAAGACCCTAAATCTGATTGTTCATAATAATAAATATCATCAAACAGCTCAGTTCTAACAATTTTACCAGTAAATAATTCACTAGTTTCATTTAAGTCATCATATATATAGTACATATGATTTAATAAAATATATCCATCAAATCTACAAATATATTTTCTTTCAGTTCCAATTAATACACTACTTATAATTTCTAAATCGATTTCTTCATCATTTCCAATAACTTTAAAGTATTGTATAAAATCTTCTCTATATTTAAATGGTACTATTATTGTTATTTCATTAAAGTCATCTAGATAAGAATAAAATTTACTCATGTTTATCTCCCATTTCTTTTTGAAGTTCTTCTACTTTCTTTAAAGCATATTCTTTTAATACATCATATTCATTTGGCATATATCCCATAATTACATTAAATTTTAAATCATCAACAACTTTACCTATAACTGATTTTTTCTTTAAAGTTGTAAGCCATAAAATATCTTGTCCTTTAAACTCTAAATCACAAACATCTTTTATCGGTAATTCACGTTCTAATTTTCTAATGAATTCTTCTTGATCTTTATAACCTAATATCACACTTAATTTATTTGAAAGTAAACAAGCATCTAATCCGTTCACATAAACAATAAACTTATTAAATACATCATCTTTAGTTACTTCTTGAAGTAATAATATTTGATCTATTAAGCGATAATGTTTATTTGAGAATCTCCATTCATCTTCTATATCATTAAAGATAAAACAAATAATAAAGGCTTCAAGCGGTTCTAATTCAATATCTAAGTTAGAAATAAAGGAAAGTCCTTCACTAATTCCATAAAGCTCTTTATCAATACCTGTTTCAATCATATATTTTAAAGCTTTATTACGATATTTTCCTCTAAATATTTTATTAAGTTCAACCATTACTCTTTCAATTGATATATTTTTAATTAAATATCCTAGTTCTTTTATAGCGTCTAATGTTTTTAAATCAATATTAAAACCTAACTTACTAACGAATCTAAAAGCTCTAAGTATTCTTAATGAATCCTCTTCAAATCTTTTAAATGGATCATTAATTGTTTTAATAATTTTATTATTTATATCTTCTTTTGAATTATAAAAATCATGAATTACTTCATCACTATCCATCACAAGAGCATTAATAGTAAAATCTCTTCTCTCTAAATCACTTTTCAAGTTTGTAGTATATTCTACATTTTCAGGATGACGATTATCATAATATTCTCCATCACTTCTAAATGTTGTAACTTCATATTTAAATTCTTCTTTTAAGATAGTAACACTTCCATACTTTTTACCTGTCTCTTTAACATTTTTAAAAAGACTGATTACTTCCTCAGGAAGCGCACTTGTGGTAATATCTATGTCAGTTGATTTAATACTTAGAAGCATATCTCTAACATATCCACCTACGAAAAATGCTTCATAACCAGAATCATGAAGTTTTTTTAAAATATTAATTCCGTTTTCAAAATATTTATCCATTTAAATCACCACAAAAATTATACTATATATAGCGAATTATTTCCACAATATCGTTATTTTATTTTCAAAAAAAATGACCTATGATATAATAAAACAAGGTGATATTATGAAAAGCATTAAAGAAGAGGTAATAACTACACAAATAATTAACAAAAGTAAATTCATTAATCATTTAATAAATACTTCTTCAGTTGAAGATGTTCCTTTTAATTTGAAAAGACTTCGTAAATTATACAGTGATGCGAATCATCATTGTTTTGCGTATATCGTTGGAAATAATCAGGATATCCAAAAGTTTAATGATGACGGTGAACCTTCTAAAACTGCGGGATTACCAATGCTAGAGGTTATGAAGAAACACGACCTAACAAACGTTTTATCTGTCACAATTAGATACTTTGGAGGCGTTAAACTAGGCGCTGGAGGGTTAACTCGTGCTTATACTAAAAGTTGCGCAGAAAGTATTACAAAATGTACTTTCACAGAACTTACAAGTTACACAGATCTATTTATTAAAATATCATTTGATCAAATAGGTCATGTTGAAAAATATATAAGAGATAATTACATACTTATCAATACAACATATGATAACTTTGTAAATTATGAAGTCACTGTATCTAGTTCATCTTTATCTACTTT
>JAUVDP010000086.1 GCA_030595255.1 Mycoplasmatota bacterium | reverse complement strand
ATACTGGTATTGTTGAAGTAAGAGAAATTGATGAATCAGTAAATAGAATTAAGGGTAGTGAGAGTTCTCACTTGTTCCTTGGTAGAGATGTATATACATATACAGCTGCTAAACTAGCAAGTGGTGTAATAAAATTTAACGAGGTTGGTCCAAAATTAGAATTAGATGATCTTTGTTCATTTGAAATAAGTGAACCAAGAATAATTGGAAATGAAATTATAGGTGCACTTGATATTGTAGATGTACAATTTGGATTATTATGGAGTAATATTCCAGTTGAATATTTAGAAAAACTAGAAGTAGAATACGATAGTTTTCTAGATATTATCATCTATCAAAATAGAATGCAGAAGTATAAGAAAAGAATCTTATATGGTAAGTCATTCACTAGTGTTAAAAAAGGTGAAGACTTAATGTATAAAAACGCAATCGGTAACTTAGCAATTGGTACTAGTTTAGAAAACTTTGCTAAGAAATATGATTTACAGGCTGGTATGGGTTGGAGTATAAGTATTATTACAAAATAACAAATAAGAGATTTGAAGGTAACTTCAAATCTCTTCTATGATATAATATAAAAAGAGGTGATGAATATGGCAAAAATTAGAGGTGGTAGAAGTCATAGGTTAAATTTTGGTGCTTCACTAAGACAGGCGAGAAATAGACTTGAAGAAATCCAAAACTGTAATTCTAATCAAAAAGAAGCAGTGAATCCACTTGCTTTAGTGGAAAGTGAACATGAATACTACTTAGTAATAGCTATTTTGATATATTTAGCTCATAGAGATGATGGAGTATTCACTATTAGAGAAAAGTATTACGTTAGAAAAGAAATAAGAAAATCAAAAGAGTTTACTTCAAGAGTAACTAGAAAAGAATTAAAGTGGATGCTATATAAAGAGTATAATGAAAGTGTAATTCTTAAACTAATTAAAGATTATAGAATTAAGAATAAAGTAGTAAAAAGCATCTTTAAAACATTTAAAAAACAATTCGAAAATGATGAAATTAATCTAGAAAATTTGAGAATGTTAGATTATTATCTAGAATCAGAGTTGTAAAGGAGTGTGCCTATGTATCCTAAAAAAATAGAAAAAGGAGCTACTATCGGGATAGTTGCTTTGAGTAGTCCAGGTAAAATAGATTTATTAAATCAAGGTAAAGCAAATCTAGAAAAACTTGGATATAAAGTAGTAGTAGGAGAGAGTTGTTATAGTACATATGGTATGTATTTATCAGGTACTGATGACTTAAGAGCAAATGATTTAAATATGATGTTTGAAGATGATTCAATTGATGCAATTATGTGTCTAAAAGGAGGATATGGAACTCCAAGAATAGTTGATAAAATCGACTATGAAATGATTAAGAAAAATAAGAAAATATTTGTTGGATTTAGTGATGTAACATTACTCCTAAATACGATCTATGAGAAGTGTGATTTAGTCACTTATCATGGTCCAATGATGGGAATAGATTTTACTGATAATTTCAATCAATTATCGATTGATTCATTTAATGATATTGTTATAAAACAATCAAGAAATTATGTAATTAATGAAGATAATATCTACAATATAAAAACTATCAACAAGGGCTTTGCTAAAGGAATATTAGTTGGTGGGAATTTAAGTCTAATTGACGTAATGATAGGTACTCCTTACCAAATAGATTTTAAGAATAAAATCTTATTATTAGAAGAAGTAAATGAACCACTTTATCGGGTTGATAGAATGCTTCAAAAGTTAAGATTAAGTGGGATTTTATCAGACTTAAAAGGTATCGTAATTGGAGGAATAACATACAAAAATGTAATAAAAAGAGACTATGGATATTATGAACTTTTTAAAGAGTTTTTAGAACCTTTAAAGATACCTGTTTTATACGGTCTTCCAATAGGACATGTTACTCCAAGATTAACTGTTCCTATCGGAGCAGTTGTAGAAATTAACACAGAAAACAAAACACTAAAAATTATTTAACTCAGTCTAAAAAACTGGGTTTTTCTTTTGAATGCTAAAAAAAGTTTTTCATTTTAGAATATAATATTCTTTTTCTAAAGTATTACTGAATAAAAAAAACATAATAGCGTTTTCATTGTTAAACGGCTTATATAAATAGTTTATAGGGAAACATTATAATTCAGTAAATTAAAGATATTTTAGTGAATTTTAATATTGGAAATTATATCCATAATATTGCCGTATTATGGAATAATAGGTTCACAATATTCATAGGTAAAAGACTACTATTATGATATATTAAAAGTAACTAAAAGATATATATTATGAGGTGTAAAAAAGATGAAAATTATAACTTTAATTAAACAAGTTCCTGATACTACAGAAGTAAATGTTGATCCAGAAACTGGGAATCTAATTCGTGAAGGTAACAACGTAAAAATGAATCCTTTTGATCTTTATGGGATTGAAACAGCTATGCAAATTAAAAAAATGCATAAAAATGTAAACGTTATCTCATTAACTATGGGCCCACCAAGCGCTATAGCGGTATTGGATGAATCATTAAGTATGGGTTGTGAAGATGCTTACTTAGTAACTGATAGAAGATTTGCTGGTGCTGATGTACTTGCTACATCATACACATTATCTCAAGTAGTTAAAAAGATTGATGATTACGATATCGTAATTTGTGGTAAACAAACAACTGATGGAGATACTGCTCAAGTAGGTCCGGAAGTTGCTGAGTTTTTAGGTATACCACATGTTCCATATGTAAAAGATATTGTAAAAGTATCAGATAAAAAAATTCAAGTAACGACAAGTTACGAAGATTATGATCAAATCTTAGAAGTTGATCTA
>JAUVDP010000003.1 GCA_030595255.1 Mycoplasmatota bacterium | reverse complement strand
AGATCTATTTATTAAAATATCATTTGATCAAATAGGTCATGTTGAAAAATATATAAGAGATAATTACATACTTATCAATACAACATATGATAACTTTGTAAATTATGAAGTCACTGTATCTAGTTCATCTTTATCTACTTTGAAGAATTCAATTACTGAATACACTAAGGGTGGTGCTTCATTCTCAATAATTAAAACTTATGATATATATAAATAAAAAAGATGCTCATAATTCTTTTTGTGGTAAAATAAATGAGTTGGAGATGATTTCATGGAGATAAATACAAAATTAATAAAACTAGAAAGTTCAGGATATAGATATGGTTTTTCATCATTATGGATTTTCTATAGTTTTATAAGAATGACAAATTCATATCAGCTATACAATAAGTACCTATTAGATCATCCTGATGTAGCGGATGATTATTTAGGAATGTTTTATTTTCATATTGCAGTTATTGTTTTAATGATAAGCTTCTTAATATTTTTTGCTTATTCTGATTACAAAGTAAAAAATAGAGATAGATACTTAATATTAAAAGATGGTATATTATTTATACCAAATACATTAACAAATAAAGTTAAGGAAATTAAATTAGAAGATATTGACAATATTGGATTTGAAGGCTTTACCCAAGAGAAGGTAAAAATCAATATGAAAACTACTGAATTTATATTCGCACCTAGATTGTATAACGTCTTTGATAAAGATATAAAGGATATCTATAATACCTTAAATGAATTACTTGTTACTAATTACACACTACATAAATAAAAAGCAACTGAACCCTCATAATGGTTTAGTTGCTTTTTTTCTCTATTTTTATGAAAATATCTCAGTTGATAAATAAATTAAATTCATAAATGCCTTCACAATTAAATAAGTAAAGATGATTGTTGAGAATATATATATTAATTGTATTTGCCAAACATGTCCTTTTCTAAAGAATTTAGATAAGTCAAAAGCATTAAATGCTTGAAACACAAATCCAAAAACTACAAAGAATAAAAAGAACTCTATTATATTTAATAAACTAGCATCCATTTATATCTCTCCTTAACTAGAAATATCATCAGGTTCATCGTTACCTAAATCGTCTTCAATTATTATAACTAAATTATTTGGTAAACAGGTTATAGGTTTAAGTGGTGAAGAACTCCAACTTTGAATCTGACAAATATGTTGAGGAGATACTTCATCAATTACTCTAACCCGGTAATCATTATATTCTATTACTACTACATTCCCATCACTTCCAGAAACTGTGTATAAATATTCTGCTTCATTGATAGAAATGACGTTATCTTCATCTATTATTTCATAAGAACCATCTTCTAAATATATTTCTAAAATAGGATTATCATGATAATAGACAATCGCTTTTCCATCTTTAGTAGTTGACTGAACTAAAAATAATCTTAAAACTCCATACCCTATTAAAGAGATAATTACTATGCTAATCATCAATATTACGTCTGTTTTTCTCATATAATCACCTGTTTTATTTTATGAATAAATTATACCATAAAAACAATGCTTTAGAAAAGATAATAGCTATTTAAAACATATGTCTGTCCGCGCATACCTTAGGTAAGGCACAATAATTCTTAAATTATAAATAAAGCGATAACTAGTTTATGAGCGAACTATGTTTTTATAACTATTGTTAGTATACGAACCGACTTTAATAGCACAGTAAAGGGATTTTCTTTTATTATAAAGGTTGACATTTATATATTTAAGTTTTATAATTAGTCAGTAGATAAAAAAGAAAATTAGGAGGAAGAAAGATGAAAAAATTATTAGTTTTACTAGCTGTATTAACTTTATCATTTACGTTAACTGCCTGTAACGGTGAAGAAGATTTACCAGAAACAATGACTATGGCAGAATTAGACGGATTTTTAGGAAGAAGTGACGTTCAATACATCGATTTAAGAAACTTTGATGAAAGAATGAAAGCTGGATATATTGAAGGATTTGAAGCAATTCCTTACTTTGACTATCTAAAATATCAAGGTATCTTAAGTGATGCAAACGGTGGTTGGGTTTTCGACACTGGTGAAATAGGTGCTGTTGGAAGTATGAGAGAAATGTTCAACGAAGACAAAACTATTTTATTAATGTGTGGATCTGGAACTAGAGCTCAATATGTTATGGATGCATTATTATCATTAGGATATGAAAATGTAATTAACATTGGTGGATACGCAGCATACTTAGAAGCTGACGGAGAAGCTGTTGTCCTTGGTGGAGAATCATTCTACATCAATATGGACGCTAAAGGAGATTACACTCCAGGTTCATACTTTGGATATGATGAAGCTACTGATTACATGGTAACTGTTATAATTAATGATGCTGGTGGAATTCAATCTGTAGTATTTGATGCAGTATATGAGACTTCAACTAAACAAGCTGTTGGTGACGCATATGTATTAACTAGTGGATTTACATGGGCTGAAGAAGCTGATGAATTAGCTGCTGCTATCGTTGCTAACCAAGGTTGGGACACTGCATGGACTATCGTTGATGATAAATTTGATGATGTTGATGATTTAGCTGGTGTTACAATTACTGTTAATGGTTTCAAAGTTGCATGGCTAGAAGCAATCGGACTAGCTGATTAATAATTACTAACATAAAAGGAAGTTCAATTGAACTTCCTTTTTTTATGCAATTTTATTAATCATTAACATTTAACAACTTTAATATAGTTGATGATTCAGTATATTCTAAATCCCATATGACATTGTCAAATAATAAAGTATCTTCATAAAATGTAAATTTATCAAATGTATTTATATCAACTTCTACACTAATGTTTTCAACTAATGTATAGTCACTACCTACTACTTGAGTAATATCTAATTCATATAGATGAATATTTGAAGTAGTACTTAGTGTACTTATATATCCAATATCTGAAATAATTATAGAATTACTATTATCATTAAGTGTTCCTAAATATATACTTTCTGTAACTGTATTACTTAATGAGCTAGATTCTAATCTACTTGTAATATTTCCGGCATACACTAATGAAGGGTTTAATCCTAAATCAAACGTAGCAACAACATATCCATTTTCTAAAACTGAAGACATTGTCCACCCATTAATTCCTCCAATATATAATTCACTTAGTGTGCCTACTATTTTAAGTGTACCAATATAATACATATTTGATGTTGATCCAGCTGCTTGTATACCATTGATTCCTCCTATATAAGCTTTAGTTGTCGTATCAGCAATAACTTCAATATCTAATATGCTTGCAACTTCATTATATATCGTATCTGAACCTGAAACATATCCACTAATTCCTCCTAAGAATGCATCCGAAGATGTTCCAACAATTATGTCTCCTTTTGTATAACTCCTTATAATACTTGCGTTGTTAGAATATCCTAAAATACCACCAGCATATACTTTATAAATTGATTGAATATTAGTTAATAAATCTACATCAATCAATTCAAACATACCATTATTTGAGACACCAAAGATACCTCCTACTTTAATATCTCTTACACTTAAATCATTAATTGTTATTGAACTAGATTCTATTGTCACATTATATACATCACCAAATGAATAACCTGCGAGTATTCCTACATGTAAAGGACTAGAACTTGTATTAGCGGTTGTACTAGTAATATTCATATTAGATAATGTTAAGTTTTTAATTAAACTACCTGACCACAATGTACTAAACAATCCTAAATATATATTATCAGGAGAGTCTACAGTTAAATTCATTCCTGTAATTGAATATCCATTCCCATCTAAACAACCCTTAAAATCACTTAAATACTGTAAATAATAAATATCAGTTAAATCAATATCACTTTGAAGAATATATATCCCACTTGGTCCCATTGATAAGAAGTCAGCTCTATTATTTATATAGTTAATATCATATATATTTCCTGCATATAAATAATCAATATAATCTATATCTAAAGTAATTAATTCACTTCCATTTAAATATGTTAGATTATCAATTGATAATCTAAATCCTCCGTAAGTATTAATAGCTTGTTCACTTATTATAAGTACATCATCACTAATATAAAAATCTTCACTTGTTACTTCTATTCCATTGACAGTTACAGCTTGAATATCATAAGTTGAATAATTTTCTAAAGATAACTTTATTTGATAACTACTTAATGGAGAAAGATAGCTACGACCATTGTTAATAATTATTTCTGAAATTGAAATAGGTATTTGAAGTGTAACTATTAATTCATTATTATCTTCAGGAATTACATCAACTGCAACACTACCATTATTAACTACAATCTTAGTTATTTCATAAGTAGCTTCTCCTTCTAATATTGAACTACTTGGAATTGTTACTAAATGTTTATTATTTTCATATGTGTATCCTACAAGAACATCATCTATATATACATTTTCAATTGTGTATCCTAACGGATATCCTAAATCTAATTCGAATGTATAATCTTGTACCTCATTAATAATATTGGTAGGAACTATAATATCATTAATAGAAAGAACTACAGTGTTCACAGTGTTTCCTGGAACATTAAGATTAGTAGTTCCATTTGAGTCAAGTAAATCATATTCTACTATAACTTCTACTCTAAATTCACTATCATAATCTAAAGATTCAATAACTACATTATTACTTGTATTATCAAATAAAACAGATGTATAAAGAATATCACTTTCATCATATAAATTAAGTATCATATCTTCAATTACTAAATCAGGATCTGTATAAGTATAATACATTGTTAAACTATTACCTGTTGTATAGGTAACTCCAATTGTCAAAGTTGGTAAATCATAAGATAATGTATGAACTACTTGAGTAGTACTCACTACTTCTTCACCATCACCTTTATTTAAATCATAATGAATTATAACTTCTACTTCATATTCATGATCACTATATACATCTATAAATTGAATATAATCATCTAAATCAGTTGATTCTTTTGTTTCAACTAAAACATCATCATTATATAATTTCATTTCCATTTTAATAAACGTTGTATCATTTATCTCAACATTATCAGTTACATCATAACTTATTACAATTGAAGTCTCAGTAATAGATTCAATTGATAATGTATAAGTTGGTATATCTAAATTATATATTGTAAGTGTAATATCTTTTTCTCCTACATTTCCTGAACTATCTTCAGTAAAGAGTGTAAGTGTATAACTACCTGGAATTGTTATATCTACCAGGCTTGAATCAACCGTAAAAGTAAGTTCACTATCATAATTATCTGTGATAGTAACTACTTCATTTAGATCACTAATTGAAGGTATCACAGTACTAACAATCTCAATTACACTACTTGTTATAACTGGTGATGTAGTATCCACTATTTCAACTGTGAATGTTTTTGAATCTGTGCCAGTATTACTCTCATATGTGCATGTTGCACTATAATCACCAAGAGTATCATATAATACAGAACTATCATCAATAGTACATAATATTGTTTCATCAGTACTTGTAGTAACATAAATATCATCAAATCCATTATTAGTAATATCACTATTCACTTCCAGTACTAAACTGTTACTATGTAAAGAGTATTCTATTTCTATTGGTATTTCTTCTTCAACGCATGATACTAAGAATAAAATTAATAAAAATGAAAATACTACTTTTAAATAAGTCATAATTTCTTCCTCCAGTTTATAATTAGTAATTATTTATATATCCACTACTTATATTATATCATAATTAATTCTATGTTTCTTTAATTAATTATAACAACCA
This sequence comes from Mycoplasmatota bacterium, assembly GCA_030595255.1. Classification (GTDB taxonomy): domain Bacteria; phylum Bacillota_I; class Bacilli_A; order Izemoplasmatales; family Izemoplasmataceae; genus JAFGXW01. The sequence continues at coordinate 52,212 of JAUVDP010000003.1, read as the reverse complement.
AAAATAGATTTTTAAATAAAAAATACCTCTATACTATTAATATAGTACAAGGTATTTCCTTTTTTATTAAGTGTCAACTAAATAGTGTTCAGTCTAATTTTTATTCCTTTTTTTATATCTATATAACAACTATCAATCCTAAACTCAATGTAACTAAGTTAGCTACTATAACATATTTTAAGATAGATATCTTTGATCCTTCATCAAACAATAAATAGTAACTAATATACTCGATTAAGAAAACAAACATTTCAAGTATTATAAACAATAAGAATACTTCCAATTCATTCCAATGAGAAAACATAATTGAATTAAGGAATAACTGAGTAATAATATTTATAATCACGATAATAATTAAAGATTTCTTTGCTTTAAATTTAAATAAGAAATACGCAATACCAAGTTCCGCAATAACTGTAATAATCATTCTCAAGAAGAAACATGATAATGTATCTCTAAATGGTATTTCTTCTACTACAGTGACAGACACTAAAGAATAATCAAAATATTCATTAGAAACTCTTTCTATTTCTTGTTCTAATACTGAGAAATCACTTAAGTCGTAAACCATTTGAGACTGAAATAAATCTCTATGAATTAATTCTGAAACTAAGATATCCCCATCACTAGTTAAAATAATAATCTTAAAATCTTCAGGTACACCTACATAACTAAATCGGTGAAAATAAGACCCATCAACCTGTAATTCTCCAATTACACTTCCCCACATTGGAGTCCTTGTTCCTTCAAGTAAACCTAAATAATAATCATCAGGATCTTGATAATTGAATAATGCTTCTACTTCTAATAATTGTTCATCAGTTAGATAATTAGAAATACCTAAATGATATGTTATGTATGCTGTATCATTACTTCTATCAATTAATAAGTCTAAATAATAGTAATCAACATCTAATCCTTTTACATATAAATTAAGTAATGGCTTTGGTCCCATATCAGCACTAACTTCTTGTATTGAAAAAGAAGAAACAGATATAGCTATTATAAATAGTAAAACATATTTAAAAATAGATTCAATTTTCTTCATAGTTTTATCCCCCACATTTTTAAAATCTAACCTTATTATAACATATTAATAAATCATATATTAAACAAAAAATATCTTACATAAATTAGTAATTAAGTTACAAAAAAAAGGCCAATTTAATTGGCCTTTTAGTTTAATTACATTTTAACTTTTACAAACTCTCCTGATTCATCAGGACTTTCTTCCAAGTACTCTTTAATAAGTTCTCTCATCTCTAAGTCACCTGGTTTACATTGCGATAATTTAGCATCCTCATCTAAGATAGCCTGAGCCATTGCTTTACAACCAGGGTTACCACAAAGTCCGCAGTTTTGATTAGGAAGTAAATCAACAATATCTTGTAGTCTAGGATCCTCATCAACATATAATGCGACAGAAGCAAATGATAATAACGCCGCAAGTAATACTGAGACTACTAAAGCAAGTATTATAACAACAACGATACCTTCCATTAGACGATACCTCCGAATCCAATAAATATCATAGCCATAATAAACGCAGTAATTAAAGCAATAGGAATTCCTTGCCAGTTACGTTTAATAGGATATGCATCCATTTCTTCACGGATAGCTGAGAATAAGAAGATAACTAAGCTATAACCTAGTGAAATACCTAAAGCGTATATTGTAACCATCATTATCGAAGGTTCAGTATTACCATCAAAGATTTTTCCACCATTTACTGTGATATCAATTGCGACACCTAGTACTGCACAGTTTGTAGTGATAAGTGGTAAATAAACACCAAGAGCACTATATAGTGTAGCACTAAACTTTTTAATAAACATTTCAACTAATTGTACAAATGAAGCAATTACTAAGATAAATACAATTGTTGATAAATATGCAATATCGTAAGGTACAAGTACATAATAATATATTGCAAATGCAATTATAGTTGATAATGTAATAACGAATGTAACTGCCATTCCCATTGATAAGGCACTACTTTTCTTAGTAGAAACACCAAGGAAAGGACATAATCCATAAAACTGTTGTAAGATAACATTATTAACGAAGATAGCTCCAAATGCTATAGCGATATATTCCATACTATACCACCTCGTTTCTATCAGCTTTATTCATTCTATATTTATTTATTTGAGATACTAATATCCCAAACACTAAAAATGCTCCAGCTGATTTAACTAAAATATCTATTTGATAAATTTCAGGGATAAGTTGAAATTGTAAATCTCCCCATATTGTCAATGTTCCAGCACCTAGTACTTCTCTGAATAATGCAATTAATAATATACCACCGGTAAATCCAATTGCCATTCCAAATCCATCAAATGCACTTTTAATTGGACCATTCTTAGAAGCAAACGCTTCTGCTCTACCTAAGATTAAACAGTTAACAACTATTAAACTAAGGAATGTTCCAAGTGATGCTGCAAGATCAGGTACAAATGCTCTCATAATCATTTCTAATACTGTAACTAGTGAAGCTATTATTACGATAAAGATTGGTATTCTAACTTCTCTAGGTGTATATTTTCTTACTAAAGAAATTGCTACATTTGATAGTACTAATACAAACGTAACCCCAGCTCCCATTCCAAGTGCGTTTTCAACGCTACCTGTAACTGCGAGTGTAGGACACATACCTAAGAACTGTACGAATACTGGATTTTGTTTAAATAATCCATTAGAGAAGATTTCTCCGACTGATTTTTCACGTCTAGGCATTAGTTTGCACCTCCTACTAATTCAAATAAATGATACTGTAATACTTCTTCTATTGCTTCTAACATACTACCTGTAGTAGTAGAAACTCCAGCAATATCATCCACAGGATCTAATATTAAATCAAGTATTGATACACCTTCAAAATTATCAATCCATACTGTATCAGGGAATTCTCCACTATTTCCATCATATGTTCCATGTGTTTCAGCTTCATTCCATGTTTCAGCTGCGAATAAGATTTCTATTAATTCAGTATTACCATCAACATCAATTCCAAGTACGAAATTAATATCATCATCTCTACCTTCTAACTGTACATAATATACATATCCAAGTAATACACTACTTCCGTCATATACTTCATAAATATTTCCAATAAATTCATTATATGCGTAATCTGTATATACACTTGTAAAAGTTATACCAGTAGGGAATGCGAGTAATAAGTCTGCGTTTACTACTTCAATATTATCAGCTCTTGCTGCTACTTGATAAATAGCTTGATGGAATAATATTACTTCTTCAAGAGAAGCTATAAATGCACTATATGTAATAGGTGCAGATCCACCAGCAACTTCATCGATATCTCCACTTAATGCATCAGCTTGTAACATATCATCAAACTGAGGAGTAAATGTAATATCTGATAAGATTGTTCCAATACCAGAAGACTCATCATTATGTGTAACTCTAAGTCCAATAATATCATTTGTATCTAAGTCAAACGAAATCAAATATTCAACATATCCAGTAGTAACAAATCCACTAAATTGAACTGTATAAACTACTGCGACATCATCTGTTCCGTCATTTGCTATTTCCATTTTTATAACTGTATCATCCATTGTATAATCAGCTGATACATCAGTAAATATTGCGTCAACCACAGTGATTTCATCTCTCCATCTTTCTAATTTTTCTTCAGGTGATTCAATTACAACACCTTCATAATTAGACTGATGGAATTCCATAACCGCTTTTAAAGAATCTCTAAATGCTCCCATTGTAATAGGTGCACCAGATAATCCAGCAACATCATCAATATCTCCATTTAAAGCGTCAGTTGTAGATAGCCCTTCAAATTGAAGACGATATTCTTCATCACTAATAGTATCTCCATAACCCGGAGTTTCACCTTGAACTAAAACTTTAAATCCAGTTAAAGTTCCATTTAAATCGATCCCAATTATATATCTAATTTTTGATTGATATCCAGAAAACTCTGCGGTATAAATATACCCTTTACCATCAATTATTAATAACTCTTCAATAGATGTATTACTAAAATCAGAGAGTGTTGGATTTAAATCTTTTAAATCATTAGCTACTAAACCTGGTAAAACTTCAAATTTAGCTGCATTAGCTTGCTCTATATTGTATTCATCAATAATAGGTGTAGTTAATGCTTCTACAAAGAATACCATTACACTTGCTGTTAAAACTACAAGTGTTAATGTAAATATAATTTTAATATGTTTCATTAGAACACACCTCCTACTGAGGCAAATACATCAATAACTCTACCTTGAAGGATGAATCCAAGTGATATCGCACTAAATACGATAAACACAAATGAATAGATTAATGTTTTAATAAGTGCTTTTCTATCACTTCTTCTAACAGTTCTATTAATAAATGGTGTAATCATATTACCAAATAATATAGCAAATACTAATCCTTCAACTTGTTTACCAAGAACTCTTACTAACATCATTAAGACAGCTATAACAACTGCGTATATAATTTTAGTTTCTCTTGATGTAGGACTAGATACAGGTTCACTTATTAAGAATACTGCTCCAAACATTGTAAGTCCTGTAACCATGTTTACTATCATATAGTTATGAATTCCTGATAGATCTCCTGAAACATAATAATTTACAAATCCAATTCCTAAAGTTAATAGAAGAATTGTAATTAAGAATGTTCCTGAGATTCTAAAATCAATAACTTTAGTTACTAATAAATATATGAATACAATTCCTAGTAGTATTACACTAGTACTACCAATAGCAATTGAATCATAATTACCTATAAGTAAATTAGTTAAATCAAATGTATAAGATTGTCCTTCAATTGCATCTTTAAGTAATTGAAGTGGTGTACCTGATACTGCAAGTTGTGTCTCAAATGATATTTGAGCAAATAAGACACCAACTAGTGCAGGGTTAAAGATATAGTACCCATATCCACCAAAGACTATTTTACCAGCATATACTCCAACAAACACAGCTAGTATTAAAACATAAAGCGGTGTAATAGCTGGGAGTAATAATGCGATTATTAATCCAGTATTAATAGGATCTACAAATCTTTTATATGATTCAAACTTATTTGTTGATTTATCTGATATTGCATAAAATACTTCAATAATCACAGATACTAATGCTCCAGTAACTAACATTAAAAATGCTTTAAATGCTAAGTCTATCGGATCATTAACATCTGATATTGCTTTAAGAACTATCGAACCTATTGATACTACTATTAATGCGAAATGTAATGTGATTGATCTTTTAAATGTACGTTGGCTATTATTTACGATAGGTGCTTTTTTAGTTATAAAGTTCATGATGGCCCCCTATCCGACACGACGTTTAGCACGTCGTACCCATTCAAGTACATTTATTTTAGAAGGACATACATAAGTACAAAGTCCACATTCAACACATTCATGAGTAAATAGATCAACTATTCTATAATTTACATTTCTAAGTTCAGCATCCATAATATTTTGAGGTAGTATTCCTGCGGGACATATATCATTACAGTCTCCACATTTAATACATACATCTTCATCAACGCCTCTATATTCCGCTACATTAATTGAATCAACTGATTGAGTTATAGCGAAGTCATCATTATCAAGTTGAATACCTGTTAAGAATGATCCGATATGTAGGTTCATATTTTTGATTTCATTATATCCACCTAGGTCTTCAACTAAATCAATAAATCTAGTACCAATTCTAACTTCATAAACAGCATTAATTTTTAGTGCGTCACCAGTTATTGCTATTTTCCTAGTAACTGCAGGTATTCCTAATCTAACTGCGTCATGAACCATTTTAGCAGCACTAACAGTTGTATAAACAACACCGTTGTCTAATAAGTTAATACTTAATTGTTCTTTAACTAATTTTTTAATTACTTTATAATCTCTTGCATCAACTTTTTTAGAATCAATAGTTATTACTTCAATATCTCTTTCAACTATTGCTTTTCCTAATTCTTCTAATGCATCTTCTGGCATAAATTTATCTACTAAGATTATAGTTTTTTCTGAATTACCAGCTCTACTTATTAAGTCAACTCCATCAGCAATCTCATTACTATGTTCTTTTAAGAACTCATAATCAGTTGATATAAATGGTTCATTAATAAATATTGCGTTAACTACAACATATTTAATACTTGAATCAAATGCTAATTCAGTATACATTCCATCTACTGAAACATTTCTTAATCCAAGTTCATTTATTACATTTCTAACTTCTGCGGGTGCTATACCAATACTAATGGTATCTTTTTTAATTTCTTTAGTATGAACTGGTTCATACGTTTTAAATTGTTTCTTTTCATATAATCTATCATTTTCAATTACGATATGATCTACTATTTTACCGTATCTATCTATCATATCTTTAAACTCTAATACTTTCCCACTCACAGTTGAAAGTACTGGTGATTTTATTTTGCCTTTAAATTTTTCTGCGACCATATCTCCAATAAGCACTCTATCTCCAATTTCAACTTTAACATTAGCCATTTTATGGTCTAAATCAGTTAATGGAATATAGACTTTACTTGGATCTATGTATTTTCTGTATTCAGTTATCATGTAATCACCTCTATTCGTTTCTATATTCTTTTTGAGAATATGTAGTATGACAATGTTTATGTGATACTTCACTACCAGGTTTATCTAAAAACTCTTCGTAAGCTTTTAGTACTGTTTCATTCTCATGAGATTTTCTAAGTGGTAAATCTTGTTGATCTTGTGTATATAACGCATCAGATCTTTTTACAATTACTTCATGTGCAGGTAAATCATAAACGATAGGCATTCCTCCACCATTTACACATCCTCCTGAACAAGCCATGAATTCTATGAAATGATATTGTTTTTTACCTTCGTCAATTCTTCTATACATTTCTTTTAAAGCAACTCCACCGTTTACTACTGCGATATTTAATTTGTTACCTGCGATAGTAACTGTGGCTTCTTTAATTACACCTTTTGAATATTCAAGGGTAGAACCCATAATAAATTTATAATCAATTGGTTCTAAAGGTTCTTTTGTAAGTATTTCTGAAACAGTTCGGAGTGATGCTTCCATAACTCCACCACTTGCTCCAAAGATTGTTCCTGCGCCAGTAAACTTAGCTAATGGGCTAACTGGAACATAATCTTCTAAGTGTCTAAAGTCGATTCCTTTACGCTTAATCATTTTAGCAAGTTCTCTTACTGTAAGAACAGCATCAACGTCACGTACTCCATCACTTTCCATTTCAGGGCGTTCTATTTCATATTTCTTAGAAGTACAAGGCATTACTGAAACAACAAATACTTCTCTAGGATCTTTCTTTAAATATTTAGGAGCGTAATAATGTTTTATTAACGATCCTTGCATCATATGTGGAGATTTAGCTGAAGATAGGTTTTCGATATACTCAGGTTTATATAATTCAGTATATCTAACCCATGAAGGACAACATGATGTAAACATTGGAAGTTTACCACCATTTTGTAGTCTATCAATAAGTTCAGTTCCTTCTTCCATAACAGTTAAGTCTGCGGCCCAGTTTACATCAGTAATATTATCAAAGCCAAGTAACTTAAATGCTTTATACATTTTACCTTCAATTTCTTTAACTGGTGTACCAACTACATATCCGAATTCTTCACCAATAGATGCTCTTATAGAAGGAGCTGCTTGAATAATAACAAATTTGCTTGGATCTCTAAGCATTGCTTCTACTTTTCTAGCATGATCAGTTTCATGAAGAGTTCCAGTAGGACAAACTTTTACGCATTCACCACAAAAGAGACATCCAGTTTCATCAAATGCTAATCCGACAGTTGGTGAAACAAAAGGATTCATACCATCATCATCTCTGAATTTTAAAACTTTAGCAGTTACAACTTCTTTACAAACTGCGACACATCTTTTACATAAAATACATTTTGATTGATCCATTGAAATTCCAGACCCAGGAATAACCTCAGTACCTCTTCCAATTCCAGGACCAAATTGATCGAACACTACATCGTAAGTTTTAAGTAAATCGTAGAACTCACACTCTCCATCTTTTGGACATGTCCAACAGTTGAATTTATGTTTACTTGCAAGCAATTTTAAAGTATTAGCACGACTGTCTAATACTAGTTTTGAATCTGTCTTTACTACCATCCCGTTAGTAATTTCTGTGTTACAAGATGAAACTAAATCTTGTTCACCTTCAACTTCGACCACACAAATTCTACAAAAGCCTATTTCATTAATTTCCTCTATAAAACATAATGTAGGAATCTTAACTCCAATGCTTTCACAAGCCTTAAGGATAGTTATGCCATTCTTTACCTTTACAGGTATATCATTAATTGTGATAGTTGCCATGTTCTTCCTCCTTAATACTTCTTAACAGGTTTATATAGTACGTGATAATTGTTTTCAAGTACAACCTCTATGTTCTTTCCAATATCTAAACCAACACTACATCTACTAGCTCTTAAATTATAAACAAGAGATTCCAACTCTTTAAGTGTTTTAAGAGTTGCTGTACCATCAACATACATATCAAGTAATGTCTCCATTCTGACAACCCCATCTCTACATGGTGTACATTTACCACATATCTCTGGGTGTTGAGATACTAAATACTCTTTAATCTTTAAAACTAGATCTATTTCATCCATTTTAGTATCTGCATCTAAAATCCATTTTTCGAATAACTTATTAACGTTTAAAGACTCTGTTGTCATTCTGTTCACCTCATTTCGTATTTAAAAAACTTACCGACATTATTATAACAAAAACAGTTTAAAAAATAAACAAAAATTATACATTTATTTCATAAATATAAATAATAAATATATATATAATAAAGAGAGTATACATGATATAATGAAAATGGCTAAAAGGAGGGATTTATATGAGAAAATTATTGCTTAAAATAGTTCTTATACAAACTATTTTTATGTTCGGTTGTGTACAAAATAACGAAGAGATTATCGAGATAAAAAGTGATGATTTAATTACTATGGAAAATCTAGATGATTACATGTTTCGTGATGATGTTCAATATATAGATTTAAGAAATTTTGAATCTAGATTTTTAAGTGGGTTTATTTACTCATTTGAAGTTATTCCCTTTTTTGACTATTTAGATTACCGTGCATTCAATAGAAATGATACATATATATTTACTCCAGACCAAATAATTAATGAACAAGAAATCCTTAGATTATTCGATAAAGACAAGACTATTTTCTTATATGCTGACGGATGTATTCGAAGCGGATATATCAAAGATGTACTCACTTATTTAGAATATGATAACGTATTTGTTCTTGGCGGATTCTTCGAATATGATGGTGAATATAAAGTTTTAGGTGATGGATCTTATTATTTTGGAGATACTTTTTATAACTCTTATTACGATGAAAACACTGAATTAACATATATATTTTATGGTGAATTAGACATGAGTAGGAAGATATCTGAGATAAGATTTGATATAATTAATGATGATAATTCTTCTATTAGAAGTAGTTATATGATTAATTTAATATCTGTTAATACTGAATTGACCATTTTAGAAAATTATATCGTATACGACCTAGTTACATTTACTGAATTACATAATTCTCTCTCTAATTTAGATGATAGTGGCTACAGTAGTATATCTCAATTGGATTCTACTGTAATTGATAATATATTAAAACTTATTGAAGATTTTGTACCCGTAAAATAACCGTTCATTATTTTTAATTTTTGTATTGCTTTAAAATAAAAAGTCTTTTATACTAAAAGAGGAATATTGATTTCTTAAGGAGGATACTATGAAAAGAATATTACTAGTTTTTTCAGTATTAATAATTGTATTTACATTATCTGCTTGTGATGATGTATGTGTAGGACCTGAATGTGTTACAGGTGAATCAGGTGGAGTTACATCAGACAGCATTATTAAATTTTTACATGTTGATGGACATGGAGCTGAATCTGAAAAGGATGCTTATCTCTTATTTGAATTTGAAACTACAAATTATGTGAAGTATCAAATATCATACTTGTCTTGTACTTGTCGTGATGCTAACGTAAACTATTGGCAAGTTGCTTATGTTGAAATTAACAAATATACAAACGATATTAGTTATTTATCTTTCGAGTTAGACCCTGAAGGGCATTACAGAGGAGGTATGTGGGGAGACAGTGATCCAATTCCTACAAACAACAAAACTTTAGATGATTTTGAAACAGACTTCTTCCCTTGGATAGTAGGTAAAACACTTACTGACTTTGAAGGAATTAGTGTGTTTACAAATGATGATTATCACGGTATTCAAAATACTACAAATATTGATGAACAAGATATGATTGATGACTATGCTTCTAGTAGTGTTTCTACTAATAACATTATTAGAATTGTAAAAACTTTACTTACATATCACGAAGAAAACTATAATTAAAAGACTGAAAAATTTTCAGTCTTTTTTTTTAGATATTAACAAGAACCACTTACTAGTTTTTGTCATTATGATGAAGTATATTTAGAAGATTAGGAGTATTATAATATTTAAGTGAATATAATTAATGTATACATATCAAAAGACAATTGACAAAGGTTATCAAATTTGATAACCTTAAGGGGAGTTATATGTGGGAGATAGAATTTTTTAATAATAATAAAGGAGAAATCCCTGTAGAAGAGTTTTTAGATTCAATTAATGATGTAAAATTAAAAGCAAAGATACTTAAAGAAATTGGGTTATTAGAAGAGTTTGGAAACCTATTAAGAGAACCACATTCTAAGCCAATAAAGGACAACAGAGGTAGTATGTTTGAACTTAGGGTTAAGCAATCTACAAATATAGCAAGAGTTTTTTTCTTCTATATTAAAGGGCGGAAAATAATATTGCTAAATGGGTTTGTTAAGAAAACAGAAGAAACCCCAAAAACATATATAAATTTAGCATTCAAATATAAAAAAGAATATGAAAAGAGGTATAAAGATGAGAAATAGTAGTTTTGCAGAATATAAAAATAAAGCAATGAAAAATCCTGAATTTGCAAAAGCTTATAATGAATTAGAACCACAATATGAAATAATAAGAGAATTAATTAGATTCAGAATTAAAAATAATGTATCACAACAAGAATTGGCTTTGAGAACTGGTATATCAAAATCTAATATTTCTAGATTTGAGAGTGGAAAACACTCACCTTCAATAAAAATGATTTTCAGAATTGCAGAAGGTTTAGGGAAAAAAGTAAGTTTTAAACTGACAAATTTATAGTTGCTCAACAGAGAAGCCTTTGAGGCTTCTTTTTCGTATACTGAAGTTAAGAGAAAATCTCTTAGCTTTTTTTATTTCTTTAAAAGTAGTAGTAGTATAAGAAAGCTAGTATTTTTCATTCTTTTTTTACTCTTTTGTTTTACTAATAAAATAATATTTGCTATAATATTTTTTGAGAGGACTGATAATATGAAGAAATTAATACTTTTAATACTATTACTACTTATCAGCTTTAGCTTAGTTGCTTGCGATGAAACAGAAGAACCACCTATAATAAATGAAGAATGTTCACTCGTTGAGGGAACTACTACTTTAGAATGTTATACAGTTTGGACTAGTTATCTTCATACTGTAGTAACTTTAAAGTTATATCTTCCTGAAGATACAACAATTAATAATGTTGATGTTTATGATGAAGTAGAAAGAATTATTTCTTTTTATAATAATATAAGTGATAAATATTATTTGTATGACGGAGTAACAAACGTTAAGACAATAAATGATAACCCTACAGATATTCATGTTATTAGTGAAGAATTATTTGATTTAATCGAGTTTTCACTAGATCATCAAGATGATGTAGATGATTTATTTAATATTGCACTTGGACCAGTTATTAAAGTTTGGCATAACTACCGAGAAGATTGTAATGAATTAGACAATTGTGCATTACCAACTTTAGCTGAATTAGAGGCAGAAGATGTATATACTAATCCTGATGACATTATAATGAATAGAGAAAATCTAACAATAACTATGAGTGAGTTTATGAGTATTGATTTAGGTGGAGTAAGTAAAGGTTATATTTCAAGAGTAATTATTGAGTATCTAGATAGTTTAGAATTAAATGGATATTTACTAAATAACGGAGAATCAAATATCTCTTTAGGAGGAACACATCCTACAAGAGAAAGTGGTGATTTTAATATCGCAGTTACTGACCCTACAAAACAGTTACCTTACTACGCAACTGTTTACCTAGGGGACGGAGAACAATTAGTAACAAGTGGTGATTACCAACAATATTTCGAAGTTGATGGAGTTATATATCATCATATTATTAGTGGTGAAACACTATTTCCTGAAAGAAATAGTCGTTCTGTAAGTATTGTATTTACTGATCCTGCACTCGCTGATTTATATTCAACAGCTATCTTCATAATGACGGTAACTGAAGGAATTGAATTTGTAGATAGTATTGATGGACTTGAAGCTATTTGGTACGGACTTGATGGAACAATATATTTTAGTGCTAACTTTGAATCTGAATATTTAAATCAAATATATGAATAACATACAAAAAAGAAGTCGTTTAGAAAGTATAACCTTAAAAAGGACACAAAAAAGAAAAGAGTCATATTAGATGAGAATCTAGTATGACTTTTTGATATACTTAGAATGAAAGAAAGGAATGATAACATGAGAAAGACAATAAAGCATAAGAAATATTCAATAGAAGAAAAGAATAAAATTGTCTTATTATATTTTCAATAGATAAAATATAGTTCTAAACTAAACTATTTTATAATTAAAAAGGTGAAATTCTATTTGAATTTCACCTTTTCTATTTGAATTGAAGTTTTTGTAATTTCAATAAACTTTTTAGCAACTGTTCCTGTAAAGAATCCAGTGGGGATTGCGATTAAGAATAGGTATGGGAAGTAATATATTAGTTCTTTAGTAGATAGAATTATTATTGCGATAATTATTTGTCCTAAACTATGTCCTAAAGATCCCATAACACTTACACTTATTATACTAAATACTTTAAATCTCATAAATATTACCATCATTAAATAAGCAGATAATCCTCCTCCTAAACTTAGGAAGAAACCAGGATTTCCAATTGAACCTCTTAACATACCTACAAGTAAAACTCTAAGCAATACAATTGTAAATGCATCTCGTTCTCCATATAGTGATAATATTACTAAAGTCATAATATTAGCTAACCCTAGTTTAGCTCCTACTATAGGGATTACTGGCAAGAAAGATTCTACTATACTAAGTACAATACTTATTGATAAAAAGATACTTAAAGTAACTATTTTTTGTGTCTTCATATGATCACCTATTTAATTTGATTTTGTCTTAGTAATTCTAACACTTTTAAAATTTATAAGCAAATGAAAAAGTAAGACAAATTGTCTTACTTTATTTACTTAAGTTAAAAAACGCTACTCCTACTGTACCTACACCAGTATGACATCCTATTACGGGAGTAATTGGTGCTTCTATAAATTTGTGATTAGGATATACTTCTTCAATTCTTGATTTCATATATCTTAGCCCATCTAAATTATCACTTGAAATATATGTCATTATAAAATCTTCTACTTTTTCTAAATCACTTAAGATAATATCAGCCATTTTAGCTAATGATTTCTTTTGTGTTCTTATTTTTTCTAAAGAAACTATTTTACCTGCTTCATTTACTTCTAGTATTGGTTTTATTTTAAACATACTTCCAATAAATCCACTTGCTCCACTAAGTCTACCATTAGCTACGAATAATCTTAAGTTATCAACCATAAAATATTGTTTTCTATTAATTCTAAGTTTTTCTAAGTATTCAACTATCTCTAAGGTAGGTGTTTTCTTTTCAATTAATCTTAGTGCTTCTAAAGATAAGAATCCTTCAGTAATGGCTGCGTTACGCGAATCAACAACATGTATTTTAAGTTTACCTTCATATTGATTTTTAGCCATTAAACAAACATTATATGTTCCACTTAATTCTGAAGATATAGTAGTAATTATTACTTCTTTATATCCTTTTTTTTCAAGATCTTCAAGCAATTCAAATAACTCACCGATTGAAGGCATTGAAGATGAAGGAACTAATGAGGTATCTTCTTCTAACCTTTTGTAGAAATCACTAGCAGTTAATTCTACAAAATCATTAAATGTTTCATCATTCATAATGATTTTCATTCTTAGTATTCTTAAATTATCATACTTATTATCTACATAATCTAAACACCCTGTGCTTGTTGCTATTACAGCGATTTTACTCATCCTTTTTCTCCTTTTTATTAGCTCTTTTATTTAATAAATTATATAAAATTGCTAGTGGCCAGAATAATATTACAATTGAAGGTACTACAAACCATAAATTACTAGAATCATAATAGAAATTTATAAAAGCTAGTAATCCAATAACTATTGCACTTCCTATACCACTAAATAATAAATCATTTCCATAATGTCTTATTGTCTTTTGTCTTTTTGCCTTTTTCTGTTTTTTAATACTATCATCAAAGAAATCTTCAACTGTACCAAATTCAACTACAGCTTTATCGATAGCTTCTTGTTCTGATAGTCCTGTTTCAATTAAGTCTTCTACTTTTTCTATTAAAGATATAGTAACTGATTGAATTATTTCATTTCTTTTATCTTTATCAACATCTTTAAATGTATTTTTAACAAAATTATTTATCTGTTTCATACTTTTTCCTCCAATAGGATATTTAAGACACTTTTAAGTTCTTTCCACTCTTTGAGTTTTTCTTTATAGTATGCCTTCCCTAACGCAGTTACTTTGTAGTATCGTCTTTTTCCCCCATGAGTTTTTTTACCTATATAAGATTCAATCAATTCTTTCTTTTCTAATCTACTAACTATTGAATATAGAGTTGCTTCTTTAATATTAAATAGTTTATCAGTTCTTTCAGTAATACAATTTGATATCTCATATCCATATCTATCTTCTTCAATTATAAGTTTGAGTATTACACTCTCTAAGTGACCTCTAATTATATCTGAACTAATCATAAAAAAAACACCTCCTTTAAACCTGTTTATCGTTATAATTTTAACAAATAATAGGTTTAAAGTAAAGGTATTTAATTATTTGAAACTAATACTTATTTTTGAAATATTCACTTAAATTTTCTAAAGATTGAAGTAATACTTCATCTTCTGCGAGATTCATATCTTCAAATAAAGCATCTAGCATTTCTTCATGGAATTCTTCATGAATCTTTAATGCTTCTCTTGCTTTATTAGTTAAAGATATCATAACTTTTCTTTTATCTTCTTCTTCACGTTTTCTAGTTGCATATCCTTTTTCAACTAATCTATTAACTGAAGTAGTTAACGTCCCCACAGTAACTCTTAGTCTTCTAGCAATGTTTGACATTGCTGGATCATTAGTCTTTTGGATTGCTTCTAATACGTGCATTTCATTCATAGAAATTTTAACTCCACGCTCTTTAAGTTTACTTCCCTCAATACTTAAAATATGGTTAAACACTTCTACTAATAATTCATTAATAACTTTTTTAGCTGTGCTCATATTTTTCCCCTAACTTTTTTTATTTATTAATTATATATCCCATTGCCACAATGTTAGGACCAGCATGTGCCCCAACTACAGGTGTTAATGGATAATCTTTTATTTCTTTAATATCAGGTCTAACATCCATAACCATTTTACGTACACGTGCTACTCTTTCTGGAGCATGTGAATGAATAATAAATGGTTCAACATCTTTACCTTCTGTAGCTTCTAAGAAGTTTTCAACAACTTTGTTAGCTGCTTTGTAAGTAGTTCTTATTTTTTCAACTGAGTCAATTGTTCCTTCTTTTGAAACTTGAAGTAAAGGTTTAAGTTTTAATAAACTTCCAACAAATCCTGAAGCTCCACTTAATCTACCGTTAGCTACTAAGTATTTTAAAGTATCTACAGCAAACCATATTGTATGGTTATCTCTAATATACTCCATATGTTCTAAAATCTCTTCTAAGCTTTTATCTTCTTTTGCCATTTTAGCTGCGTCTAAAGCCATTTTAGCTTGCGGGTAAGATAAAGTTAATGAATTAAATACTGTAACTTTATATTCTCCCATCATATTTGCTGCTAAAGTTGCATTTTCAAAAGTACCACTTAATTTTTGTGAAATAGATATAACTAATAATTGTTCATATCCTTTAGCTTTTGCTGCTTCATAGATTTCTAACATTTTTCCTGTAGAAGCTTGAGATGTAGATGCAATTAACTTATCATCTTCATTTAGACTTTTATAAAAATCTTCAGCACTAATATCTATAAAGTCTGTGTACTCTTCACCTCTCATTAATAATATTGATCTTATAACAGGTATATCGTATTCATGATCGATATAATCGATCCCTGAGTTACCACAAACCACTATTCCAATTTTTTGCATAATGTCCTCCTAAAATTTATTTTGATAGTCAAAGTATTCTAAAGACATAATACATCGTTTTTTAATAAATGTCAATAAAATAGAAACATTCGAAAATGTTTCCATTTTTAGTGTTATTTACTTTTAATATACTTATCTATTTCTACCGATGCATCCTTACCTGCTCCCATTGCCAGTATAACAGTTGCTGCTCCACTTACAACGTCTCCACCAGCAAATACTCCAGGAATAGATGTTTGATGGTCGTTAACGATAATTCCGCCCCATTTATTAACTTCTAGACCTTCAGTAGTATCTTTTAATAATGGATTTGGAGATTGTCCGATTGAAATAATACATGAATCAAGATCAAATGTTTCAAAAGTATTAGTAGGCATAGGTCTTCTTCTACCTGAAGCGTCAGGTTCTCCTAATTCCATAACCTCACATCTAACTTGTTTTAATATATAATTTTCTCCTATAAATTCTACAGGATTTCTAAGTAATCTAAAGTCGATACCTTCTTCTTCAGCATGATATACTTCATCAAGTCTTGCAGGTAAACTTGTTTTATCTCTTCTATATAAGATAAATACATTTTTAGCTCCAAGTCTTTTAGCAGTTCTTGCTGCATCCATTGCAACATTCCCTCCACCAACTACAGCTACATTATCACCAACTTTTACTGGAGTAGCAGATTGTGGGAAGTGATGAGATTTCATTAAGTTAACTCTAGTTAAGAATTCATTAGCGTAATATACTCCACTAAAGTTTTCACCAGCAACTCTTAAGGCACTAGGAAGCCCTGCTCCACTACCAATAAATATTGCTTCGTATCCATCATCTCTTAATTGGTCAATCGTAATCGATTTACCTATAATTACATTTTTATGGAACCTAACTCCTATATCTCTTAATCTATTAATTTCAGTTTCAACTATATCTTTTGGTAATCTGAAATCTGGAATTCCGTATTTTAATACTCCACCATATTCATGAAGAGCCTCAAAAATATCAACATCATAACCCATCTTTCTGACACCTGCAGCACATGCTAGACCTGCTGGTCCACTACCAACAATTGCTACTTTTATTCCGTTTTCAACTATATGTTGTTCCATTACTATATCGTTTTTAAGAGCATAATCTCCTAAATATCTTTCAAGTGCACCAATCATTACTGGCTCACCTTTAATACCAACAATACATGCTCCTTCACATTGTTTTTCTTGAGGGCATACTCTACCACAAATTGATGGAAGAATATTATCATCATATATTTGATAGTACGCAGAGTTAATATCATCAGCTAATAAATGTTTAATAAACGCCGGTATATTAACCTGCACAGGACATGCAGCTACACATCTAGGGTTTTTACAATCTAAACAACGTGATGCTTCTAATTTTGCTTCTTCTAATGTATATCCAAGTGCAACCTCTTCAAAATTACAACTTCTCTCTTTTTCGTCTTGCACTCTCATATGTATTTTTTCTAGTTTCATTTTTTCACCAACCTTAAGTTACATATATGCTCTTCATCATGATAATAATTTTGACGAGCAAGTAATTCATCAAAGTTAACTTCTTCACCTGGGAAATCTGGTCCATCGACACAAGCAAAGAATGTTTTATCTCCTATAGATACTCTACAGTTTCCACACATCCCAGTTCCATCAATCATAACTGGGTTTAAAGATACATCAGTTTTAAGACCATGTTTTTTGTTTAAGATTACAACGAACTTCATCATGATAAGTGGTCCAATTGCAATTGTATGGTCAAATGTTCTAGTTTTATATAACTCAGTTAAAACATCAGTAACAAATCCTTTAGTTCCTAACGAACCATCATCAGTTGCAATAAGGATTTCGTCACAAAATTCTTTATATTTATCTAATAATATTAGATGATATTTTGATCTAGCACCAATAACTAAAGTTACTTTAACTCCTCTTCTTGCATATTCTTTTAATTGAGGTAATAACGGTGCAGCTCCAACTCCACCAGCAATACCAAGTACATTCTCAACATCTCTTATATGTGCAGCTTTGCCTAAAGGACCAACAAAATCACTTAAAGAGTCTCCTACATTATATGTTCCAAGTAATCTAGTTGTGTATCCAAGTTTTTGATAAATGATTGAAACAAGATCACCATTGATTTCAGTAATCGTAAGTGGTATTCTTTCACCCTCTTCATCAACTCTTAATATTATAAAATGACCAGGTTTTGCATTCCTAGCAACAAGTGGTGCGTTAATCACCATTAAATCTACATCTTTGTTAAGTATTTCCTTAGCAACGATTTCGTACATAATAACACCTGTCTTTCTTTATATTTATTAATACTATTAAAATTAGTTGCTAATCAAACTAATTTTTATCTATGAATAGTATATCATAAAGCGTTTTCATTTCCACCCTTTTTTTCCTTTAAAAAAGACGTTATAGTTAACGTCTTTTATATTTGATTTAAATGGTTTCCCTTTAGTACTTTTAACAAGAATAAATAGAATAATGATATTATCACTGCTAATATAAAGAATCCAGTCCACAGTGAATACAAATCTCCTATAAGTCCAATAATAGGGAATATTACAATCATTACTAAACTAAACATCAATCCACCGAAACTAAGCGCTGAAGCTCTAATTTCTGAAGGAATAATTCTATTGATATAATCTCCAAGTACAACATAAAATACACTATCAAAGAATCCTAATAAAATGAATGGAACTATTATTATACTATCAACTAGCATTAGCCAAAAACTAACTGTTACAAATAGTGGTATAAAGTATAGTATTTTCTTTTCCTTATATTTCTTTTCAAGTCGATGAGCATAATATCCACCAAGACCACTAAATAATGCATGAAGACCTAAAAATATTCCGATCTCCCACTTCTCATAACCTAATGTAGTTAGGTGATCAGGAAGATATAAAAATAGTGATGTTATTGGAGCAGCAACCATCGCTCCAATAATAATTAAATATAATAACCTTTTATTATTAAATACTGTTTTAGTAGTCATAATATATTGATTATATAATAACTGTTTAATTGATGATTTCTTCAGTTTTTCTAAAAGTGGAGTTTCTCTCATTAATATAATAGTTGTCATAGCTAATAAGTACATTCCACCGGTAATATACCATGCTAAATCATAGTTAATTGAAATGATGAATCCAGCTAGTACTAAACTAATAAAACTGGCGATTTGAAAGATAACTTCCTTATTACCATTAACTGACATAAATCTATTTTCTTCTCCGTCTAATTTAAGTGAATCATATACAAGTGCTTCTCCACTTCCTGATTCAAATGTATAAGATAACCCACAGAAAATAAATCCAATTAGTATTATATAGAAATTTGGTGATACTAACATAATTACTATATAGATAAAATATGAGAAAATACCAAGTAATCTACTGACTTTACGACCAAAAACATCTGCAATTACACCTGTAGGTACTTCCATTGATAAACTTGTCATATGGAATACTGTTTCCAGTAACCCGACTTCTATTAAACTAAAATGCTTAACTTGAATTAAAAATAACAACCAAAATCCTTGAGTGAAATTTATATTTCTTACAAAGGTATGTAAATAATCAAGTTTTATATTCTTCTTGTATTTCATTTTCATTACCTAATCTTTCTCCGCAATGAACACAGTACTGATCTTCAAGTACATTGTCCTTTAAACAATTACTACATTTAATAATTGTTAGTCCTGCTTTTTTTAATGCTTCTATGTTTAATTCTTTATCCATCATAAAGATTTTTAAAGAATTAACTAATATTAATGATAGTACTCCTAAAATTACAAACAATATTCCCATAAAGAATAAAAACATTGATCCTAAAAAATACGATGCAATAAGTAAGATTAATCCTAGTAATGACCCAGCTATTGAGGTGATCATCATCATTGTATAATTTTTCATAACAGCCTACTTAATTAGACCGTTACAGTTTTCACAAACTGTAGCGTCTACTTTATTTTCATGTCCACAGTACTCACATACAGGAGTATCCGAAAAATCTACTCCACAACTTGGACAAAACTGTGAATCTTTAGGAATAAACGTCTTACAAACTTCACACTCTTTTAATCTTTCAAATCTATGTTCAATAGAATTATTGGTAAGTCTATTAGATATAAACAGAACAAACCCTAGTAGTACTCCAAAAAATATGATAGCTAATATATATATTGGAATACCAAATGCTGATACTAATATAAATAGTAAAAAACCAGCAACTCCTAAAGACATCAATGTAGTGAATAAATATATTGGGTTTTGTTTTTTCATATAACCACTCCTAATATAATTGTAAAATAGTTTCTCCTTGATTTAATGATAACTTTCTTTTTCTTATCTTTTTACTTCTTAACTTGTTTGGATTTCTTACCATATCTTTTAAAGCATTCCCTCCATGGTATCCATGTATTACTACAATTTCAGAAATAGAATTATCACAAGAAACGATGAATTTTTCAAGCGTTTTAATAGCCATTTGTTCAGTAAGTCCATGTATATCTATTTCAACTCTCACTCATCTTCACCTATCTTAACTATATCTAAATCTTTTTTAGTATATTTTCTTCTAGTATGTTTTTTTATATGTTCTTGAACTAATTCTTCTATTAATATATTATTGCCTCTACTTCCAGCAACCCTATCTAAATCTAGTCCTTGCGTAAATGGACAACTTTGAATACACACTCCACAATCAGTTCCTGTTTTAGTCCACAATTCAAAACATGAGTTCTCATCAAACTTATAAAACTGTCTTCCATTTACCATTCTTGGTAAATGAGTTATAGAATTAGAAGGGCAATTTATTAAACACAAAGCGCACTTCTTACAAAAATCATGTAATCCAAAATCTACTGGTTTATCAATGTCTAATTCCATATTAGTAAACACAGCACCTAGTCTAACATTGTCACCATGTTCTAAAGTCACTAAATGATTACTCATTCCTATTTCACCTAGACCTGCGTCAAACGCAAGTGGAACTAAAGGAGCTAAATAAGTTTCAGAATTACTTGCATATGCATCATATCCAATCGATTTTAAATACAATGCAAGTCTTGCACTTACTTCAGCTACTCTTAAATATGCCTGTTCGGTAGTAAGTAATTCTTCAAAGTTAGGAGCTCTATTCATAAACTCTAAATCCATCTTAACTGTGAAGATAATCCCTGTTTTATATTCAGGTTTAATTAAATCATTATAATTGTCTATTCCTAAACTCTCACTAAGTCCACCTGAATGAGAATAATAACTATGTTCATCAAGTTTAACTATTCCAACGTCAGTTGCTCCGTAATATTTCGTAATCTCTTTTATATTTTTTGAAAATTCTTTTGGAATTTCTACTTTATCTTTTACTTCATAGTTTACTACCATATCATGTAAATTCTTTATATATAATTTATTATTAGTAGTTAAAGGAAAAAACAGATCCTTAAACTGTTCACTCTTTCTTAATACATGACGAAAAGAAATTCTTCTTATAGAATCATCTTTATGTTTTAAATCTTTATGTTTACTATAGAATTCATTATATTCTTTAGTCCCTTTTTCAAGATTTATTCTTGAAAATAAGGTTTCTCTTTCATCATACTTTTTCATATTAAATCACCTAAAGACATTATAACATGTATCTTTCGTCATCCAAAATAAAAAGAAGCTTATTCAGCTTCTTCATCTATACATATTGGTGCACTTGCTACATATCCATTTAAATCAATAGTAATACTCTCAATATAGACAGGTACAATAGGAAGTTCATTTATTTCAGGATTGTTTAATGAAGCGATATAATCAATGATATGGAATCCACTAACTACTCCTCCAAATCCAGCATATTCTAAGTCTAAAAATGTTGAAGTTTGTTGAACGATAAAGAATTGTGAATTCGCAGAATCATAATCTCCACCAACTCTTGCCATACTTAATACTCCAGGTGTATGACTAAGTTCATTTTCAAAGTCATTATTTCCTAATTCACCCTCAATATAACAACTTGGATTATCCACATATCCACCTTGAATCATAAATCCATTAACTACTCTATGGAATTGATTATTTGTATAAGTTTCAAGATCAATATAATTAATAAAACTATTCACAGTGTTTGGTGCAACACTTGGAAATAACTGTATAACTATCTCTCCCATATCTACTACAGTTATTGTAATAGTAGGGTTAGAGAAACTAAGATACTCTGCATATCCTAATTCTTGTAGGTTTACATTATATTCAGCTGGTACATCAAATTCAAATTCAGGTACATCATCTTCTTTACACCCAGCTAGTGTAACCACTAAAGCTAAGCTTAAAACTAATAGTAATATTTTTTTCATAAGTCTCTCCTATTGTAAGTTCTTTAAGTTAAGTTTATCTTCAAAATTTTCTTCTTTTAATTTCTTTAAAGTTTTTAATATATCCTGATTTACTTCTTCGTTTGTCTTTGTAGTAAATCCACCTGAATGGTTAGACATGACTACATTATCAAATTCATGAATTGGATAAGTTGACGGAAGCATTACTTCTTTTCCTTGAGGATAATTATACCAAACATCAGAAGCGTATCCTTTTAATTTGTTATTCTTTAAAGCATCATATAAACTTTCTTCTTCAATTATTTTACCACGACCAACGTTAATAAGAAACTTATTTTTCATTCTTGATAATAATTGTTTATCAAACAAACTTTCAGTTGTTTGATTTAATGGTGAAGAAATAATTATAATATCGCTACATTGAACTAAATTTGTTAAATTTTTAACTAAAATAATATCACTTGGATATTCTTTTTCTCTTTCAATTGTATAAAATTCACAATTAAATCCTTTTAACATATTGTGAATTTTTCTTCCTATTCTTCCATATCCGAATAAACCAATACTAAGTCCTTCTACGCTAACCCAAGGAATTCTTGAATCACTATTTCTAGAAGACCAGTTTCCTTCTTTTAATAACTCATGATATGTAATTACATTACCAAGTAAAGCAAACGTTAAAGCAACAGCCTTTTCAGCAACATACTTACTTCTTGTAGGTGTAATAAAAAGCATTAAGTTATCACTTATTAGATCATCGATGTCAACACGATTATGACCAGTATAAGGGATTATAACCCCTTTTAGGTTTTGGTTATAATTCTTTTTATTATATCTACCACTAATTAAATAAGTACATCTAAAAGGATCATCAACAATAGTTACTCCATTAATTGGGTTCTCTTTTAAAAATGCTTGTAGCTTCTCATTTGTTGCATGTACTTTCATAAGATACCTCCTCTAAAATAATGAAATTTGATTATTCTTAATAAATGTTTTAGATTCATTAATAATATCATCCATCTTATATAATATCCCATACTTAATACATAACATTTCAAAATGCTTTTTAAGACTTTTACTATTTAATGATGTACACATATAAGAATCCTTATATATTGTTTTATACTTTTTCACTAACTTTGGACTAATATTCATGAAATAATAATCTTTTTGATTATCTCTTAAAGTTACTCCAAAGTATGGATATATATAGTTAGCTCCAACTTCACTTGCTCTTTTAACAATATTTTCAATATTTTCAATTGAATCGTTGATAAAAGGTAAAATAGGCATCATTAAAATTCCTGTGTATATTCCGTTATCACTTAATTCCTTTATAGCATCAAACCTATCACTAGAACTCGGAGAATAAGGCTCAATCTCTTTTTTTAATTCTTCATCATATGTAGTTATAGTTAACGCTACATTACATACACTATGATTTGATATACTTTTAAAGATATCTATATCTCTTATTACTAAATCACTTTTAGTAATAATAAATACTCCAAACTGGTTTTTACTAATTGATTTTAATACATCTTTAGTATATTTTAATTTTTTTTCATAATAATTATATGGATCACTCATAGCTCCTAGCCCAATAACGCCATTCTTACGTTTACTCTTTAGTTCATTTTCAACTTTTATAGGAGCGTCTTGTTTAACTTTAACAGTATCAAAATCATGTACTTGGTAACAAGAACTTCTTGAGTCACAATAAATACAACCATGATTACATCCACGGTATATATTCATATTATAATCTACTCCAAACCATGGATAATCTGATTTAACTGTTTGAACTAGTTTTTTTGCATAAATAAATTCCATTACCTTTTACCAATCATAGGTAATTTAATTGTTTCAATAATAATACTATCTGTTGTTACTTCTTTAATAATCACTTCCAATTAAATCACCTCTACTTCATTTTACCATAATAACCCTATCTATTATATGAGTTATTACAATAAATATATCATATTTATAACAAATAGCAATGATGGTCAATTAATATATTTCACTTCTTTTTGTTTCTCCAAAACTGTTCTAGATATGATTGTAAGTACTGTCCTTTACCTATTTTCTTATTGTGATTCCAGTTTATAGGAAACAGTGATTTATATTTAATATGAGAATATCTATCATCAAATAGAATTGCTACTCCAATATCATTTTTTGTTCTTATAACTCTACCTACAGCTTGAATAACTTTATTCATTCCTGGGTATGTATAAGCATAGTCAAATCCTTCTCCAAACTCTTCATCAAAGTGGCTTCTAAGAAGTTCATTATATTTATTAAACTGCGGCATTGCCACTCCAATAATTAATACTCCACTTAACATATCACCTATATAATCAATCCCTTCAGCGAAACTTCCTCCAAGAACGAAGAATGCAACTTTACTTCTTGTCCCTACTTTACTAAAGTCATGTAACATTTTTGTTCTGTTTACAAAAGACATACCTGGCTTTTGTATTAAGATATCATAATCTTCTTCATTGAATTCTTCTAATACTTTATTCATATAAATATATGAAGGGAAGAATACTATATAGTTTCCTACCTTAGTCTCAGCAAGGGCGTAGATAGAATCTATAATGTTCATTATACTTCTATCACGATCTCGATATCTAGTACTTGTAGAATCATCAACAAATAAACCTAAGTTTGATTGCTTAAATGGTGAAGGTATCTTAACACTCTTACCAACTCCAGTAGTTATTAACTTAACATAGTAATCTACAGGGAATAGCGTAGCACTAAAAAATATCGTTCCACTTACTCTTCTCTCAATCACTTCTAAAATATGTTTAGAGGCGTCTAGACAGGTCTGAGTAACTACAATATCATCATCTTTCACTTCAACAACATACTTATAATCACTATCATAGTAATCAGTGATTCTCACAAATTGAAGTAACTCAAAGTAACAATCTAATATAATTCTTCTATTCTTAAACTTCTTATTTTCAGTTAAGATTTGATCAACCTTATTCACAACTCTTTCAACTAAAGTAACAAGTTCAAAATCAAGATCATCTTGATAATAAAATCCCGATTTTATTATCTCGTTACTATCAACAAATTCATCGATGTATTTAACAAGTTTAGTAATCTGAGCTCGAATACTTGGTTTGATTTTAGTAGTAGCCTTTTTCAAGTTGATCAGAGTCTTTTTTCTAAGAGACGAACTATACATATTTCTAGAGCGGTCAACTAAGTTATGTGCCTCATCTACAAGTAGCTTAGGAGTATAATATTCTTCTTCAAAATATCTAATTAAATGTGTTCTTGGATCAAATGCATAGTTATAATCACAGATAATAACATCTGAATAATTTGATATTGATAAACTAAATTCATGGGGACAGATATTATGATATTTCCCATAATCTTTTATTAACTTCATATCATATATATCATCATGAACAAAGATATCATTTATCGCAGGACGTAATCTATCAAAGAATCCTTTAGCATAAGGACAAATATCTGGATCACAATCTACTGTATCCATTAAACACATTGCTTCTTTTGAATTAATAACAGTTGTTTTACATACAAGTCCATTTTCTTTTAATAGATTCACTGTATCTACAACAATTTTTTTACCTGCGTTTTTCGCAGTTAAATAAAACACTTTTTCTTTCTCATTTTTAATTGTCTTTAAAGCTGAGTATAGACTAGCTACTGTCTTACCTATTCCAGTTGGAGCTATAGAGTATAAAATATCTTTGTTTATAAGCGTTTGATATATCGCTCCCATAAACTTGTATTGTCCTTCTCTATACTCGTCAAACGGGAAGTTAAGGCCTTCAATAGACAATATCTTCTCATCTTGATGTTTCCTATATATCTCTAGCCACTTAGTATATTCAATAATAGTATCTTTAAAAAACTTAGTTAATTGTGACTTGTTATATCTCTTATTAAATGATTTAGTTTTATAATCATCTACATAAATATAAGTTAATCTTACATTTATTGATTTCAAATCATTATTAACTAAATACATATACGCATACATTTTTGCCTGCATTAAGTGTTCAGGTCTTGAATCTATTTCTAAATTTGATAAATCAACTTTAGTACTTTTAATTTCTTCAATAATTAATTTATTACCTTCAGTGATTAAACCATCCATTCTTCCAGTAATATGGAATGAATAATCTTCATATTCAAAAAGAGTTTCAACAGAAACCTCTTTTTTATCAGTCGTTTTATACTTATCTTGAAGGTACTTATGAGCTTCTGTTCCTTCTAAAGCTCTCTTATTAGACTGGTATTCACTTGTAAGATCTCCACCGCTATGAATAAACTTAACAATATCCCTAGCTGTCATCTTAATATTGTACATATTATCACCTTACCTAATTATAACAAAAAATATGAGAAATCATTGTGATTTCTCATATTTATATTTTTTGAAAGATAATTATATTAACATTGTTTGTCTTAACTATTTTTAACCCATACTTCTTACCAATTTCTTCAAATGTTTTTAAAGTATAAAAAGAAATATGTGTTAAATCACGTCTATACCACCAATTAAGAAACTCAGTAGTATCCATTGTTCTTAATCTAGTCATTAGTAAAAGATATCCATCTTTTACTAATAAACCTGAAAGATGTTCAAACTCTTTTAACGGCTCAACAAAGTGTTCAACAACTTCTGTTGAAGTTATTAATTGGTACTTATATTTTAAATAATCCATACTCTTATTAAAGAAAGGATCAAAGTCAAATACATCAAATCCTTCTCTAAGTAATAACTCTTTTAAAACTGGTCCAGGACCACTCCCAAACTCTAGTATTTTTCCATTTATATTTAAAGGTTTTATATAATCATTTAATAGATTAACAAATATTTGAACATAACCTTCACTTTCAAATGAGTTATTATGCATTTTATAGTTTTCATATTCTATATCTAGACTCAAATGAAATTCTTTATCTTTGTAAATAAATCCACAATTATCACAATGTGAATGTGTAACTCTAATTTGTGAATCTATTAAGCTGTTAGTTTCACTATTACAGATTATACATTTAGACATTAGAAATTGTGACTTTTCTTTTGTGATTCATGAATTACTTGATCAATGATTATTACTATAAATAGTAGCAATTCAAGGTTACTTTCATCTTCAACATCAATTTCGTATGAATCTCCAAAAGAAAATACTTTTTTCTCAATAGAAGCAATAACAGTCTCTTCATTATAAATTCCAAATGAATGAGCAAATAAAGATCCTCTTACTTCTAATTCTAAACCTTTCATTTCAACTTCAAATTTAGGTTTAAAACTAAATTTCTTTTGAATACTAGCTATCATATCTCCACCAGGTGTAAATACTTCATATAAAGGGAATACTTTAAATAACTTTTTCTTAGTATTTAGTACTTCTTCACCATGCATATCTAATAACTGCATCTTATTAGATATCGACATGAATTTCCCTTCAACTTGATAAATATCATTTTGTTCATAATCCTTAATAAAAAACTTATCTTTTAATGAAAATACTTTTTGTTTTACGTAATACTTCATAATACCCTCCTAATTTTTCTTTATACCGTAAATAAACCATACTCTATCTCTCATAGTTTGTGCAACTATGCATAAACATAGTGCAAATATTTCATCTATATTTTCTTTTAAGATGACTTCATAATGCCTTTGTTTTTCTATCTTTTTAACCTTTACTTGTGCTATTTCTTTATCCACATCGTAAAGACGATAATTAATCTTTAAGAAGCTTGCTTTACACATATACTTCTTATTCTTATATTCAATCTTATGTAGCTGTTTTAATCCAAGACTTATTTTAACAATTGGTTCTTTTTCTTTATTTCTTAAAACAAAATGATTCTTAAATTTTAAAGGGTTATAGTTTACATTGAATAAAAATTTATTGTCAGCATCATAAATTTTTAATCCAGTAATAGTCTTTAAAATTCGATGTCTTACCTTAAACCTTTGAATGCCTTCTTCATTATAAATTTTGACGTCGCTTGTATTAAATACGTTATTACACTTAGCATAGTATTTCATATTATCTACAACTACTCATCTTATTCATGATAAGCCTCCTTTAGGTTTAATATTGATTTCACTTCTAAAACGAAATCTGAATTCTCATCTAAATTCTTTTTAGCCCATGTACTTAATACTTTTTTAACAACATCATCTTTTACTTTAAACTTTTTAAAGAATGTTCTTTTACTTGTTGGAATTAAATTAAAATTAGTATTAAATCTTCTATTAATATAATCCACATCTGCGTATAACTCTATAACATCTCTTCTAAGAGGATTATATTCAGTAGTATCACCATCAGTGATAACTACTGTATCAAAACCTTCTTTTTCTAATTGTTCTTTTACGTACTGGATATTTCCAACTCCACCACAAGGTATTACTCTATAGTTATTAAATTCTCCTAACTCAATTAAAGCTTTTTCAAACCAAGCTACATCATATTTACCTTCAACAAGTAACAATTTCTTTTCATGTTTAGAATTAAAAACACTGGTTATTGTTTCTATTTCTTTAGTAATATCATCTTTGTATAACGCTTGAACTGAATAATCATATCTTGATACTACATCTTTTTCTTTTGAAGTGATAATAGTTTGATAAGTATATTCAGTAATTCTTTTAAGTCCATCTAAACTAAAGTTATTTTCAAAACTATCAATTCCGAGTATTAAAGTAGGATAAGTAATATTTGATATTATTGTAGTAAACTCTTGTTTTGATAAATCAATATCACTATTAACGTAAATTTCATATCTTGTTGCTATTTTAAATAGTCCGTAATGATCATTTCCAACTTTACCATCAAGATAATCAAATACTTTAAATATTTTTGTTTGTTCAACATTTGATGTTTTCGCAGCTAAATTTATAGATAAAATATCATTTAATAATTTAGGTGCATAAATTACTGAAGGAACATATAAATACTTAATATGATTAATTTCAAACATTTCACCAATACAATCTTCATAACTTAAATGATAATCAGGACTTTTAAATACTTTTCTATATCTTTCATCATTTAAATGAATTTCAATAATTACATCTTTATCAGTATCATTTACATACTCATAATGGAAAACATCATTAAAGAACAAGTCTAGTGCTTCTAGAATTGTAGTTTTACCTGATGCATTTGTACCTATAAATAAAGTATTTTTATTTAAAGGAATATTATTTCGATTAAATGCTTTATAATTTTTAATAAAAATATGTTCAATCATCTAATCACCTTCAATCATCTCTATACTCTAATTATAGTACATTCAATAATTGTTTTCAATTAGCAATATAATTTAGTTATTATCAAACAAAAAGGCGCTTAAGAGCGCCTTTACTTAATTATCTAGATGTATTTCTTACATAATAATCAGTATTATTTTAACAAAAACATCTTCATACTGTGAAAGTATGAAGATGCATATTTTAGAAATCGTATTTACTTAATATTTCAGCCGGTGTTTTTCTAAGCAAGTTAGAAACAGGTAGTAATCCAGATATAATATTTATTACATAGATTAATAATATACCACCAGTAATACTTAAGAACGAGATATGGAATACTTCTACAAAGTCTTCAACAACACCTTGTAAGCTCATTAATAAGTAAGTCATTGCGACATAACCAACAAGCGATGTAATTGTAGTTATTAAGATAATCTCAGTAATAAACATTTTTAAGATATCTTTTTTAGCTACTCCTAAAGCTCTATAAACACTAACTTCATAAATTCTTGAAATTAATGAAGATCTAATAATGAAGTAGAAACTTAAGGCTGACGCAGCAAGTGTAACTAAAGTAAATATAGTTATACCTAAGCTATCAAATAATCTTTGAACTTTATAATCAGCTTCCTCTTCATCAAATAAACTTACTGCGGCAATATCTTCTCCACCAAGGTAAACAAGAGTACTATCTACATTTGTTGAATGAAGGAAAATATCTGTCCCTTTAACAGTGTAATTAGTATTAAAGTAAAATTCTTTTAATAATTCAAACGGAACTAAGACAGTTGGAACTTCTTTTGTTGCTGTATATAATCCAGAAACAGTAAAGTCTTTAGTTAACATTTTAAATCCACGAAGTGCAAGTGGAATCTCGTTTAACGGATCATCAATAGTTAATGTTTCGTTAACGTCACTAGGCATAGTACCTTCACTTAAAGTAATCAAATCTTCAAATACTTCATAAACAGGTATTCCTGTTTGAAGCATGAAGATAGTTTCTTCTTTTGCGTAAAATACTGGACTAGCTGTATCACTAATACCTACTATGTCAATAATGTATTCATAAGTATCTCCATTATTTTTAAACGTTAAGATAATATCAACATTCATTAAAGCATCATAAGTAGTTATTCCAATATTTTTAAAGTCACCAGATTTTAACATTCTATCAACTAATACTTTATCAAAAACAATCTCATCATAAGCTTCAACATTTCTTCCTTTGATTATCTCTCCAGAACTAACATATTCGCTTCTAACACCGTATCCAGAATATGAAGACTCAGTTCGCCAAGCTTGGTAAAGCTTTGGCATATCTAAAGTAAACTTGGTTGAATCAGTAATTAAACTAACATATCCAATAGAACCAACACCTTCAAGTGCTAATAACTCATCATATGTTTGTTCTTCATAATCAATTATTACTGTATCATCAGATGCACTTAAGAAAGAATCAGGATTAAAGTAATAAACATTCGCAAGTAATCCAATAGCGATAGCGACTAACATCGCTCCACCTATAAATCCTAAATAGAATAACTTACCAAGCCTAGATAAACCTGTGACTCTTTTCCAAGCTATACTAATTGATTCTTTAACTGTGACTACTGATTTATTAGACACAGTTAAGTCTTCACTACTTATAGCTTCTAAATTAAATTCAGAATCTACAAAAGAAGCTTTATTAACTTTTTCAAAATGTCTATTAAATACTTTTATTTCAGAATCTTTATCAAGTAATTGTACTTTCTTATAATTATCATTACTAACATCCAAATAGATAGTTTTATTTTTAATTATTAATTTTACATCAAATTTAGATTCAACATCTTCATCTGAGTAAACAGTTAAATTATTATTAAAATCTTCTAAAGTAGATAATTTATTTAAATCCTTCAAATATATATCAGTATCATGTTGAACATCTAATTCCCCATTTGAAGTATTTTGTATATCCCTTATTATTTGTCCATCACTAAGTGTTATTACTCTATCCGCATAGAAATCTGCGATTTCTCTTTCATGCGTTACTAATACTACTAATTTAGTTTTAGAGATATTCTTAATGATATTCATTATATCTATTGTATTTTTTGAATCTAAGTTCCCAGTAGGTTCATCCGCAATAATAACTTTCGGATTTTTAGCTAAAGCGCGAGCTATCGCAACTCTTTGTTGTTGCCCACCTGAAAGCTGACTTGCTCTTCTTTTACGATAATTAGCCATACCAATATTTTCTAGTATATAATCTATTCTTTTATCAATTTCATCTTTATCAACTACTCCAACCATATTTAAAGTTATCGCAATATTATCATAAACAGTCATTGAATTTAATAAGTTATAATTTTGGAAAATATATCCTACATGTTTATTTCTTATTTCATCCCACACTCTTGATTTATATCTATTAATCTGTGTGTTATCAAATTGAATCATTCCACTATGTACTTTATCTAATCCACCTAGTACATTTAACAATGTTGTTTTACCACTACCTGAAGGACCAAGTAATACTACTAATCCTCTTTCAGGTAAAGTTAAGTTAATATTATCTATTACATGAATTTCATTACTTTTATTACGGTTATAATATTTCTCTAGATTATTTAGTTTTATCATGATATCACCTATTCCTGTCTCAGTGACGTAATCACTGAATCACTAAATAATTTCTTATTAAATCTATTACCAAGCAATAAAGAGAGGACACTTAATAATAATAAGATGAATAAATAACTACCAACCGTAAAGTAGCGTAAGTATTGTGGAATCCATGTATCATAAAATTCATTAACAAATAGTAACGACATAGTAATTGCATATGCCATTATTGTTGTTATGAATAATTCTAATATTGTAACTCTATTTAAATCTCTTTTACTAGCTCCAATAGATCTAAAGATTAAATAATCTTTTTTCTTAGAGTTTTGTACATTCTTAAGAACAACATAACTAATAAAGTAAATAACTATCATTAAGAATCCTAATATAAATCCTAAATAGATAGTAGTAGCTATAGCAATAATTGCTGTGATCTCATTTCCTACAGCTGCAGGATATATTGTATTAAATCCTAAAGCTTGTAGATCACTCATAACTTTTTCAGCATCATATGCATCAAGTACAAGTACTGTCATTTGATACTTTTCTTCTTGCATTAATAAATCTAATGTATTACTATTCATTGCTAAATTAGCATATTCTTCTTCATCAAGTGTATAGAACCCAGTAACTTCAACTTCTATTTGATCTAACTCAAAGATAGATTTTGCTTCTAAACTAAATACTTTTCCTGAAAGTAAGCTAAGTTCTGTTCCATCGACCTCAGGGTCGTATCCTGGTAAAGTAACATATAAATATTCATATAAAGAATCTTCATTAATATATACCTCACCATCAGGTATACTATCGTCTATCTTTATATAATCATAAGTTAACCAACTTAGATTATTTTCTTCATATTTAATAGTAAACTCAATTCTAGATTCATATTCACCATAGTATGCATTTTTATAAACAATATCACTATCTATAAAATCATCATGGAAATACATTAATCCTCTCCAAGAATTAGCTGATTTTGGTTGAACAGTACCTACGATAGTAAAGTTCATAGCGTCAGTTGGGATAGTTTGGGAATCATCTCCATCTCCCCATCTTGGATAACTAAATCCAAGTTGGATAATGTCACCAATACTATAATCATCAACTTCTTGAATAACAACTTCAAATTCACTGTTTGGTAATCTACCATCTATTAACTGACTTGAATCTAGCATATCTGCTGGATTCAAATAATTTTCAAAAGTTCCAATCCATTCATATTCTTCATAGTACATCATAATTAAAGAATCCATAATTACATCATCTTGTACTACAGTTCTAACTAAATCAATATCTTCTATAGCTAAAACTTCCTCTGGAGTAAAAGCTAAGTTACCAAACTTAGTTACTACTATTCTAGATTCGGATACATTGTTAAAGTATCCGAAATAAAAATCATTATTTATATTACTAGTTTCACTTGTATAACTTCCATAACTAAAAGTAAAGATAACAACAATGAAGATAGATACCACCAAAGTAAATATCGTTCTTTTTGGAGTTCTAAATAAGTTTCTTAAAGAGATACCTATTAAGTTAATCCAAGTCATTGTATAACTCTCTACATGGTTAACAAGTTCTGCTTCTGTGAATTTCTTAACTTCTTTATCTTCTACAACTTCACCATCAAATAATCTAATTTTTCTAGTCGCATATTCTGAGACTTGTTCGTAACTATGAGTTACTACAATAACTAGTTTATTCTTAGATATTTCTTTTAGTAAAGATAAAATATTTCTACCTGATTCACTATCTAAATTCCCTGTTGGTTCATCCGCAACTATAATAGGACAATCTTTTGCGAGTGCGCGAGCTATAACACAACGTTGTTTTTGTCCGCCTGATAATTTAGATGCTTTATGATGAATATGAGTTGATAAACCTACTTGATCAATTAGCTTTAACGCTCTTTCTTTTCTTGTATTTGAATCATAACCTTGAATTGTTAAAGCAATCATTACATTTTCAAGTACACTATAAGAATCTATAATGTTATAACTTTGAAATACAAATCCAATGTATTGTCTTCTAAATGCTTCCCATTCTTCTATACTAAAATATGATGTCTCTTCACCATTGACATACATTTCACCATCTTCATAAGAATCCAATCCACTTATTACATTTAATAACGTGCTTTTCCCACTACCTGATTCACCAGTAACTGCGACAAATTCTCCTAATTTAAATTCTAGGTTAACTTTTCTTAACCCAAGCGCAACTACATCATTACCAGTATAATACTTTGAAACATTTTGTAATTTAAGCATTCTTCCACCTCTAGTCTATAATTTCTCCAATTAATTCTTCATACTTC
Source organism: Mycoplasmatota bacterium (assembly GCA_030595255.1). GTDB lineage: Bacteria > Bacillota_I > Bacilli_A > Izemoplasmatales > Izemoplasmataceae > JAFGXW01. The sequence continues at coordinate 17,227 of JAUVDP010000003.1, read as the reverse complement.
AAAATATCACTTCTAGTAACTTTAAATTTTGTAGATGCGATACTATAGTCATATATCTTATTATCACTATCAAACAAGAATAAAATCATTGAGATTAAATCTGGGTGTGATTCAATTGTCGGACATTGGAAACAAATATTTTCAATGTCTAGATAATCTAAATCACTACCTTTCTCAATTTTGAGTAAAATTAAAACACCTTTTTCTTCGTATTCATTCCCAAAGAAATAGGGATTTAAAGAAACATGAGCTTTGTCGAAATGAATTTTTTCTAGAATTTCTAATTTCGTCATTAGCCATACCTCCGTTCTATTATTCATTACCATTATAACATACCTGTCATTTTAGATAAGATATTTAATAATATATAATACTAAGCTACATATTATATTATGCAACCTACATATATTCATCATATTTTAGTCTTTTTAAATGTTTATGATATAATTAAATAATTGAGGTGATTTAAATGCTGAGAGATATATCAGATATTCAAAGAGGAATTATCATTGGAGCAATACTGATCCTAACTACATTAATAAACTATTCTTTTAATACAGGAGAATTTGTATTTTCTTGTTTATGCTTAACTATTGGATTTTCAGTTGGATTTTATTATGAATTTAATAATAAAATCTTACCTTATACCTTTGGTTCTATTTTTATTGGTAATGTAATTTCTAGAATCATTTTTATTGATGAAGTATTATTAACTTCAATTACTGTTTCGTTAGTTTTTGCCTTAATAGCTATTGGATTTATTTATATATTTAAAATGACAATGGAATACTTTGGAGTAAGAGGTATTATCAGTATTAAAACTATTTTTGTTTATATAATTAGTATTGTTATTTTAAGTGTTATCTCTGCGGGTATATTAACTTTTATGGCATTTATATATGAAGGTAATGATGAACTTTTAAGAATATTTAGTAAATGGATGTTTGGTTATGCTTTTGGAGTAATTATTTTTGGAACAGTTATCATTTATTCTTATCACTATAATGAAAAAATAGATTTTTCATTTAATCAGACTTTATTAAGTGTTATATTAATTGGATCTTTCATTGTTGTTGCTAGTGCATTATTTAGTAATACATTGGATCACTTTAACTTTGCTAATTTCTCATATATATTAATGATATATTATATAGTAATTGCTTTCTTCCTCACTTATAGAATGATATTGATTGTTGATGTTATATATGTAATTATTTATCAATATTTCTTGATAGACTTAACACAAAATCCTGATTATCCATTAATTCAACATACTGTAATTATTTACTTATTGGTTTTATCTTTAACGGCTTCAATTGTTATGATGATTATTAATGAGTTAAAAAATAATAATACTGCTTTAAAGCAATCTACTAATAAACTTCAAAGCTTAGTATATTCAACTGAATCATTATTAAAATTATCTGACGATATACTTGGTACTGATATAAAGATATATGAAGATTACTTAGGAAGAATATTTAAGATTGCTTGTAATATCTTTGATAATTATGATTATGCTTCTTGTTATATTAAAGAAGATCCATATGTTAACTTTATCGCAGCTGTAGGATATGATATTGATACATTAATGTCATTTCAGTTTAAATCTGAAAAAATTGATTTAATTGACATAGATAATCCAATGCATATAGTTAATGAAGATAAATCAGTTAGAGCTACTTTAACAAGTAAATATGATGATTTCACAAAAATATATCCTAAAATGAGTGAAGCAATTAGGTTTGGAATATATATTGATGATAATACAATTGGTGGAATTAGTTTTGATATCACAAAAGAAAGTGGTAAGAGATTTAATAGAGCTCAATTTGATAACTTAAAGTCATTCCAAAAATTAATGAATAGTTTCTTCTCAATTAACTATTTAAACTATAAAAATATAAGTTTAAAAAATGATATAGTACTAAGTCTAATAAGAACGCTAGAGTTATTTGATCAATACACAGGTGGACATAGTGAAGAAGTTGCTTATCTATCAAATGAAATAGCTAAACTATGTGGATTAGATGAAAAAGAAGCACATGATATTTACTGGGCAGGAGTAGTTCATGATATTGGTAAAGTAGGTATTGATAGTTCAATAATTAATAAACCTTCAAAACTTAGTTTAGAAGAATATGAAGAAGTTAAAAACCATTCAATTTTCGGATATGAAATCTTAAATAAAGCTGAAGATTTAAAGCATATAGCTATTCTTGTAAAATACCACCATGAATGGTGGAATGGTGCAGGATATCCTGAAGGTCTAAAGGGAGATAAAATACCTTTAGGTTCTCAAATTATAAGTATTTGTGACGCAGTTAGTACAATGGCTAAGAAAAGACCTTATACTATTGTTAAAACTAGTAGACAAATCATTGAAGAGTTAGAACTTTATATGGGTACTCAGTTTTCACCAATACCTACTAAAGCAATGATTCAGTTTATTAGTGAAGGACATCTAGATGCCTTCTATAAGGGTAGATAAATCAAATAAAGGAATCCATTTGGATTCCTTTTAAAATTCTCCTAAGAGTGTAGATTGAATACTTCTAAGTAAACTATAATATTTTAACTCTTTATCTCGTCTTGACATTTGTTTTTCAATTAATTTAAATGTTTCATTTACTTCTTCTTGAGTAAGACTATAATCACTTATAATATTCTTTAAGTTTTCCATATTAACTTTATACTTTATCATTCTCTTTAAATCTTTTCTAGTTCTTTTATGAGTAATGACTCTTGATAATCTAATATACTTCCTTACTTTTTGTTTTTCTTGAATACTAAAATTATTATCTTCCTCATAATAAATATATAGTAATACTGCGACTAATAAAAAGAACTTATGTTCTTGTTTTTTTAGTTCATAAATATTTGATATTCTTTTTTTCTTATGACTTGTTATATCCATCTTACTACCATTAGGTTTAGAATCATATTTATATTCAATTGCAGCAAAGATTATTTCTAATATTAATTCTATTACAATATCCATTACATCACCCCGTTTTATATTATATATACTATCTTATAATATATCAACTTCCAATAAAAATATTATAAAGTTCTGTATATACGTACCTGTGTTCATTTGAAACCTTTTTCAAAATACCAATATCAATTAAGTTATTAATATATACCCTAGCTGTTTGAATTGTTACATCTAAGTATTCAACTACTTGATTTGATGAAATAACAACTTTTTCCAACAAAAGTTTATATATTTTTAAAGCATTTTCATTTTTTATTATAGAAAATATTACTTCCATATCTTTTGTCTTAAGTATATTAATCTTCTCTATTTTTCTAGAATACGAATAGCATTGATCTACTACACATTGTAAGAAGAATTCAATATAACTACTATAGTTTCCTTTTCTTGTATTATTTAATCCTCTTATATATGAAGGTTTATACTGTTCAATTATTTCAGAAACAAATAATATTGGTTCATCATCTGAAATAACAGCTAGTTGTAGAGGTATTAACGCTCTGCCTAGTCTTCCATTTCCATCATGGTATGGATGAATTGTTTCAAATTGAGCATGAGCAATTGCAAGAGCTATTAAGTCTGGAACATTATAGCTTGTATTCATATACTCAGTAAGATTACTCATAAGATCTAATACTTCTTCAGGGATTGGTGGAATAAAACTTGCATGTTCAATTGTTTGTCCATTCGAGCCAATCCAGTTTTGGATTTGTCTAATCTGTCCTGGTTTCTTGTTTTTCCCTCTTACACTTGATAATAACATCTTGTGCATCTTATTTATAAGTTCAATAGAAATTTTCCCATCTTTCTTAACCTTACTAGTTCCATATTTTAAAGCATCAATATAGTTTACTATTTCTTTATAATCATCATTTACTTCTTTTTTATATTCTATAGTAAATAATTCTGATTGAGAAATTGTTGTTCCTTCTATTTGTGTAGATTTATAACTATCTTTTTTAATAATTGACATTAAGAAATAGTGTTTATCAATACCTAATAAGTCTAGTTTACCTTTATATTCTCCATACTTAACAGATGCTTCATATAGTAATCTTATTATGTTGTCTGTATATTCAATACTAAATGGTAAAATATTACATTTATGTGGTGTTTTCATTGTTTTTCCACCTCCTACATATGAATTATAGCATAAAATCATAGTTTATTAAATAAAAAACTATAGAAATATTAACTTTTCTATAGTTTTTATCTACTTACTCTTTATTAGCATCCACCATTAACTTAACCATTAAGTTAGAAAACTCAACAGGATTTTCAAGTGGTAATCCTTCAATTAATAAAGCTTGTGAATATAATATCTTAGCATATTCCTTAACTTTATCAGGATTAGTTTCATTTATTTTTTCTAATGTTTTAAATAAATCATGATTAGGATTTATTTCAAGTATCTTACTCGCTTTAACATCTGGATTTTGAGGCATGTTCTTAAGAACTTTTTCCATCTCCATTGATAAACCTTCTCCACTAACTAAACATACTGGACTATCTTTTAATCTTTTAGATAGTTTAACATCAGTTACTTTATCAGATAATGATTCTTTTATTAAATCTAATAATGATTTTTTCTCTTTCTCAAGTTCATCAAATTTTTCAATTTCAGATTCATCAATTAAATCTAAATCTCCTTGAGCTACATTTTTAAATTCAAGTTCATTATATTTCATTAAGATACTTACCATAAACTCATCAATATCATCTGTGAATAATAATACTTCATAATCTTTATCTTTAATTAAATCCATTTGAGGTAAAGACAATATTGAGTCTTTATTTTTTCCTGATGCATAATAGATATATTTTTGTTCTTCTTTAACGTTTTCTGTGTATTCTTTTAATGTTACAAAATCATCAGATTTTGAAGTTTTAAACATAATTAAATCTTGGAGTAATTCTTTATTAACTCCGTACCCTTCATAAATACCATATTTAAGGTTTACTCCATAATTAGTATAAAACTCATTATATAGTTCTCTTTCATTCTTTTGCATTTTCTCAAGCTCATTTTTAATTTTCTTTTCTAAATGACTAGCTATTTTCTTCAACTGACGATCATGTTGTAACATCTCTCTTGAGATGTTTAATGATAAGTCACTTGAATCAACTAATCCTCTAACAAAACGGAAATAGTCAGGTATTAACTGTTTGTTTTTATCCATGATGAAGACACCTTTACTATATAACTGAAGTCCTTTTTCAAATTTCTCAGAATATAAATCTACTGGTGGTTTCTTTGGAATAAATAGTAAACTTGTATAAGTAGTTAATCCTTCTACTTTAGAATGAATTACTTTAAGTGGATCAGTATAATCATTAAAATGATGTTTATAGAATTCATTTAAATCTTCTTCTTTAATATCTGATTTACTTTTCTTCCATATAGGTATCATTGAATTTAATACTTCTGTTTCACTATATTCAATTGCTTTACCTTTTTCATCTTCAGGATAATCAGTTTTAGTAACATCCATCTTAATAGGATATCTTACATAATCACTATATTTCTTAACTAAGTTCTTGATTGAATATTCTCTTAAATATTCATCATAGTTTTCTTCTAACTCTTCATTGTTATCTCTAACATTTAAAATGATAGTAGTTCCTGGTTCATCTTTTTCCGCGTTACTTATTGTATAACTACTAGTTCCTTGACTAGTCCATTTATATGCTTGATCACTATTAACACTTTTAGTTAACACAGTAACTTTTTTAGATACCATAAAAGCACTATAGAATCCTACACCAAATTGTCCAATGATTTCTAAATCATCATTTTCAAGTCCTTCTTTAAATTCTTTAGATCCACTTCTTGCGATAACTCCTAAGTTATTAATAAGTTCATCTTCAGTAAAACCAACACCATTATCACTAATAGTAATTGTTCTTGCTTCTTCATCAAGATCAATTACTATTTGATAATCATCCATTAAGTCAGCGTTAGTTAACGCTAAGTAATGTCTTTTATCAATCGCATCACTCGCATTACTTATAAGCTCTCTTAAAAAAATTTCTTTATGAGTATAAATAGAATTAATCATTAAATCTAATAGTTTTTTAGATTCTGTTTTAAATTGTTTTGTTTTAGCCATAATCTTCTCCTAATCAATATTTATTTTTAATGTCCGAATGTAATTATATCTTACTTTTTTAGCACTGTCAAGTGAAGAGTGCTAAATATACATAACTAAAATTAATGTCGTTTCTTTTTTGCTTTTTAAACATATTTATTATAAAATTGAATAAAGAGATGAGGGAGTGACGTTATGCTTACAATTATTAATAATGAAACTGATCCACTTTATAATTTAGCGTTAGAAGAATATGTCTTTAAATACTTACATATCAATGAGGATATTCTTTTAATTTGGCAAAATAGAAATTCTGTGATTATAGGAAGAGATCAAAACCCTTTTAGAGAAGTAAATTGTCCATATACTCATAAAAATAAGATTCCTATGTTTAGGAGACTTACTTTTGGGGAAACAATCTATCATGACCTTGGAACAATTAACTACTCTTTTATTGTGAGAGACGTTAAAGAGAATTTTGATAGATATAATATCTTTTTAGATCCTATCATCAAAATCTTAAATGATCTTGGTGTTCCTAGTCATCTTGAAACTGATGGAGATATTTGTTTAGAAGGTTTAAGAATTTCTGCGAACACACAAACTTATCATCGAAATAAAATGATTCATCACGGGGTATTATTCTTTGATACTAATTTAGAGAAACTAGATCAAGTAATTGAAATCCCAACTAAAAGTGAGTTTGAATATGATATAGTTAAAATAAAACATAACGGTATAACAAATATAAAAGAATATTTAAAAGAAGATCTATCAATTAAACAATTCAAAAAATACTTATTAGATAAACTTATTGGTGAAGACTTAAGAGATAAACAATATAAATTAGATTATATCGACAAAACAAAAATTAAAAAAATAGCAAAAGAAAAATACTCTACTTGGGAATGGAACTATGGTGAATCACCTAAATTTATAATCAAAAAAGAATTTGATAATAGAATGATGATTACCTTAATAGTTGAAAAAGGAATAATCAATAGAGTATCAATAGATTCATTTGAGAATGTAATGGCTCTAGTAAAAGGATTAGAAGGTTCTAGATTTGATGAAAAATCACTTAAAGAAAGACTTCAATTTTGTACAACAATAGATACCGATAAACTAATTGAAACACTATTATTCTAAACAAAAAGCTCAGAAACCTGAGCTTTTTTTATTTGAATTCTTTCATGAACTTAATGAAATCTACATACTAATTGGTCTTGAATAATAATATCCTTTTATGTTTTAAATCATCATCTAATTATAAATATAGGTAAATCACTATTACTTATTAATAAATCATTATATAATGCATTTAAGGAGTTGATATTATGGAAGGATTCTTAGTAATCTCTGGACTATTAACATTTATTATAGGATTATATCTCCTAACTTATTTAATGAATAAGAATACACCTGTACCTGACGGTATTGAACCAGCTGACAAGTGCGGTACTTGTAATGCACCTTCATGCTCAGTAAGAGACACAACAAAAAAAGATGAATGTGAAATAGAACCACTACATATTAAATTATAGAATTATAATCAATAATAAAAAAGCAAACATTAATATTTGCTTTTTTTCATTCTATACCGCATTTTTAAATCAACATCCAAAGATTACTTCTAATTGATCTAGATAATACTCCTTTGTTCCCGCAATCTTTAAGCCTCTTAAAGATATTTCTGATTCTCTCATTTCCTTAATAAAAATTGTAATGTCATCAACAATTAGTTTTGGAGCACTAATTTTAGAATCCCCTGATAAGAGTTGTGACAATCTGAAAATATCATTTTTATGTTTTTTTATATCTTTTGATTTAATTTTTTCACCCTTTTGTTTACGATTATTTAAATCAAGATAAGCCCTTGCTTTTAAAGCAATCAAACATAAATCACTAACAATATTAATTCCGTCAAAATTCCTCGTATTTTCTAGGATAAAATTGTAATATATTGAATTAAGAAGAATTGCTGATAAACTCATAACTTCTTCTTCGATTGTCATCCTAAATATACTTCCATCTGATGCTTCACCTAATATATTAGGCTCTCTTGAAAGAATTTCAATCATATATGGAAATTTATCATCAACTGGTTTTTGAAACCGATAGAAATTTACATTTCCACTTGGCTTTATAAACTCATATCTACCCATTTTGATAAACTCCCAAAATTTCGATACAAAATCTTTTGAAAGAGCTTCAATTACAATTACTATATCTAAATCTTTTGTAATTCTAAATTCAATTCCTTCATTTTGTAAAGTTAGGTAAGTAGCACTACCTCCAATAAGAATATATTGTTCCTGATAATCTTTAAAAAAATCCCTAAATAGCTCTAATCCCTTAATCATGTTATTCTCCTTTTGTCAAAAATTTGAGTATTAAATCATTTAGTTCAAACTTTACTCTCTCACTATTATCTTCCTCTAAAGAAAAATATAATGCTAAAGGGTTTATTTCATTATTATATTTTGGTATTAATGATTTCCAAACTTCTACTTTAACAGCATCTTTTTCACCTTGATATACTTTTCTATAATCATCAATTATATTAGTCCAATATTTACTTTCAACTGCGTACACATATTCATCACTATAAATATTGCTTAATTCAGCTAAAGCACTGATTCCAGATTTTAAAAAACTTTTAGGAAGATTATTTAGTATTCCTTTATTTAAATAAACAACTTCTTTAATCGGATTCTTCATATACTTTTTTGCATATTCAAAAATTTTAACTTTTGTACCATTAAATCGAATAGGATTAATGTTCAATGCTTTTTCATATATAATAAGCTTAAAATAAACTAATTCATTAATGCTTCTTGACACAGACATTCTACTAATATTAGTTTTCATTGCAATTTCTACTAATGTATTAGGAATATCTTTCATTACTAATAAAGATAATAATAAGTATTGAGCTCCAGTACTTAATTTATCATAAACTTTATTTGGGTTGCTAGAATATTCATTAAATGATAGTGCTAGTTCTCTTATATACATATGCCTATTTGGAACTATAAAAGAAATATTATTCTTTATAAGTGCATTTCTTTGATATGTACTTAAAAACTCATACACAAATATAACATTTGGAAACCCATTGTTTTCTAATTTTCTTTTGACCGAAATTAAAAATGTAGTACTAAATGTATTTTCTGAATCATATAACATAATAAAAGTTTTTTCTAATATATTAAATGTCTCAAAATCAAATCTAAGTTTTATTATGTTACTTAGTTTGTTATCATCAATTATCTTATCTGAATATTCAATATTAAAATACTGATTTATGTACTCTTTTACTTTATTTTTACTCATATGTATTCCTCCTTACTATTTGATTGTAACATAAAAATTATATAGTAACAATAATTATGTTATATTTTAATTTTTATGTTACAATGAAATTATATTCTACATAATTTAGTGAATAAATATAACTCACAAACATATATATTTATATTTGCGCGTTACATTATATTTCCTTAAACTATCCTTGCATTTATTTTATTGCTTATAATGATCAAAACTTGTAAGATAGAGGTAGCTTAAGGAGGAATAAATATGTATACTTTAGGACTAACAATAGAATTTGTTGAATGGTTTCAATCATTTCAAAATGGGTTTTTAGATTTCTTTTTTAATACTATCTCATTTTTAGGTGAAGAATATATCTTTATAGCTTTAATGGGATTTGTTTATTGGACTTATGATAAGAAATTCGGAGAATTTCTTGGAATATCTCTCGCAGTAACTGCGGTTACTAATAATACTTTAAAAGAGATATTTGATGCGCCACGTCCCTTTACTGAATATCCAGATAGAGTTAACAACTTAAGACCATCCACTTCTTCAGGACATTCATTCCCTAGTGGACATACTCAAATCTTTTCTACATTTCTTTACGCAGCTGCGTTTTATCTTAAAAAGAAATGGGTTTATATTGTAGTCTCATCTCTTGTAGTATTAATGATGATGTCTAGAATATACTTAGGTGTTCATTACTTAGAAGATGTTGTTGTCGCAGCTCTCCTTGGTCTATTACTCGGATATACTTTTTATTACTATTTTAATAAGATTAATAGTAATCAGGAATTACTACATAAAGTTTATATTATTATTGTAATTATCTCTTTACCTATTACTCTATTACTTGGTAGTGAAGATTTATTTAAAGGGTTTGGAATACTTACAGGTATGGTATTTGCGGTAATGTATGAAAAGAAATATATTAACTTTAGTTTAGATACAACAAAATCAAAAAAAGGAATAAGACTAATCCTAGGAATAACAGTAATGATTTCTTTACAAATTGGTCTTAAACTATTATATAGTCCTTTCTTAGATGAAGGTACATATCTATTTGATGTGTTATCATCAATTAGATATTTCCTATTAACATTTATTGGAATTGGAATTTATCCAAAAGCATTTAAAAAGTTTAACTTTTAAGGAGTTGTAATTATGTCAATATTTAGTTCTTATGGTAGTCTCAAAGACTACTATAAAAAATCACCAGTTTCTACATTCTTAATATTCTCAGTATTTATAATGGTTTTTGTTACCTACATAAATGGTGGATTTGATATTGATGTCTTACTAGATCTAGGTGCCCTAGATCCAGTATTAGTAAAAGATGGAGAATATTATAGATTATTTACCGTTATGTTTCTACATGGTAGTATTGATCATTTCTTAGGTAATACTATTATAGGTATCTTTGTTTTAAGTGGTACTTTAGAAAGATTAATTAAACCATTAAGATTCGCGATACTTTATATAGTCGCAGGACTTGGAGCTAGTTTATTCATAGTTTATAGTTCAAGTGAAACAATAGCTCATATCGACGTTACAGTTGGAGCTAGTGGGGCAATATTTGCTGTCTTAGGAAGTTTATTGTATATCTCTATATTTAGACATGATTTAATTAAAAAACCTGAAAGAAAGAGTATATATGCTTTAATAGCTATTGAAATGGTATTTACTTTTAGTACACCAATGATTAGTATACCAGGCCACGTTGGTGGATTGGTATCTGGGTTTATTCTTTCGTTCTTACTTATTAGTAGAAAGACACCTGTAATTCAAGAAATATATATACCAAAAACATATGAAGATATGTTAAGTGATTTTGATGAAGATAATTATTATTAAGAAAGGAAGAATAACATGAAAAAATTATTAGAAGAATTTAAGAAGTTTATTAATAGAGGAAGTGTAATTGAACTAGCTGTCGCTGTTGTTGTAGGTACAGCTTTCACAAAGATAGTTAATAGCTTTGTAAAAGATATCTTAATGCCACTTATAAGTATCATAATTGGCGATAAAGGATTTGAAAATTTCAAATACGTGATCACTGAAGGTGATGAATTAGCAGGAATTGCAGAAAATGCAATTTACTATGGTAGATTCATTCAAAATTCTTTAGACTTTTTAATTGTTGCGGTAGTTGTATTTGCTATCATTAAAATAATAAATAAACTTAAAGAAGAATTTGATGATATCGTTGAAATAGTTGATGAATTTGTAGATGACATAATTGATGGTGATGATGAAGTGAAAGAAAAAGCATCGGAATAATCCGATGCTTTCTTTGTATGCATATTAATGCATAAAAATGGAAGGGAAGTCCTTATTCAGGATTTTCAATAATAATTACTTCAATGAATATAAATACTCATAACTAATAAATCTAATTCTTTACTTCGTTAAATAAATCTAATTCTATACTTCCTTAAATAAATTTAATTCTTTATATCCTTAAATAAATCAAATTCTATAAATCTTTTTCATTATTATTGTAAAATACTATTTACTTGTATCTTCCCTTCGTACTATTACTATATCACTTTAAAGTGGTATAGTCAATTTATATTGTGCTATATTATTCTTTTTCTAAATAACATTATAAGTTACATTGACTTTACATTAAGTTGGGTCGATTCGTAAGAAAAAGTAGACAATTTCTTTGTCTACTTTCTTTCGTTTAATAGCTCAGTATACCTCTTTGTAAGTATTTTGTGTTCGGATTCTAAGTCTGGATCTTCTAAATTCCTTTTACCCATGGCATCCATTAATAATTCTACATAATCTAAATTAAACTTTAGTTGCTTTAGATCGGCATATTTAATAATTTCTGAAGCTCTTTCCATTCTTTTTCCCCTTTACCCTAAACTTAATCTTCTTTACATATCATGTATTTTATAATTTCATTATAACAAGTAGTTTGTTTTAATACAAATCACTATTCTGTCTTTATTCCTTTAAGTTCTTTTTTCTCTTTTAATTCTCCAAAATATTCAAATGAAGTTTTGATGATTCCTGTAATAGGAATAGCAAGTATTATTCCTGTCATTCCTAGTAAAGCTCCAAAAAATATAAAACTTGATAATACTAGTAATGGGTGGAGATTTACTTCTCTTCCCATAATTATTGGTTGTAAGATATTTCCTTGTAGGAATTGCCCGATAAAGTTAGCGACTATTATTGCAATAAATGTATATTCTTCAAACATTAGGTCTCCACTAACTGTAAATGAATAAAGTATTGGGAATAACATTCCCACAAATCCTCCTACGTAAGGTACTATATCTAAAAATCCTAAGAAGAATCCAAAGAAGAATGATCTTATACCAAATCCTAACATATAAAATACTATAGTAAACATTATACTCATTAAAAACATCATTATAAATTTACCATTAAAATATTTTTCAATTACTATATCTGCTCTTTTACCTAATTCTCTAATATGATATTGATTCTTTGAAGGAATTACTGAAATAATTCCTTCAAAGATTTTTGTTTTATCATGAAGTAAAAAGAATAAGAATACAGGTATTAATACTATACTTACAAGTAATCCAGTAATACCTTTAATAATACCAACTACATTAAAGAAGAAAGGTGATAAGTTATCAAAACTTAAATATTCAGTAACATTATCATATACTGCTTGAAGTTCTACATGATCTTCAATTAAATCTTCTATATAAATAGCTATTTTTCCCCAGTCTTCACTAAAGAATATAATTGCTTGACTGTATATTAAATCTCCGATTAAAAATACAAATAAACCAAAAGCAAGTCCTATAAATAAGAATACTATACCAATAGATAACCATCTATATGGTACTTTTAATTTCTTATCAATAAACTCTACTATAGGAGATAGTAAGTAACTAATAAATAAAGCTACTCCTAATGGAAATACTATTGTATTAACAGCAGATTTTAATAAACTGAATTGATCTCCAAATAAATCATTTAAATACTTTAATGATAATAATGATAAAGCTATTATACCTAAGTATTGTAATATTTTAATTCTCTTTTCACTTGTCATATTAAACACCTCGTTTTCTATTATAACATACATCGATTAAATAGGTGATTTAGAAAGAGACATATTTAAAAACAATATTACCACTAAGTATCAGTACTATAAGTATAGGAATACAACCGAATACAATAAAGATTGTGAGTGATAGTATATGAAATTTAATGAAGCATGTGAGCTATATATAAAAAGTTGTAAGATAATCTATACAGATTTCACATATACAAAAGTTAAATGGTACCTAAATAGATCATGCGAGTTAATAGGAACCTACAAGTGTTCAAAGATAGATAAAAATACCTTATTAGATTTAATTTTATATAGAAAAAAGATAAATCCAAAGATTACAAATAAAACTCTAAACATGTATGCAATGTATGTAAAGTTAGTAATAAGAGAAGAAACTGGTAGAGAAATTCCCTTCAAGAAGTTACGAGAAGAAAAAAAGCTTCCTCAAATTCTTGATGATCAAACAATTCTTCAAGTATATAGTTTCTTAGATTCAGTTAAAAATGAAGAATCAAAAAGAAATAAGCTTATGTTTATGTTGTTGCTTGATACTGGATTAAGAATAAGTGAACTATTAAGTATTCAAATAGATAACATCGATTTTTCATCAAGGATGATTTATGTAACAAAAACAAAGTCAAAAGAACATAGAAACGTGCTTTTTACATATAAAACTAAAGAAGCATTAAATAGTTTTATTGAGCAAAATAACATTACTAATTATATATTTATTAATCTTAAAACTAGAAAATTATTACGTTTAGATTCAATACAGACAATATGTCAAAAAATAATGAGACTTGGAAACATAAAGAAATCTATTACTCCTCATAAATAGAGGCATACATTTGCGAGTAATTTTAATGATAAAAACGGTAATATGTTTATACTCCAAAAGCTACTAGGTCATAAGAAAATATCTACAACACAGATTTATGTTACGGTATCAATGAAAAAGGTTATTGAAGAGTATTTAAGAGTTGTAGAAAATAATACTAAGTAAGTTGATAATTTATACAAATATATGTAAAGGAGGATTCCAAATTATTGGAATCCTTAGTTTTTTTCTTATTCAACAACTTTCTTTATTGTATTAATAATAGTATTACACCTTTTCTCTGAAAGATTAAATTCTTTTGCCATAGCAAGCAAGTCTTTTTCAGTTGGCTTACCTTCACCTAAAACAGTCATTTCATGCTCTAACTTATGTTTTGTTTTTGTTATGTCATAAAATGGAGATAATCTATATCCATTAAGGTCTTCATCATATAAAAATGCAAAATTTTTACCATGATCATCTTTATTTTGATATATTACATTAAAGCACATTCTTTTATATGCTTCATACATATCATCTTGATCTACACATATTGTCTGAATTACTTGAAACAGATGTTTGTAATCTATATAAGGAATTCTATGTGTTGTTTCAAGTAAAGCAGATAAAGAAATCACATGAAGTCTTTTATTATTACTTCTATCAAACCTTTTCGCTCCAAAATATCCTAAATATTCTTTAGATGGAAATAATTTGAATTCATTAACATGAATTTTTGATTCTTTTGCTAATTTATTTGCTGCATATTCTAACTCTCCAATATTTATAGGGTCTATTGAAGATGGAAATTTTATAATCCAATCTTCATTATTAATTTTAATATGTACTTTTGGTCTAGCTCCACCACTTGCTCCACCTAAAGCAAAAATCATATCAAAGTCATTAGTCTCATAATTTTCATTAAAAATATTATTCACATCATTAGCTAGTATATCTAAATCATATTGTGTATCAATTAAATTTTCACTTTGTGTTGGTTCATAAGATAATCCACCTAATCCATTACTACTGATTAAAGAAAGTCTACTAAGTGAAGATAACTTATTAAAACTAACATCTTTATTAGTTAGCATTCTTCTAACTAATAGTTCTCCCCATCCATCAGGTAATGAATCATTAAAAACACCAAATAAGCCATGGAAGTATTCTGATTTAGAAATATATACTTTATCTGATAAGGGTAAAGATAAAGGAGAAATAGAAAAACCATTATTTACCCAATATTCAGAATACTGAAAAGCTATGTCTTTGTTATCTAACTCTTCTAAAAAGCCTACAGTTTTATCATTATATTTTACTACTAGTCTATTTACTATAATATTCATCTTCTAATATCCTTTACAATTAGATTTTTAAATATCTGATTAAAATCTTTTAAACAACCTATTACTGCACTAATTCTTAATAAAGAATGTAAAGAAATCTCACCACTCAACTCGAACCTCCTAATAGAGCCATAACTAACACCAGATCTTTTACTTAGATCTCTTTGTGTTATTCCGTATTCCTTTCTTCTTTTCTTAAATCTTTTAACTATCTCATTTTTCACTGATTGCTCAGTTACTACAGGTACAAAATCACTTATATCAAATTTATTTTTCATATACTAACATTTTAGCATTTTTATATGTAGAAGTCAATAAATACCAATATATTGGCATTTATTGACTTTGTTATATGTATTAGTTATTTACTGAATCAAATAAATCATGTATATCGCAAATATCTTTTGTTACAGCCTGATATATGATATTAAAGTCAATATTTCCATATTAATGTAAATGTATTATGTAATTATTGCATTTTAAGTTGTCTTAATTTACTATAACATCATAAGAATCTGATGTTCTTCTAAAACTTTACCATGGATTTGCTCTACCTGTTAGAACTAAAGCAACATTTCACTTGATTATTCCATCATAGAAAACACTTACATTAGAAAACATTCTAAAAATATATATTTTATTGATAACATTAAATAAAGAGGTGATTTCAATGATTAAAGAGTATTCTCAAAATAGAAGTAATGTAATAATGAATTTTAGTATAAAATACTGTGATACTCCAAAAGACTTACTTAGTAGTAAAGGCTTTAAAAAAGTATTATCTAAATACATATCTATCCTTGAAAAAAAGGATGCACTTTTAATTGATAGATTATATAAAATTATTGATGAAGACAATTTATCTACAACACTATTAAGATTATTCAAATTACTAGTTGTTTTAGATTCTAAAGAGATAATAAATCTTAATAATGTAAAAAGTAGATTATTAAGATCGGATAAAGATTTAATAGAATTTGTTGAAGGATTCTATAATTACTGGAGAAGTTTAGAAAGATATGCATTAATTCAATCATCATCTGACTCTAACGGTATTCAAAATGTTAATTTTGTAGAAGCTAATAATAACTTCTCTAATCTTATACTTAAAGTATATAGAGCAATAGAAGAAAATATCCTAGGGTATAGTCATAATGTATATAGACAATTATCTGCGGGAATTAACGCAGGAATTGTACTATCTGAAGGATTAAGTAAAATACCACAGGATTATAATAAACTAAATAATATTCAGTTTATTAAATCAGTTGTATTAACTCCTCCTTTTGTTATTTATCCTAAAAGAAATAAAAGATCAGGTATATTTGAAGAAGTATATGAAAATCCAATAAATGATTTAAATATAAATACCTCTCATTACTTTTGCTATCCAGCAAAAGTAGGAGAATCTTTAGCTTTTGTTTATTTCCATAGAGACTTTATGAATCACGGTATATCACTAAGTAATTTATTTGAACTAGCTAAGCCTGAAGAATACGAACATAAATCACCTAATTTGGTTTATGTGTTTGGTTCTAAACTTCCAAATAAAGAAATGAAAACTACATTCTATTCAGATAAGAAAAATGATATGTATGTTGGATTCGTTAG
>JAUVDP010000043.1 GCA_030595255.1 Mycoplasmatota bacterium | reverse complement strand
TTAGAAATACTAGGTTTTACATAATACTCTCTTTTACGAGCTTCTTGCAGGGTACCTGAACGTGATACATCTCTTTTAAATCTTCTTAATGCGTCTTCGATACTTTCGTTATCTCTAACAACGGTTTTAGCCATGAGGTCTCCCTCCTTTCGCTCTTTATTTTTCCGTATTTATAATACCAAATAAACATTTAAATGTAAAGTTTTTTAGGAAATTCCTTTAATATTATCTAAAATATACACGAAACGGCTTGTTTATGGTATTATATTTATATAAAACCAAGATGGAAGTGATAAAATGATTGACACAATTATTCAATTTTATGTAGATAATTTATTATATGCTGCAATAGGCACAGTTATCGCATTATTTATTATCTTTAGACTGTTTAAAACAGCCAAAATATATTTAGGTACTAAAAGTTATGTTAGAAAATCTAAGAAAAAGAGAAAGAAAAAGTTTAATGGAATTCAATTAACTGATAAGATTCAAAAGAAACGTAAAAAGAATACTAATGAATATTCTAAATTAAGAGGTAGAGGGAAAAAACTAGTTAAAAAATACTTTAACTATAAATTAGAAGAACTACCTGTTATTACAAGATATTCATATGGTAAACTACTTAAAAGATCTAAAAAGAAATTGATTATTATAGTTAAAAATGATCGTAAAACTCTTAAAAAGGTTCATATGAAAAAAGGTCTTAAAAATCTAATGCAAATCACAAATAAATTTAAATGTTTAGATGAATTAATTCACTTCTTACATAATCTTCCTGAAGCAATTTTAGAACAACAAGATTATGATATATATATAGGTGAAGAAGGTATTTCAATAGGTTACATAATAAAATAAAGCTAGTTTTGTAAACTAGCTTTTTATTTACTCTTTATCCAAATAATCTTCTTTAAACATTTTATATAATCTATACTTAACAACAATGACTCCACTATCTTTCATATTGACTGACTGATTAATGTCTTTAAATCCTTTATACATTAAATACCCTTTACTATGAGCAGCACCCATTTTAAAGCCTTTATTCATTTGTTTACCCATATCTCCTATTTTCATTAATTTTCCTGTATTAATTTTGACTGCTCTCAATCCTAAAACTCTTTTTCCTATTGATTGTCCGTTAAATATTGGTATTATAATGAAGGCATATAGCATCATAGAACCCATAAATATTACAAATAATATTACTATTAACTTCTCGTCACTTAGATTTTGATTATCCATGTTAACTATATAATAATAAAATACTGGAAGCAGTATGATAATTACTTCAATTAACCCAGATAATAAATACTCAGAGTTAGTACACTTCACTTGTAATAGAGCACTTTTAATAGTGTATTCATTCTCTTTATGTTTTTCTCTATTCAATTCATATTTACTTAAACTCATATAAAGTTACCCCCCTTTTTTAATTAAACTAACTTACCTAACGTGTTTTTGTATTCTACATTATGAATTATAACATTTTGAATTGTGTTATGTAGTTTTGTATCTTTTGCAACTTTAACTTTAATATATGTATCAGAATGTCCATAAGTAAATTCGTCATTTGATTGTTCAAATAGAACACTTATTACATTATCTTTATAACCTTCAATATAAGAGGTAGCTAACTCTTCATTTAACTGAATCAATCTATTAACTCTTAATGATTTAATAATTCCATTTATTTGTCCTTTAATTTGTGCAGCCTTTGTTCCGTTTCTTTTAGAATATGGAAAAACGTGCATCTCACTAAAATTACACTTTTTAACAAAATCATACATTTCTTCAAACATTAAATCGGTTTCTTCAGGGAATCCAACAATTATATCAGTAGTAATCGCAATACCTGGGATCATCTTTCTAATACTTTCTAACTTATTAAAGTATTCCTCTTTATTATATTTGCGTTTCATCACCTTTAATATTTCATCACTTCCACTTTGAAGTGGAATGTGTAAGTGTTTAGCAAAGACATCATTATCTCTTATAAGCTCAATTATAGGGTCTATAAGTTCATTTATTTCAATTGAAGATATTCTTATTCTTTTAAGATCTTTAACTTCTTTTAAATCGCATAATAAATCAAATAAAGAATAGTTATCTAAGTCTTGTCCGTATCCACCTGTATGTATACCAGTTAATACTATTTCTTTATATCCATTCTTTACTAAAGATTTTGCTTCTTCAAGTACTGATTCTTTACTCCTAGATCTAACAGGTCCTCTAGCAAACGGAATAATACAGTAAGTACAGAAGTTATTACATCCATCTTGGATCTTCAAAAACGCTCTAGTATTTTCAGCAAAATTAGTAACATTTACTTCATCAAATACTCGGTATCTTGATATATCAGTTACTTCATTTATTTTAACTCTTTCACGGAGTACTTGTTTAACTAAATCAAGTAAGTTTTCTCTATGTTTAGTACCAATAACAATATCAACACCCTCAATCTTAGAAACATCATCAGCGCTCATTTGACTATAACATCCCATTACTGCGACAACTGCCTCAGGGTTTCTTTTAATTGCTCTTCTAATAGTTTTACGACTTTTAGAATCCCCTGAATTAGTTACTGTACATGTGTTAATTATGTATACATCACTATATTCATTAAAACTAACTCTCTCAAAACCATCAGCTAAAAACAAACCTGAGATACTTTCAGTTTCGTATGTGTTTACTTTACATCCTAATGTACTAAATGCTACTTTCATATATATCACTCACTTCTTATTTAATCAATCTAGTTCTATTTTTTCAATATCACAAGTTCTTCTACCACAATCTTCAATAATAAAAAAAATATCTTTTATTTTATAAGAACATAAATAATTATCAGAACTAGTACATGTCCATATTTTTTTACTAAACAATATATTTTTACTTTCATAAAAGCTAAGGTCATCTACACCTTCAAACTTTTCAGTTATTACCATTACTTCTTTATCATTATTTGTAATAAACTCCCTTTCTGTTTGAGGAAAAATAATAAAAGCTCCTATAGGAACTAACAAAAACAAAATAAATATACCAGAAAGTATTTTAATATATATTGGTGCTTTATTTATTACAAGAATGTACCCAAATAATATATACAAGAAAGTAGATAATAATAAAAGTGAAAAACTAAAATATCCTTGTATTCTTAAAATATACCCATTAATATTTGCAATAAATTGGATAATTGATAAAAATAGAAATATACCACTTAACACAAATAGCACTGCTTTAAATTTTCTCACTTACATCACCTTACCCATTAATTCTCATTCTCAAATTACATTATATCATATAATAATATCCTATATACCTTTTTTATAGATTATACTATAAATACAAATAAAAAAGGCCTGCGCCTTTTTTTATTAACTAGCTTTCTGAATTCGCAAGAAATACATTAGTATTACAGTATGCCAATGATGCTTGTGAACAATAACATACAATAATACGATTTTGTTTATCTATACGATAGATCATATTGCCAATTCTTACATCATCAAAATTAGATTTTTTTAAAAGATCATCAGAGTCAATATCTAATGCTTCAACAGAATCATCAAAATCAATTATAGTTTCTTCTAGATCAAAATTTTCTGTACCAGCTTCTGCTAAATTAGGTAAGGCTATAAATTGTGCTTCAACTTTAACATTTTCTAATGACATAAATAAAATAAATAGTATCATGAATGTTCCTAATGTGAATCCTAATAAACACTTAAACATATTAGCTTTAGTCATTTTTATTCTCCTTCCTATATTTTTTTTGGATAAAAAATAACAAAACACTAACAATGAAGGTTAGTGTTTTGTCTTGTTTCATATATATAATCGTAATTCTAACCTATTTGTAAACAAAAGTTGGAATTCTATAAAATAAAATATTTGCCATGTCGCTATAAATGGTGTATAATAGACTGTATCTAGCGTGCAATTCATTATAACATACAAATTATTTGTACGTCAATGATTATTTTTATTTTTTTAATATATTTAAATAAATATTAGAAAAAATATACTAAAAATCAACTATAAAATTGTTAAAAAATATCGAAATTACAATAAATCACAACAAAGGAGTGATAATCATGATTGAAGAAGTTAGATTACTTAAAACTGATGAGGAAATAAAAATTGGGTTTAATCCATATAAGTTAAGAATAATGTGGATATATACAAGAAACCCTGAATCTATGACAGCCAAACAAGTTGCGGATGAAATGGGGGAACCACCTTCAAAAGTTCATTATCATATTCAAATGTTAGTGAAACATAACTTCCTAAAACTTGTTAAAACCAAAAATATCAATGGAATTATTGCGAAGTATTATCAAAGAGTATATAAAAGCTTTAGAATGAGTCCAAAGGTAACGGATAATCCAATATTTAAAGAATACTATGATAATGAGCAAATAACGACGTATGATTTAGAATATCGAACGTTTAGAGAAAAGTTAATATACTATTTCGATAACTATTTCGAAAGTGGAAAAAGTCCAGATCATGAATATGGTACAATCTTTCCAACTTTATATATGACACAAAAAGAGGCGGAAGATTTATCTAATAAAATAATAAAACTAGTACAAAACTATACAATAAAAGATGATAAAAAAGAAGAATATAGATCTTTCCTAGGTATGGTATTATGTGATAGAAAAGAAGAATAAACTAGAAATATTTTATTCTTCTTTTTTTATAGAAACTACTTATGTATTACTATTAATTTATACTCTTTAGAACAAAAAAAAGACTACATTGTAGTCTTTTTACTTATCTTTTTCTTGCGTTTTTAAAACGACTCCAAATATTCGAACCCTCAGTTAAATCTGTTTTACCAAGCTGTTCAAATAATTTGATTTGTTGTTTATTAAGTTTATTTGGTGTTACAACATCAATAATTACATGTTCATCACCTTTACGTTTAGATCTAACATTTGGTGCACCTTTACCACGTAATCTAAATGTAGTTTTACTTTGAGTTCCCGCAGGAACTTTAAGTTTAACGTCTCCGTAAGGCGTAGGAACTTTAATACTATCACCAATTGCTGCTTGAACAAAAGTAATTGGAACTTCAATTATAAGGTCATCTCCATGTCTTTCGTATAATGGATCTTTTCGAACATCAAATAAGATATATAAATCGCCACTAGGACCACCATTAATTCCTTTACTACCATATCCTTCAAGTCTTATTTGTTGACCTGTATCAATACCTTCTGGTACTGTAATTTCAATTTCTTTAGTATTTGATATAACTTTTTCTCCATGACAAGTTTCACACTTTTTAGTAATTTGTTTACCACTACCACCACAGTTAGGACATGTAGCTTGGCTACGTGTTCTACCAAATAGTGATTGTTGTTCAATAATTACAGTTCCTTTACCATGACACTGAGTACATGTCTTAACATCTTTTTTAGAGTGTGCTCCAGTTCCGTGACATGTCGTACATTCAGTATGTGCTGTAACTTTTATTGTCTTTTTAGCTCCGAAGATTGCTTCTTCAAATTTCACATTCATTCTCTTTTGTAAATCTGATCCTTTTCTAGGGCGATTAATATTACGTTGTTGTTGTCCTCCACCACCAAAGAAATTAGAGAATATATCATTAATATCAAAGTCAAATCCACCAAACCCAGACGTGTTAAAACCTTGGCCGTTATTGGCTTGATGCCCAAAACGGTCGTACTGGCTTCTCTTAGTAGAATCACTTAATACTTCGTAAGCTTCTTGTACTTCTTTAAATTTTGCTTCCGCATTTGTTTCAGTAGAAACATCAGGATGATACTTTTTCGCTAGTTTGCGGTAAGCACCCTTTATATCTGCATCTCCTGCGCCTTTATCAATACCTAAGACGTCGTAGTAATCTTTTTTGTCCATAATGCACCTCATTCATAGTTATATGAAGCAGAAATGTATCTGCTTCATATAAATTTATTTAGTCTACTTCTTCAAATTCTGCGTCAACGATTGTATCATCTTCTGCTTCACCATTTGATGACGGATCATCATTTTGTGCTTCTGCTTGAGCAGCTTGAGCTTTCTCATATGCTTTAGTAGCTAATGCTTGAGCTACTGTGTTTAATTCTTCTTTTTTAGTTTTAATGTCTTCTAAATCAGTTCCTTTTAAAGCTTCTTCTAATTCTTTGATTTTGCTTTCAGTATCAACTTTTTCATCATCAGTAATACTATCAGCTAAATCTGTAATTGCTTTATTAGCAGCAAAGATTAATTGATCAGCTTCATTTCTTAAATCAGCTTCTTCTTTTAATAATTTATCAGTTTCTGCATTTTCTTCAGCTTCTTTAATCATTTTTTCTATATCATCGTCACTTAATCCAGCTCCATTAGAAATAGTAATTGATTGTTCTTTACTAGTTCCTAAATCTTTTGCTTTTACATGAACGATACCATTCGCATCAATATCAAATGTTACTTCGATTTGTGGTACTCCTCGTGGTGCTGGTGGTATATCAGTTAATTGGAAACGACCTAACGTTTTATTTTGATTTGCCATTGGTCTTTCACCTTGTAATACATGTAAGTCTACAGCTGGTTGATTAGCAACTGCTGTACTAAAGATTTGTGATTTTGAAGTTGGAATAGTAGTATTTCTTTCAATTAATTTAGTAAATACACTACCTAATGTTTCAATACCTAAGCTAAGAGGTGTAACGTCTAATAATAAGATATCTTTAACGTCTCCAGATAATACTCCAGCTTGGATAGCTGCACCCATTGCTACAACTTCATCAGGATTTACTCCTTTATTAGGTTCTTTATTTAATTCTTTTTTAATTGCATCTTGAACCGCAGGGATTCTAGTAGATCCACCAACTAATAATACTTGGTGTAAATCGTTTTTAGTCATCTTAGCATCTTTTAAAGATCTTCTAACTGGCCCCATAGTTTGTTCTACTAAGTCAGCAGTAAGTTCATTAAATTTAGCACGTGATAATGTTTGTTCTAAATGGACAGGTCCACTTGGTCCAACACTAATGAATGGTAATGATATATGCGCTGAAGTGATTCCTGATAAATCTTTTTTAGCTTTTTCAGCTGCATCTTTAAGTCTTTGCATAGCCATTTTATCTTTTGATAAATCAACTGCAGTTTCTTTTTTGAATTCATTTACTAAGTAATCCATAACTTTTTGATCAAAGTCATCTCCACCAAGTCTATTGTTTCCGGCAGTTGATATAACTTCGAAAGTACCTTCAGCAAGTTCTAAGATTGATACATCAAATGTACCTCCACCTAAATCATATACAAGAATTGTTTGAGTTTTATCAGTTTTATCAATTCCATAAGCTAATGCTGCAGCTGTTGGCTCATTAATAATTCTTTTTACTTCTAATCCTGCAATTTTTCCTGCGTCTTTTGTCGCTTGTCTCTCAGCATCATTAAAGTATGCTGGAACAGTAATTACTGCTTCAGTAACTTTTTGACCTAAATAATCTTCTGCTGTTTTCTTTAAGTTTTGAAGAATCATTGCAGAAATTTCTTGTGGTGTATATTCTTTACCATTTACTTTTTCTTTATGATTTGTTCCCATTTTTCTTTTAATAGATGTTACTGTATCAGGATTAGTTATTACTTGTCTTTTAGCAACTTCTCCTACTTGGATTTCTCCAGCTTTAAACGCTACTACACTTGGTGTAGTTCTTGCACCTTCTGCGTTTGCTATAACTTTGGCTTCTCCACCTTCCATTACTGCAACACATGAATTTGTTGTACCTAAATCAATACCTATAATTTTTCCCATTTTGTTTTCTCCTTATTCGCTTATTTTTACTATTGCAGGTCTTATTAACCTGTCTTTAAATATATATCCTTTTTGTAGTACTTCTACTACAATATTTGGTTCAGTTCCTTCGACTTTTTCAGTCATGATTGCTTGATGAAAATTAGGATCATACTCTTCACCTAGAGCATCTACTTCACTAACTCCTTCATCTTCAAGTGCTTTTACAAATTGTTCATTAATTATTTTAAAACCTTGCATAATGTTTTTATTTTCTTCATTACTTATTTCATGTTTTAATGCTAAATCAAAGTGATCAAGCGGTGTAATTAATAATTTAGAAATATTCATTGCTGCATATTTTCTTTCCATAATTCGTTCTTTTTCTAATCTTTTTTGTGTATTCACTAAATCTGCTCTGTCTTTTAACATAGTGTTTTTTAATTCTTTAACTTTTTCTTCTAACTCCTTAATAATATCTTCTGGAGTTTTTTCTTTTACTTTTTCAATAACCTCTGGTTCTTTTTTTAAAGGATCAGTATCTACCTTGTCCTCTAAAATATCTTCAACTTCTTTTTCTTTTTTCTTTACCATTTCTTTACTCCTTATACATTTTTGACATATGTGCTGCCAAATACTTAATTAGTGGAATTACCTTTTGGTATTCCATTCTAGTTGGACCAACTATTGCAATAGTACCTTTTTCAGTTTGACTTAATTGATATGGAACAGAGATTACTGTACAATCTCTCATTGCATTAATTGTGTTTTCTTTACCAATCGTTACCGTTAATCCTACATTTGTAGTATCTTCAATAAGTTTGAATATATCATTCTTCTCAAAGAAAGTTAATAACTCTCTAACTCTATTAACATCACTAAACTCCGGTTGATATAACATTTTACTTTGTCCAGCTAAATAATAATCACTTTGCGTAAACTTCGTAAACGCCTCTAAAAAAGCATCAATTATTGTTTTATTATAAACGAGCATATCCTTAATCTTTTGTTGATCGATTTCATAATGTAATTTCTCGCTTACTTTTGATATTGGGCAATCGTATAAAATATCATTAAATATTTCTATTACTCTTTTCATATCTTCAATATCATTATTTACTGGAATCTTAATATTTTTACTTTCAACATGTCCTAAGTTAGTAACTATTATTAGTAAAGCAACATTATCATAAAGAGGAAGTAACTCTATCTTTTTTATCTTCGAGCCATAAGCTGAATGTCCAAGTGCGATAGTTGTATAATTAGTCATTTGACTAAGTAAATTCATCGCTTGTTTTATTGCTTCGTCTCTTTTAATATCTTTATTACTAAATAATTCATCAATAACAGTAAAACTATCATCATAATTGTTTTTATCTGCAAGGATTTGTTCTATATAATAATGATATCCAACATCACTAGGAATTCTCCCACTAGAAGTATGAGTTTTTTCTAAGAACCCAAGCTCTTCTAAATCAGCCATCTCGTTTCTGATTGTAGCGGAACTAAAATCTAATAGTTCGGATAACGTTCTAGAACCGACAGGTTCAGCCGTTTTAACATACTCTTCAACTGTAAGTTTCAGTACTAATTCTTGCCTTTTCGTTAACATAGTTTCACCTCTTTTAGCACTCTACCTATTTGATTGCTAAGAACAGTATACACCATCTTTTTAGCAGTGTCAAGTATTGAGTGCTAAATATATAAAAAAACAACTCAAATGAGTTGTTTTATCTTTTAACATAGGGATTATCAAGCTTTTCATTAAGTATTGTAGTGAAGTGTCCATGTCCAGGATATACGATAGTATTAGCTCTAAATTTGGAAACTAACATATTTACACTTCTAGTAATTTCAGCTTTATTTGATGTTGGTAAATCATGTCTACCAATTGAACCTTTAAATAATGTATCACCACTAAATAAAAAGTTTTTATAATGGTAACATACTCCACCTCTAGTATGTCCAGGAGTTTCAACTACTTTAATAGTTTCATATCCAAGTTTAAATGTATCTTTACCTGATATTGTTTTAACAATTTCTTTATTTGTTAATACAAATCTTTTATAAGTCATTGATGATAAATTTAAATTTGGATCAAACAAGAAGTCTCTTTCCTTTTCATGTATATATATAGTAGCATTATATTTATCAACTATTTCATTTAATGAAAATATATGATCAAAGTGTCCATGAGTTAATAAAATACCTTTAACAGTAAATTCTTTTTCTTCAATGTAACTAACTATCTCGCTAAAGTTAGTTCCTGGGTCTATAATGAAACATTCTTTCTTTTCATTAATAATGTATGTGTTTTCCGTAAAATCGCTTAGAATCGCTTTAATGATCGTTTTTCACAAGTGATGCTGCACCATAAATACCAGCATCATTTCCAAGTTTAGCTAAAACTATTTTAGTTTCTTTAACAGGTTCAAACATCATTTTACGGAAGTAATGATCTATCTTGTTAAGTAAATAAGTTCCTGCTTTTGAAACTCCTCCACCTATAATGATAATATCTGGATTAGTTATAATACTTAAAATACTACAAGCATATCCTAAATAATAAGTAAAGTCTTCAACTACTTCTAAAGATAATACATCACCTGTTTTTGCTGCTTCAATAACCATTTTTGCACTTAAGTGTTGTTTATCTTTAAGAATTGAATTAATATTACTATTTTTTTGTAATTCAATAAATGTATTTTTAATTCCAGTTGCACTAGCAACAGTTTCTAAGCAACCGTAGTTACCACAGTTACATAAACGACCGTTTTCTTTAACAACATGTAGATGTCCAAGTTCACCTGCAGCACCATGTGCACCGTCAATTATTTTAGAGTTAACAATAATTCCGCCACCTACTCCAGTACCCAAAGTTAACATTACACTATTACTATATCCAAAAGCTGCTCCATGCAAGGTTTCACCAAGCGCAGCTACATTTGCATCATTCTCAACAAGAATATTTTCATTATTTACTAGTTTTGAAAAAATAGAAATAAGATCGTAATTTTCCCAACCTAAATTCACACATTTTATAATTTTTGAATTTACAACAGGTCCGGGTACTCCAAATCCATATCCGTCTACTTCTTCTAAGTTAGGAGTTTGGTATTTAATTGATTTGTAAATGTCATCTAATATATGTTTTCCAAGATCCTCTTTATTAGTAATAATATCCCATTTTTTAAGTAGGTTCCCTTTTAAATTAAAAAGACCTATTTTAACTGAAGTACCACCAATATCAATTCCAAATAAATATTTCTTCATATTTACACCACCTTGAATTAAAAAAACTTCTTGTCTCAAGAAGTTTTCTGTTATTTTTTCTCTTTATGTACTGTATTTTTACGACACTTAGGACAAAACTTATTAGTTTCTAAACGTTCTGGATGAAGCTTTTTGTTTTTGTTCATGTGATAATTTTCACTTTTACATTCTGTACATCTTAAAGTAAATTTAGCTCTCATAATATATACCTCCTAACAAAACTCTAATTTAATATATCATTTTTTATTTATAAAAGCAATAGATTTGTGTATTTATTTCGCTATTTATTGTATAATTAATGCGGTGATAATATGAATATAAGAAAAGATACTAAAAAGGTTTTTGTGAAAGATATTGTGATTGGTGGAAAAGCAGATATTGTTATTCAAACAATGACTACTACTAAGACAAAAAATATTAGAGAAACTGTAAAACAGATTAATACTTTAGCGACAGCTGGAAGCCAAATTGTAAGGCTTGCAGTTTTAGATATTGAAGACGCTAATGCTATTAAATATATTAAAGAACAAGTTACTGTTCCGCTTGTAGCAGATATCCATTTTGATTACCGTCTAGCGCTTATCTCTATTGATAATGGAATTGATAAAATAAGAATTAACCCAGGTAATATTGGAAGTAAAGACAAGGTAGAAATGGTTGTTAATAAGTGTAAAGAAAAAAATATCCCAATTAGAATCGGGGTTAATGGTGGATCACTTGAAAAAGCTATTCAAGAAAAATATGGAGTTACAGCATTAGGTATGCTTGAAAGTGCCAAGTACCACGTTAAGATGTTGGAAGATTTAGATTTTACTAATATAATAATTTCTCTTAAATCAAGTGATATCTTTAAAACAGTTGAAGCGTATAAGCTTGCATCAAATGAGTTTGATTATCCTTTACACCTTGGAATAACTGAGGCTGGAACATTGTTTGGTGGAACTATTAAAAGTTCTATTGGACTAGGTATACTACTATACGAAGGTATAGGAGATACAATAAGAGTAAGTTTAAGTGCTGACCCTATTGAAGAAATCAAGGTGGCTAAAGAATTACTTAGTGGTCTTGGACTCTATATAAAACCTAAAATTATTAGTTGTCCTACTTGTGGACGACTTCAATATGAAATGTTTGATTTAGTAAATAAGATAGAAAAATACTTAGAAACTATTGAGGAAGATGTGACTGTTGCTGTAATGGGTTGTGCTGTCAACGGACCAGGTGAAGCAAAAGCCGCAGATATTGGTATTGCCGGAGGTAAAAACGAAGGGTTAATATTTGTTGGTGGTAAAGTTAAAAGAAAAGTTAAACAAGAAGAAATGTATGACGAACTTGTTCTTGAAATAAATAATTATATAAAAAAGACGTAAGCTAATTAGCTTGCGTCTTCTTTTTCGTAAAATGCTAAGAAATTGATACTAACACCAATAAAGTTTTCACCATCAGGTGTAAAATACTCTATATTTCGCACAATAAATACTTGATCTGCGTTGTAAAGTAAATCAATAAATGCTTCAATCACAGAATCATCCTGTGTAGTAAAGAATACTTGAACCTCAACTATCTTGAATTCAGCCTGAAGATTGCTAAATAAAGTTGTTTCTGAGAAAGTAACTCCTTGATTAACTAAAACTGATCTTTGCATGTCTGAGTCTTCGCTAATTCCAACTAACTCTAGTTGAGCAGTTACATAATATGTTAAATCTGTAATGGATAAAACATTTGGTACTTGATTGTAAAGTTCATATAAATGATCAATTTGAACATCATTATTATCTTCTACAAGCTCTTCTATACTTGATATTTGTGCTTGTAACAGTAAATTCTCTGCTTCTAAATCATCAATTCTTGAATCGATATTTCCAATTGCTGCAGATCGTACCGCAAATATACCCCCGGCAATAATAACTAATATAATATAGAATAAATAGTTGCTGATTCTTCTATTCAGCATCTCTATCAACTCCAATCGTAAATGTTGAGCGCCATAATACGGCGTCCTGTAACTGTTCAAATTGAGAATAAGAACTCGTAGATACCCAATTTAAATTAAGAAAATCATTATTTAAATGGTTAAAAATATCATTTGAAGTACTAATAACAGTTATTTGAATACTACTTATATCAGCATTATAATTTATTTCAGTTAGTGTTGTAGAGTAATTAATGTTTTTTAAATCTACTAATATTTGTAAATCATCTAGTAAATTATTAAAATCAACTTTATACACAACTAATAATTCAATCTGTTGTTCAAATGTAATTGTTTCTAAATTAATTTCATATCCAACTAATTCTTCATTAGTTAAAAGCAACTCATGTTTTAAATCGTTGTTTAATCCATTTAACTCTTCGAACTCTTCAGTTGCAGCTCTAAAAGGCATATAGATAAATACAAATGCTAATACTACAGTAAATGTTAATGTAATTATTACATTTAAATTAAACTGTCTAGATCTTTTAACATCAGGTAATAGATCTACATATACAAAATCACTAAAACCATTATATCCTTTAGCATATACTATTTTCTTAGCCATTTTACCACAATCCTTTCGGTTGTACTAAACTAGCAGCAAGAGGAATATAACACTCTTTATCGATTAATGTGTCAACAATTTTACTAATTGATTTCATATTAAATATTTCACTTTGCATTAATGCGCCTTCTTCATAAAAATAATCATGAAGTTCACTATTAGTAAATTTACTCGACATATTAAATAGAACAAGTTTTTGAATGGATTTATCTCCTGCGTTAATATTGAATTTATAATAGTTTGCAATTTTTGCAATTTCTTGATCTAGCACACTCATATATTTATCTGGTTGCATACTAGCAATATTCATATTTTGAACAAGTGAGAAAATTGGAATTTCCTCATCAAAAATATACATTGAATAAGTTTCATCAAATACAGCTACAAACATAATATCTGTGTCAAACTTAACATCAGAGTCTTCATATTTACGATAATAGTAAAGTCTATGAAGTGATAATGGAGGTATATCTGTTCTAACTACTTGCATATTCATGTCATAAAACATATCTACATATGTTTTTAATTCATGTTTTGGAGCGTAGAACATTATAACTTCATAATGATCTTCTGTTTTCTTATGGATGATATAGTCCATCTTCATATCA
>JAUVDP010000002.1 GCA_030595255.1 Mycoplasmatota bacterium | reverse complement strand
CAGCAGCGTAGTAAGCACCAGCGATAAATCCAACACCGAATTTAACAACTGCAGGTACAGCCATACCACCAGTAAATCCTAAGTTTCTGTATCCATCGATTACTGCAGCATATCCAGCTAAGAATCCTGCTTCATGTTCGTTGAATAAGATAGGTAATGTATTATCTGCTGTATTCCAAGTTGTCCAAGTTGGATCATGAGGAGTACCATCAATTAAGATGAAATATACATCTGGGTATAAATCTTGAGCAGCGTAGATACTAGATTCGAATAAGAATCCAGGTGTAACTACTATTTTAGCTCCACCTTCTATTGCTAATGCAATTGTATCTAAGTATGCAGCGTCAGACACTTCTAAAGGTTTGTAATATTTGTAAGTTAAATCATTGTCTTCTGCGAATTCAACGATTCCTTCCCAAGTTCCTTGGTTAAATGATTCATCATCAATCCCACCAGAATCGGTAATCATTGCGATTTCGTACTCGTCAACTTTTGAACATGCACCTAAACCGAATACAAGTACTAAAGCAGCAACTACTAATAATAATTTTTTCATATAAATCCTCCTATAGATTTTATTTTTATCTTCTTATATTATATGTAATTAGGACGTTTTTGTAAAGGCTTTTATACTTTTTTTCTATTTATATGAATATTAACGCATATTTATTATATAAGGAAAAGAAGCCAATTAGTTGGCTTCTCAAACTTGTGTATCTATAATAACTGGAATTATAATTGGTCTTCTTTTTGTTTTACGATATAGAAATTTACTAATCTCATCTTTTAAAGCTTTATTATATATTCTCCAATCAATGTATTTACCAGCAAACATTTTTTCTGATACTTTAGTGAAAATTAATTCTATATCATCCACCATATCTTCATTTTCTTTCATGTATACAAATCCACGGGATACTACTTCAGGAGAGGTAACAATTTCTTTACGTCTCGCATCTACATTAGCTATTATTAATAAAACACCATCTTCACTAAGTAATTCTCTATCCCTTAAAACTACATTACTAAGGTCTCCATCAAGAATTCCATCAACTAAAATATCACCACATGCAATTTTGTTTTTAGTTTTAATTCCAACACCTTTTTCAAATTCAACAACATCTCCATTATCTAAAGAAAATACTTTGTCTTCAGTGTAACCTAATTGGTAACATAATTTTTTAAGGGCGTATTGATGACGATATTCTCCAACTACAGGAATTATATATTCAGGTTGTAAGATATTAATTAATAATTTAATTTCTTCACTACTTGCATGAGCAGGTGGTAAGATATTTTTATCAATTTTAATTACGTTAGTATCAAATCGATATAAGATATCTAAAGTTCTAGCTGCAATCTTCTCAGTTCCAGGAACTGGAGGAGTCATTAATATGATACTATCACTTTTTCTTATATGTATTAGTCTATCTAATTTTTTAACCATTCTTTGAAGCATATAAAACGGTTCATGTCGATCACCTGAAACTAAGATAACACTATCTTTAAGCTCATTCTTATTTTTATCATCAATAAATCTTAAGTTTGTTAATTTATCTTTTGGTATTTGTAAATACCCTAAATTTACAGCAATATCAACAGTTCTTTGTGTTTTTCTACCGATAATAACAATATTCTTATCATATTTCAAACTAATATCAATAATCTTTTGTATTCTCATTAAATCAGTTGAGAAAGCTGAGACTATAATCCTATCTTCCGCTTTATAAAAAGCTTGATTTAAAGCGTATTCAAGTGCATCAGAACTATGAGTTTTCCCAACTCTTTCAGCTCCTAAGCTTTCAACTAATAAAGCAAGTACTTTTTTACCAGCAATACTAGAAAGCTTTAAAAAATCAGTTTTATATACTCCAGAAACATTTTGATCAAAAGTAAAATCAGGAGCGTAGACAATAACACCGTCAGGAGTACTAATTGCAATTCCCAGTGATTCAGGAATTGAATGAGTTACACGATAAAAATCTACTCCGATATTTCCGAATTTTTCAGTCTTATCACATGTTACTTGATTAAATTTATAGTCATTAACATTTAACCCTTGATCAGTGATTAAATCCTTTAATAAAGCTAAAGTAAAGTAACTAGCATATATTGGAACTTTTACTGTTTTTAATAACTTTGGTACTGCGCCAATATGATCTTCATGTCCATGACTTAAAAATATACCAACTATTCTATCCACATTTTCTTCTAAGTAATCAAAATCAGGAACAATCGAATCAACTCCAAATAATTCATGACTTGGGTACTTAAGTCCAGCGTCTAAAATAAAGATTTTATTATTAATATCGAGACAATACATATTTTTACCATTTTCACCTAGTCCACCTAAAGCGAAAAACTTAATTTTACTCATAAATATACCTCCTATGTGTGTCAATCGTTATTATTATATCATATTAAAATCTAAAAACTAATAAATGTCTTCTTATTATTGATTTTTTTCAATACTAATAAGTATAAAAAATTAGTTAGTTATGATATATTTATTAATAAGGAGTGATTTGATGATTAATTACCCAAATAAAAAACAAACATTTAAAAAGAAGACAGAAAATCATTCTAATCGAGGAATGTCTTTTGAAAATATGATAAATGAAACCAATGAATTTTATTTATCTAATGATATTGCGATAATTCATAAAAAACCAATACCTATCCAAATAGTTAAAGTTGATTATCCTTCAAGAAGTGGCGCTGTCATTAAAGAAGCTTATTATAAAGTACCTTCAACTACTGACTATAACGGAATATATAAAGGTAAACATCTTGATTTTGAAGCAAAAGAAACAATTAATAAAACAAGTTTCCCTCTTTCAAACATTCATTCTCATCAAATTGATCATCTAATATCAATTGAGAATCATGGAGGAATTAGTTTTGTTCTTATTTTCTTTAAAGTTCATGATGAAATATATCTACTTGAGACTAAGTATCTAAAAGACTTCGTGAAAAGATCTATTTCAGGAAGAAAATCAATTACTTATGATGAAATAAAAGAATATGGATATATCGTTAAAGAAGGATACGCTCCGAGAATTGAATATTTAAAAGTTGTAGACAAAATCATAAAAAAAGGCTAAAATTAGCCTTTTTATTTTAATGTACTTCCTGATTCAATTACTGTATTATCAAATTTAGCTGTTTTAAAGATACGACAGTTTCTTTTAATAATTGTACCTTTAGGAATAGTAACTCCTGTACCAACAACGTTAATACCGCTACTTAGTAAATCAGGATTATCAATATTCGGAGTTAAGTCATTACCATCTCCAATTATTACATTTTCTAGTATTTTACAACGTTTATCAATAATTGCATTTTCAATATACGCTCCAGGGAATACTTCAGTATCATTTAAGATAACACTGTTTAATACTGTAGCTCCAGGGTGAATAATAACTCCAGGGCTTAAGACACTTCTTTTAACATTACCAGCTATGATACATCCATTAGATAATAAAGCTTGGTTAATTGTAGCTTTACTACCAACTTTAACAGGAGGTAATTCTTCACTTTTAGTATGTATTTTCCATGATCTGTCGTACATATCCATTTGAATTTTATCTACTGTCGCAGTTAAATTCAGATTTGCTTCTAAATATGAATCATATGTCCCAACATCTTGCCAAAAATCTTCATAAACGTAAGTATATAGATCAGTTTCTCCCATTAAATAAGGGATAATATGTTTACCAAAATCAAGATTAGGAATCTTTACTGTTTCTAATGCTTCTAATAAAGCATCAGTATTAAAGACATAAATACCCATTGAAGCCAAATTGCTATCTGCATTTTTAGGTTTTTCACTAAATTTAATTATTTTATTATTCTCATCACTAGTTAAAATACCAAAACGATGAGTATCTTCCCAAGGAACAGGTTGAACAGCGATAGTTAACTTTGTCTTTTTATTTTCATGAAACTTAATCATTTTAGAATAATCCATTTTATAAATATGATCCCCAGAAAGGATTAAAGTATATTTTGGATTTTTTCTTTTTATATATTCAATATTTTGTAATACAGCGTCCGCAGTACCTGCGTACCACTCCTTATAAGGCTGTAATAAAGCTAGACTAGAATCTCTTCTATCTAGGTCCCACGGTTTACCTACACCAATATGTTCATTTAAAGAAAGTGGTAAATATTGAGTTAATATTGCAATATCAAAAATTCCTGAGTTAGTACAATTACTTAATGTAAAATCAATAATTCTGTATTTTCCCCCAAACGGAACTGCGGGTTTTACTCTATTTTCACTTAAAATATCAAGTCTACTCCCTCTACCTCCAGCTAAAATTAACGCTAATGTTTCCATCTTATTCCTCCTCTAACTTTTTGTATAAATTTATATATTTAAGTGCTGATTGTTCCCAGCTAAAATCTTCTTCCATACCTCTTTTAACTAACATTTTCCATATTTTTTTATCTTTATATACATCGAGTGCTAAATCAATAACCGCAGCCATATCTTTTGAATTATAATTATCAAATCCAAATCCATTACCTTCTAAAGTATATTGATTAAATGGTATTATACTGTCTTTTAATCCACCTGTAAGTCTCACTATTGGTAAAGTACCATATTTAAGACTAATAAGTTGTGCTAATCCACAAGGTTCAAATCGTGAAGGCATTAAAAACATATCACTACCAGCGTATACTTTACGAGCTAATTCATCACTATATCCAATATGTACTCCTACATTTTTAGGATATTTCTTTTTTAAGTCTTTATAGTAATTTTCAATGTATCCATCACCACTACCAAGCAATACTAACTGTATTTTA
Organism: Mycoplasmatota bacterium; assembly: GCA_030595255.1. Taxonomy (GTDB): domain Bacteria; phylum Bacillota_I; class Bacilli_A; order Izemoplasmatales; family Izemoplasmataceae; genus JAFGXW01. The sequence goes on along the minus strand of JAUVDP010000002.1, from coordinate 57,886 downwards.
TTATTCTTTAAATAATCTTCAATTACTTCTTCAATTAAATCAAAGCCTTTTTGATTAGCAAGACGGGAAACTATTCCAATTATAGGTAATTTATTACTTCCCATTTTCAATTCTTTTCTTAAAATAGCTTTATTCTCTCTTTTACCTTTAAGATAATTAAATAAATTATAATTATATCCTATTTTCTTATCTACTTTAGGATTAAAATCAGTGTAATCTATTCCATTTATTATACCAAAGAGTTCATTTTTACGAGTTTTTAAAATATTACTCATTCCAAATCCAAAGTAATCATATAATATCTCTTGTGCATATGTTTCAGATACAGTTGATATAAAATTAGCTGTATTAATACCACATTTCATAAAGTTAATCATATTTTCAAATTCTAGTTCTGGATTAAATTCTACATCTAAATAAGGCAACAAGTCTTTACTATATACACCTTGATAGGCAATATTATGAATTGTATATACTGTTTTAATATTCTTATATTTAGGTTTGTCTTGATAATTTTGTTTTAAGATATAAGGTATTAGCCCTGTTTGCCAATCATTCCCATGAATGATATCTGGATAATAATCCATTTCTTCTAACATTTTTAAAACAGCATTATCAAAGAATCCATATCTTTCACCGTCATCATAATGACCATATAAAGTATCTCTATATCCAAAATAATATTCATTATCTACAAAATAAAAAGTAACTCCTTCAAGCTCTATCATTTCAATACCAGCATATTCTTGTTTAGGTCCTACAGTTACTTTAAAATTACAAATAGGTTTCATTTGATCATGAAATTTTTGTTTTGTAACTCCATGTTTAGGTAATACAACTCTAGCGTCTATTCCTAATTTAACTAATTCTTTAGGTAAAGCGCCTAGTACATCAGCTAATCCCCCTGTTTTAGAAAAGGGTGTAGCTTCACTTCCTACAAATAGTACTTTCATAATATTTACCTCCTATACTCTCTTTTCTAATTATATCAAAATTATGTATATATATAAAGATGTATTCAGTATTCGAGTAAAAAAAAACACTTTCAAAAGTGTTTTTTAAGTTTTATTTGGTTTTATTACTCTATCGAAAATTATAACCCCTACAACTGCAACTAATATTCCTGATGGAATAACGTAGTATGAATTATAGACAAGTGAATATAAATAAATATTTTCAAATCCATAATCAGCTGCATAATTACTAAATAATAGTACTCCACTAACAACGTGACTAAACAGTCTTAACAACGTTCCAATAGCTACACCAAGTATAAATCCACCTTTACTGTCACCTATCAATTTTTTACCGAATGCTCCAAATCCAAGTAATCCAAATGCAAAGATATAATCTGTAAAGAATGATGCCCAGTGCCATAATTTAGCATCTAACATTAGATTTAGTAATCCATATGCCATTCCTGCATAAATACCGTATTTTAATCCATGACGATGTGCCACAATTAAAATAGGAAGCATTGCGAGAGATACTCTACCACCATAGGGTAGTTGTAAGAAAGGTAAAAATGCTGAAAGCCCTGTAAATATTACTTCTAATACTACTGCAAATGCTACAAATACTGCGATTTCTGTTAATAATTTGGTTCTACTCATAAATAAATCCTCCTTTAAAATATAAAAATGTCCCGTAAGTACTAGGACAAATGAATTTTAAAAGATATTTTTTCATCCTACGCTGGCATTATCCAGATCAGGTATGGTCTATTCTAGTATCAAGAATATTCTCAGCCTAGTTCTCTAAGCTCCCCCGACTCTACGGTATATTTATTATAATATATTTTACTTATATATACAAGAATAAAGCCTGTGAACACTCCCACTACTTACAATAAACATTGTTGAAGTAGGGGCTTCTTGAGTAGAGCGAACTATCGTCCGCTAATTTATCAAGCTATCGAGGTTGTCCCATCCTCTTATTTTTTATATACTCAGTTTTCTGATTTTACTCCCTTCGATTACTTATCTATCATCATTATATCAAAAGTAATAATAGTGACAAAATGCAGAAAACGCAATATCTTCGAAATTTTCATAATATCTAACCCTAAAAATTATATCTATTCATCTCGCCAGTTACGACATTATCAATATCCTTGAACAAGGAGTTTTCTAGATTTTATTAGATAAAAAGATAAAAGAACACTATTAAAAGCGTTCTCTTTTTTTTCTTCTGTTTTTAATAGGTTTTTTCATAATTTCTTTTGATTTAGTTACCTTTGTTACAACAGTTTTATCTCTAATTATGTCTTCTTCAACAATGTTTGTTTTCACAGTATTTAGTTTATTATTTTTAGCAATAGCTTCACCTATTTGCTTCTTATTTAAAAATATAACAAAACCAATTATTACAATAATCGAAATGCTAGGACCAATAAAATTTCCTAAAAATACAAGTAAGAATAAAAATACCGCAACCCAGTAAACTTCTTTTGGAATAGGATTGGAAATTTCACTAACTTTTTTAATCTTATCTGCTTCTTCTAGTTCTAATAGTTTTTCAAAATCTTCATCACTTATATGGTCTATTCCCAAAGCAATTCCAGTAGTAACTCCAGTTCCATAGGATGCTTTTGTTATAAATAATAGTTTTCCTGTTTTACTTTCTTTATATAAATAGTAATAGCTACTACGTTTTACAATAAAGCTTGTAAAACTATTCAACCTAGTATAATTATCAAGGTTTTTAATAATAATTAATTCACATAAATCATGTTTAAATAATATTCTAGTTCTAAATAATAATTCGATATAACCATCATTCACTTTTTCATACTCTTCATCTTCATATAACTTATATTCATAATCCTCTATAACTTTTCTTATGTCCTTCATAGCAAATTCCCCTTATAACTTCGTTTCTAACAATCTATTTACGAGTTTTTTATTAGTTACTGTAATAATATCTACTTTTTTTGAATCTTTTGTTAATTTTATAATTCCTTTTTCATTTAAATACTTATAAAGCCCATTAAAGTTCTTAAATTGTGTATCTGAAATATCTAACGTTCTTTCTAGTAATCTAAATGAGTTGTTTGTATGACCTCTTTGATAAGGCATATCAACATCATAAGATTTAAATACTTTTAGAATTGCCTTAAATGTTCTTTTGTCTTTAATAGTTTTTAGTTTAATATCTGGTAATGTAATTCCATTTTGTTTTAGTTTTAATTTAGGATCTTGGTCTTGATAATCAGAGATTAATAAAATATTGTCTGCCGCAGACTTAAAAATACTTCTTTGGGCATCTTCTTCAGTAGCTACAAGCCATACTTCTTTATTATATCTTCTTAAAATATCCATTATTACTGAATAATCAGAATCATTTGTTAAAAATACAAATAAGTCTATAACTGGATTATCAATATATATTTTTTCAAAAGCGTCTAAACAGATGATTAAATCTGCTCGATTCTTTTTCCCAGTAATATGGGGTGTATCTTGTATTTCAAAGTTTAATTCTTTTAACTGACTTCTAAATCTCTTAATAGTGCTTTGATCTCCAACTGCTTTTTTAAAAGCAAAAATTGTTTTAGTATTTTCATGTTGTGCAGTTACTTTTAAATTAATATCATCAAGTAAATCCTGAATATTTAATGTTCCCTTAATATTTTCAGTATCTAAATAAATAGCAATTGATTTTATTTCCATAATATCTCCTCCTTGTTTAATACTCATAAAGATTATAACATGAATTTTCTAAGAATTTACAAATATAAAGGAAGTCATTGAGACTTCCTTCATTATTATTAATTAAAAACTTTGAAAAATTAAAATTAATAGTGTAAACCAATATGTAAAGATTGAGATAAGTGCTAAAAACATTACTAATGCACTTTTCCAAATTAGAGCTTTATCATCTTGTTTTCTTATTACAATAAAGTATCTTATTACTCTAACATTACCAGTTATAGCCATTATAGCTGAACCAATTACTCCAACTGTAGCTAATACTTGGAAAGTTCCTGACAAGAAATCAAAATTTTCAATCATCAATACAGTCAATATGAATAAACCTATTGATAATCCTAAAAGCCATAATTCTATATTTAATACTAATTTTTCATTTGAATCATATTTTTGCTTGCTGTATTCCATCTCTAATCTCCTTATATATATTTATTGAATTGAACAACTTGAAAACACTAAAACGATAATTATTATCCAGTAAACAATAATTGCCATAGGTGATACAAAGAAAGAAATAACACTTTTAGTTATTATAGAACCATCATTTCTTTTACTAACAACAAATGCAAATTTCAAAATTCTAAAAGCTGCAATAAAAAAACTAGCTACTGATAACAATAATAAAATTACTACGATATTTACAACCTCACTTGCAGAGTCAGATAGGTAATCAATAAAGATAAACATTAAAATGAATAATGATAATCCTAACCCAAGTAAACCTACTGAAATCTTAAGAAATATTTTCTCAAAGTAATTAAAACTTTTTTTATTGTTATCCAAAATATCACTCCTCTTATATTTATACTATATTAGAATGTTTATATTTTGAACTAATATACTCAAACTAGAAATTATAGAAAAGTATATTTTTATAAAAATTGTCTCTAAATCCAATCGTTAAATCAGAATTTAGAGACAACCGTAATTAAAAATATAAGTTATTATCTTGTTCATTTTCTATTAAATATAGTAGATATATTAATGTTAATAATCAAATAACAAATTTAAACATAGTCAACTCACCCTATTGTTATGATTAGGCTTAATAAAAGAGTATATTAAATTATTAATTATTAATAATATATAGTGGTCATATCATTTTTAACCTTAAATAATACTGTTAACTTAACTATAAGCTAGTCAAAAAGAAATATTTTACTATAATCTCATTCCACCATTTACACTTAATGCGTGTCCTGTAATATATGATGCTTCATCACTTGCCAAGAAGAGTGCAGCATTTGCAATTTCAGATGGCTGTCCTAATCTTTTCAGCATCGTTAAACCAGCAAATTTTGTAAGTAAATCTTCTGGAACTGTTTTTAAAATATCAGTCATTATGTATCCAGGACTAATAGCATTTACTCGAACAGGAACACCTTTTCTAGCAAATTCTTTTGCCCAACTCTTAGTAAGACCAATCATCCCAGCTTTTGTCGCTGCGTAATTTGCTTGTCCAATATTTCCAAATTCTCCAACAACACTTGAGATATTGATTATTGAACCTCCACCTATAACTTCCATTTGTGGACCAACATATCTTACTAAGTTAAAGACACCTTTTAAGTTAACATCCATAACTAAATTCCATTGATCATCTGTCATTTTTCTAGTCATACTATCTCTAGTAACTCCAGCATTATTAACTAATATATCAATTCTTTCATACTTTTTAATAATTTCATCATAGAATATTTTACATGCTTCTGCATTTGTAACATTTAAAATATAACCAGTAATATTTTTGTGTTCATAACTTAACTTAGTCATATCTGCAGCTATTACTTTAGCTCCTTCATTTGCAAATCTTAAAGCCATTTCCATACCAAGACCTTTAGCTCCGCCTGTAACTATAGCTATTTTACCTTCTAATCTCATTATTTTACCTCCACATTTTTAACAATAATTGCAGTACCCATTCCACCACCTATACAAAGTGATGCAAGTCCATAATTACTATTTCTTTTTTTCATTTCATGAATTAATGTAGTTGTTATTCTATTACCACTAGCTCCAACAGGATGACCAAGTGCAATAGCTCCACCGTTAACGTTAGTAATATTTAATATTTCTTCTTTACTCAAATCATGTTCACTAACAAGCTCTGACAGTACTCCTAAACTTTGAGCAGCAAATGCTTCATTAAGTTCTAAAAGATCCATATCAGATAATTTAAGTCCTGTATTATTTAAGACGTTTCTTATCGCAGGAACTGGTCCTAGACCCATATATAATGGTTCTACTCCAGCTTGTGCAATTCCAATTATCTCAACTAATGGTGTTAAATTATATTCTTTAACAGCTTCTTCACTCGCTACTAACATAAAACTAGCACCGTCATTAATACCAGAACTATTTCCTGCAGTAACACTACCGTCACGTTTAAATGCAGCTCTTAATTTTCCTAATTTTTCTAATGTAGTAACTCTATTTGGATACTCATCTGTATCTACTAATGTTTCTGATCTTCTAGTTTTTACTAAAACAGGAACAATTTCTTCTTTAAATTTTCCATCATCAATTGCTTTAATAGCAGTTAATTGTGAATTTATAGCAAATTCATCTTGTTCTTCTCTAGTAAGTCCGAATTTCTCTACAATGTTTTCTGCAGTAATTCCCATATGCACATTATTAAACACATCAGTTAGGGCATCACATATCATATGATCTTTTAAAGTCCAATCTCCCATTTTAATTCCGTTTCTTACTTTTTCAGGAGTTAAGAATGGTGCTTTACTCATTGATTCAGTACCACCAGCAATAACAAGATTATGAATTCCTGCTTTAATACTAGTGTAAGCGTTCATTATTGTTTTCATACCACTACCACATACCATATTAATACTATATGCAGGGACTTCTACTGGTAACCCAGCACCGATAGATACTTGTCTAGCTATACCTTGACCAAGCCCTGCAGGTAATATATTACCAACAATCACTTCATCAATTCTAGACTTATTAACTTTTGTTTCATTTAATATATCTTTTACTACAATACTTCCAAGTTCTGCAGGATGTACAGAACTAAGTGCACCCATAAAACTACCGATAGGTGTTCTTTTTGCTGATACAATAAATACTTTACTCATAATACCCTCCTATTTACTCTTAAAATATTTTATTTACCATCTATATTTTATCTTAAAATAGATAAATTAAATAGTATTTTTATAAATAATTATAAATAGATATATAAATAAAGAAAAAAAGATATCTCAATCGAGATATCTTTAAATTTATTCAGTTATGATTTCAAAAATAATTGATTTCTTTTTAACTATTTCATTTGTAATTATGAATGCACCAATAACTTCGTTAATTATCGATTCAATATTATCTTTATTATTATAAAGAAGCGCTAAAGTTTCACCTTTTGAAACTTTATCTCCAACTTTTTTATTTAGTACTATACCTACATCAGGATCTATTTCATCTTCCTTAGTTTCACGTCCTGCTCCTAATTTCATTGCCGCAACACCAATAGTTAATGCATCAATATCTGAAATATATCCATCAGTTTCAGCTTTAACTTCAATAATTTCTTTTACGTGAATAAAGTCATCTAAATCACCTAAAATACCACCTTGAGCTTTAATAAACTCTAACTGTTTATCTAGTGCAGCACCACTTGTTACTTTTTCATCAACTAATTTTTTAGCTTCTTCTAAAGTACTAACGATACCTCCAGCATAAACCATGTATGCCCCAATTTCATTACATAATTCTGTAAGATCTTCTGGTCCATCACCTTTTAAAGTATTTATAGCTTCTAGTACTTCTAATTTGTTCCCAACTGCATATCCTAAAGGTTGTGACATATCAGTAATAAATGCAACAACTTTTTTACCAAATGAATTACCAATTCCTACCATTACTTTAGATAATTTACGAGCATCTTCAATAGTTTTCATAAATGCACCTTCACCAATTTTAACATCTAAAACAATAACATCACTACCACTAGCAAGTTTTTTACTCATAATACTAGAGGCAATAAGAGGAATACTAGGAACAGTTGCTGTAACATCACGAAGCGCGTATAGTAATTTATCCGCAGGTGTTAAATTTGCAGTTTGTCCTGCAACAGCTATTCCAATTTCGTTAACTTGTTTAACAAAATCTTCTATTTCGATATCAATACTTAGTCCTTCAATACTTTCAAGTTTATCTAAAGTACCACCTGTATGGCCAAGCCCTCTACCGCTTAGTTTAGCAACTTTAGCACCACAACTTGCAACTAAAGGTCCTAAAACTAAAGTCGTTTTATCTCCAACTCCACCAGTTGAATGTTTATCTACTTTAATACCATGAACAACAGATAAATCAATAACATCACCACTATTTAACATAGCTTCTGTTAATGCAGAACTTTCTTCTGTAGTCATATCTTTAAAATAAATAGCCATTAATAAACTACTCATTTGATAATCAGGAATTATCTCGTTTGTATAGTTTTCTATGATGAATATAATTTCTTCTTTTGTTAATTCGTAGCCATCTCTTTTCTTTTCAATAAGGTCTACCATTCTCATTAGTACCAACTCCTTGATATGATTATATCATATTATTAAATATTATGAATATCTAGGACAAAAAAAAGAGAAAAATTTACTTTATCTCTTTTTTAAACACATTTAATTGTTCTTGAATAATTGCTTTTACTTTATTTGATAGTTCAATACTATTTAAATCTTTATAATCTTCATATTTTAAAACTGGATGAATATGAATATATGCTTTATGTTTTTTATATGGGAAAGTATCGAATATTTTATCTAAATTATATAAAGTACCAATTAATATATCTGCTTTAGGTTTAATAGCTAATTTAAATGCTCCTGGTTTAAATTCTATCATTTCATTAGCAAACGATCTTTTACCTTCTGGGAATATTCCTACTGAATGTCCATGTTTATATCTTTTAATCCCATTAATGATAGATTCTGCAGCACTTCTATTAGCAACTCTTCCAATAGGAATATTACCAATAATTGACATCCATGGTCCTAAAAAAGGGGATTGAAATAATGGTTCCTTAGCTATAAAGCATAAAGGATGATTCTTAAATATTGGCTTTAAAGCAATAATATCATAATTCTCCTGATGGTTTCCTACAAAGATAAATTTTCCTTTTGGTATATTTTCTTTACCAGTAACAATAACTTTTAATCTTAATAATCTTTGAGCAAGTCTTAATAAACTATTTCCGAATTTATGATCTATCATATCTAACGTATCAGTATTCTTTCTAACTTTCCCCCAAAAAAACATAATTAGTAATTGAACATAAAACGAGAAAGGCCATGAAACAATAATAGCTAATAATAAAAATAAATATGGTATTACAGTATCAAAACTACTATCAGTAATCCCAAATATCCAACTAAATAGGAATGTAAATACTCCCCAGAAGAAATAGAAACTAAATATATACATAATTATTCAATCCTTTCATAAATAGAGAAGTTAAGGTCTCCATTTATTTTTTCACTAATTTTATTATATTTAGAGTAATCAATATTTTTAAAATAAACATCACCATCATACTCTTTATTAATATGAGTAATATATAATTTATCCGCTAAATCTAGCGTTAAATCATAAATAATCTTACCACCAATTATAAAAACTTCTTCATCTTTTGGAAAGTTTTTTAAGTAACTAATAATATCGTTAGTAACCTCAATACCTGGATAGATATAATCAGTTAATGTAGCAATAACACTAGTTCTTCCTGGTAAAGGTTTATTAATGTAAGAGATTATTGATTTAAATGTTAATTCTCCCATAATAACTTTTTTACCCATTGTCATTTCTTTAAAATATTTCATATCTTCTTTATAATGCCAAGGTAACATATTACCTTTACCTATTAAGTTATCTTTTCCAATAGCTACTATTAAATTTACCATTAAACACTCACCTTACCTTTAATTCCTGGGTAAGGGTTATACTCAGTTAATTCAAAATCACTATATTTAAAATCTTCAATATTAGTAATATCTTTATTTATTAACATTTTAGGTAATTTTCGTGGTGTTCTAGTTAATTGAAGATCAATTTGCTCTAAATGATCATTATAAACATGAGTGTCACCTAAAGTATGAATAAATTCTCCTGCTTCTAAGCCAGTAACTTGTGCAATCATCATTGTAAGTAAAGCATAACTAGCTATATTAAATGGAACACCTAAAAAAGTATCCGCACTTCTTTGATATAATTGACAACTAAGTTTCCCATCATTCACATAAAAATGAAACATCATGTGACAAGGTGGTAAAGCCATATCTTCAATTAAGGCAGGATGCCATGCATTAACGATTAATCTTCTTGAAGTAGGGTTATTTTTAATGTTGTATATTACTTCAGTTAGTTGATCTTTATATTTCCCATCAGGACCTTCAAAGTATCTCCACTGTCTACCATAAACTGGTCCAAGTTCTCCATGTTTTTTTGCAAATTCATTATTACTTTTTACTAATTCAACAAATTCTTTTAATGTTTCACCATTATAATCATTTGATTTAGTAAAATTACGATATGGCCACTCATTCCAAATACGTACTCCATTATCAACTAAGTACTTAATATTAGTATTTCCAGTAATAAACCATAGTAATTCATGAATAATTGATTTTAAATGTACTTTCTTAGTAGTAAGTAAAGGAAATCCTTCACTTAAATCAAATCTCATTTGATATCCAAAAGTACTTATAGTCCCAGTACCAGTTCTATCGCTCTTAGGAGTTCCAACTTCTTTAATATGTCTAAGTAAATCTAAATATTGTTTCATAAGTAACACTCCTAACTCTTTTTTTTTCTTTTTATTACTTCTTTTATAAATATAGCAATGGCTAAAATAGCCGGTACAGTGGGCGTAAAAGGCCCCATCCAAACTAAAACGTAGGTAGCAGAAAAAGTAATTAATAAGTCATTATTTGTAATGACTCCAACTATTAATGCGACCCAAGCAGGTATATAAAAGATAGTTGCACCAATAAAAATATATAAAAACATGTCTTTTACAAAGATGTTTTCTCTTATCCATTTCCACATATTAGCACCTTCTTTAAAAACTGTATTAATTATACCAAATCTTAACATATTTTTAAAGTATCTTATCTATATAAAGCAAAAAAGTGCATCTCTGCACTTTTTAATAATATTATATATGGGAATAATATTACTTGTCGTTTTTAGTATTGATAAAAGTTATTTTTTCAGCAATGATTTCAGGATAAGTAAAAGTTTTACCATCACTACATTCATATGAACGTTGTGCTAGTCTTGCCTTAACACCTACAGTAGAACCTTTTTTACAATATTGTACTGTATTTTCAGCAATACCACTCCATAACGTACACTTTAAAAAATCTGTGTCATATTGCCCGCTTTCAGCATTTTTAAAACCTCTTTGAATAGCCATAGTAATGGTTGTAACACTTCTACCATCATCTAAAGTCTTTAACTCTGGATCATATACTAAACGACCTACTAGAATAGTTTGATTTAACATAATACCTCCTTTTATTAAATATTATAGGGGAAGTATTAATATAATCTTATCTACCAAAATAACACAATAAGATTTTTTTCAATTATTAAATTATGTTTTTTCCAAATACCACTCTATATGTTCATATAATTAAGCATAATTAATAATATTTCTCAAATTTATATATATTGGTAAAAAAAAGAACTGATTAAAGTTCTTTTTAAAAGCTAATTTCTACGTCTTCTCTTTTTGAAGTATCTGCTTCAAAGAATTCTTTTTTCTCCATATGAATCATTCCTGCAACTATACTTCTTGGGAAAGTTACAATAACAGTATTAATTCTTGATACATTTGAGTTATAAAGTCTTCTTGCTGCTTGAAGATGTTCTTCAACATCACTAATTGATGCTTGAAGGTTTGAGAATAATTTCTCTGCCTTTAATTCAGGATATGCTTCAACTGCGATATTTATTCCTGATTGAACAGCATCCATTTTCCCCATAAATTCTTGTTTTTCTTGTAAAGATAGTGTTTTAGGTAGACCAGCACGCCATTTAGTAACGTTTTCAAAAGTTTCTGCTTCATGTTTAGCATATCCTTTTACTGTGTTTACAATTTTAGTTAAGACATCAAATCTTTTTGTTAAAGCTACATCAATTCCTGATTCAGCTTCATTTATTTTAACTTCCATTTGTCTTAAACTATTCATTACTCCTATATACCATAATAACGGGAATACGATTAATACAACTACTATGATTATTACTACAAAAATTGGATCCAATTAAATCACTCCTTCTTAAATATATTATTGTTTAATTTTAATTCAGTTACAACATCTTTTATAACATATAATTCTCTTTTAAACTCTTCGAAACTACTTTCATTTAGTTCTCTAAACATTTTTAGTTCAAATGTATCTTTAAAATTATTAATTCCTAAATATAATTTTGTATCAATAAATGAGAAATAGATCTTCCCTTTATTATTCTTTTCAAAAGCCATTAATGATTCCATTAAATGTGGTGTAAGAACATAAAAAGCTGAATGCTCATTAGTTGTATAAGTTTTAAATTTTTTATTAAAATCAATACTTTCCAACTTAACTTTCTTATATTTTCTCTTACTATGTGGTCTAGCTCCTTCTAATACTTGAAGATATCCATCAAATTTTTTATTAAATTCAAATTCAAATATTCTTCCTAAGAAGTAAGCTACATAATAAGTTCTTGTACCATTTTTAGTATGTTCTACATGTCTTTCTTCTAATTTAACATCACTTGATACAAAATCAACTCCGTCGATTTTACCAGATAAATAGTCTTCAACGTGATATCTATCAGCTCTTTTAAGAAATTCAGTAGCATAAACTGTATTTAAAGATAATCCTCTTGATGGTTCAAATACACCTTCATCAACAAACTTTGTAATAACTTCTGCTAGTACTTCATGCTTAAATTTATTACTAAGTTTCTTAAATTTACTAGCACCGAGTGCCATATAAATAACCCCTGGAACTAATAATATTAGCCCCCAAGGTCCATAATTTATTAAAGCTATAAATAATATTACTGAAAGCAAACTTAATGCTGAACCAATAATAACTTGTTTTTCAATACTTTTCTTTTCCTGTTGAAACCTAATTAATTCATCATTCATATGTTTACCTCCTATGTAATTCTACACTATTTTAGCCAAAAAATAAACAATTATTATAAAAACACTATTTAAAAGTTCTAGTTGCAGAAATAGCTTTTTGCCAATTATTATATAGATTATTTCTAACACTTTCATCCATCTTTGGATTAAAGTGCTTATCTTTTACAATTAACTTTTCAATTTCCTCAATATTTTTATAAAAACCAATAGCTAATCCACTTATAAATGCAGCTCCTAAAGCAGTAGATTCATTAATCTTAGGTCTTACTATTTCAATATTTAAAATATCACTTTGAAACTGCATTAAAAAATTATTTAACGATGCTCCACCATCTACTTTTAACGTTTTAGGAGTTATTCCTGATTCTAAACTCATTACATCTATTACATCTTTAGTTTGATAAGCGAGTGATTCTAGTGTAGCTCTCGTTATATGTGCACTTGTTGTTCCTCGTGTAAGTCCAAATATTGCACCTTTAGCATCAGTATCCCAGTAAGGAGTACCTAGACCTACAAATGCAGGGATTACATATACTCCATAATTGCTATCTACACTCATTGCAATCTTTTCAGATTCGCTTGCTTCAGCAAAGAATCCTAAACTATCTCTAAGCCACTGAATAGCACTTCCGGCAACAAAGACACTTCCTTCAAGTGCATAAGTTATTACACCGTCAATTGAATAAGCAATGGTTGTTAATAACCCTTTTTTTGATATTGTTGGACTAGTTCCTGTATTCATTAACATAAAACAACCAGTTCCATAAGTATTCTTAATTTCTCCTTTATCTAAACATAACTGTCCAAATAACGCAGCTTGTTGATCTCCTAAAATACCTGCGATAGGTATTTCAGCTCCAAAGAATGTATGTCTTGCAGTAATTCCAAATATAGCGTTAGAATCACAAACTTCAGGTAAAATATTATTATTGATTCCAAGAATATTAAGTAATTCTTGATCCCATTCTTTAGTAAAAATATTATACATTAATGTTCTAGAAGCATTAGTATAATCAGTTTTATGTATTTTATTTCCACTTAACTTATATAAAAGCCATGTATCAATAGTACCAAACATTAAATTACCTTGGTCCATTAATTTTTTAGTTCCATCTATATTTTCTAATATCCACTTAACTTTAGTAGCTGAAAAATAAGGATCAATTAATAATCCTGTTTTAGCTTTGAAAAGATCATTTAATCCTTTTTCTTTTAAATCTTCACATATATCTTTACTCTGTTTTGATTGCCAAACAATTGCGTTATAAACTGGAGTACCATCACGTTTATCCCAAAGTATAGTTGTTTCTCTTTGGTTAGTAATACCAATACTAGCAATTTCTTCTGGTAGTACTTCCGCGGAATGTAAACACTCAGCTGTAGTACTTAATACAGATGTCCAAATATCAATCGCATCTTGTTCAACATAATCTTCTTTTTGATATATCATCTTAATTTCTTTTTGACTAGAACTTACTATATTTCCTAATTTATCAAAAAGAATTGCTCTTGAAGATGTTGTCCCTTGATCTATTGAAAGTATATATTTCTTCATTACAATCACCTCTATAACATCTATTTTAACAAATTTTTTAAAATTTTGAAAAGACAATTTAAAAATTATGGTATAATCTTATTGGAGGATGATAAAATGGAAAAAGAATTTATTATTATAGATCCTTATGAGAATGAACTTAATACATATATATGGACTCCAATTACTAAGAGACCAAAAGGTGTAGTACAAATAATTCATGGTGCAGGAGAACATGCTGGGCGTTATAAAGAGTTCGCTGAATATTTAAATTCCTTAGGATTAGTCGTTATAGCAAATGATCATCTTGGTCATGGAAAATCAGCCGATAATGATGACTACGTGTACTTCTCTGATGATATAGGGTTTCATAAAGTATATGAAGGAGTTAGAACAGTAAGAGACTATATTGAAGAAAAATATCCTAGTTTACCAGTTATAATGTTCGCTCATTCAATGGGATCTTTTGTTGGAAGATATACGATACTTTACGATTATAAACGTTATAATCAAGCTATTTTTACAGGTACAGGATGGTTTAGTAGTATTAAAATATATTTTTTAATATCAATATTTGCTATCGCATCTAAAATAAAAGGAAAAAGATATGTTAGCCCCAAACTTACAAAAATGTTTACTGAAGGTGCTATTAAATCAATGAGAAAAAATGGGATCATTAACGAAAAGATAGAATGGATTTCAGCTGACCCTAATATTAGAAGAGCATATAAAGAAGATCCTCTATGTGGAAAACCTTTTTCAGTTGGTGCTCATCTAGATTTATTTAGATTTTTACCGGAAATACAGGACAAAAAAAGAATTAAAGCAAGTGCTTCAAGCACCGCAATCTTCTTTATCAGTGGAGAATTAGATGCTCTTGGAGATTATGGAATTGCTTCAAAAAAATTGTATAAATATTATAATCAATGTGGTTATTCTAATGTTAAATTTAATATTATTAATAATGGTAGACATGAAGTTATTAATGATTATGAAAGAGAAGCTGCATATAGAATGATTGGAAATTGGATTGAATTAAACCTTTCAAGATAACAAAAAACGATGATTACTCATCGTTTTTTTTTGGATAAACTGTAAAAGTACTATAAGCTTTTTTATTCGTAAAAGCATTTTTAGTATTCTCAATATCTTCCATTGTAATACTATCAGCAATTTCTAATATATCAAATAGCGAAGCTCCTAAATAGTAATATTTAGTAAATTGATTAGCAATATATTCAATACTATTTAACGCGTGAATAAAGCCACCAACGATTTGTTTCCTAGTTCTTAAGAAATCTTCTTCTTTTAATTTTTCATCTTTTAGATTTAATAAAATCTTCTTTAATTCAATATCTAATTCTTTTGGTTTATACGTTTCACTTCCTATTAAGAAGAAACCATATGTCTTCTCAAGAGTAATATCTAATCCAAACGAATCATTAATAAGTTCTTTTCTCAATAAATTTTTATAATTCCTCGTGCTTTTACCAATTGTTAAATCTAGTAGTATTGAAAAACATAGTTCTTTTTTAATAATATTTTCTAGATCATAATCTGTTGGACCTTGTTTAACTCCAAGTAAGAAATTAGGAACATTAACTTCCAGATTAACTTCTTCTTTTTCTTTATATACAGTTTCATTTTCAACCGTAATATTTTCATATGACTTAGAATCACAATAAAAGTTAACATTTTTTTGATTATTTTTAATATAATCAAGAATTTCATCTACTTTAAAATTACCTGTAACAAATAAAACCATATTCTTTGGATTATAATAAGTTTTATGTGTTCTTTCTAATATAGATTTATCAATTTTAGAAATTGTCTTAGTAGTACCTAAAATGTCATTACGAATAGGGTGCTTACTAAACATATTTCTAATTAGAGACATATATGCAACTGTATTCGGATCATCTTCATACATTTTTATTTCTGAAGCAATAATCCCTTTTTCTTTTTCAATTCCTTCTATTGTAAATAGAGGATTTTGAACGAAGTTTAGTAGTAGCTCTATATTCTCTTCTAATTTATCAGTACAAGAAAATAAGTAAGTTGTGCGATTATTTTGAGTAAATGCGTTAACATTTGCTTGATTCTTAGCAAACGAACCCGAAATATCTTTTCCATCTTGTTCAAATAGTTTATGTTCAAGAAAATGGGCTATACCCATAGGTAAATCAATAATATTCTCTTCTTTATCTAAAATCTTTGTCATTATTGAACCAAGCTTAGTAGAAAATGTAACATATGATTTATGGAATCCCTCTTTAGGAAGTAAAAAAACATTTAGTCCATTATCCAGTTGTTCATGATAAAGAACTTCATTAATTTTAGTAAACTCATGTTTATTCATCTTTATCACCTCTTAAAAGGTATACAGTATCTAATTTTAATTTTTTAGCCATATTACTAATATCTTCTTTAGTTACTTTAAATATTTGATTTTGAATCTCCTCAATATCAAATTTTTGGTCAAATAAACTGTTTCTAAATACTCTACTCATTAATCCTAAATTAGAATCAAGTCCTTCTATTAATCTATTATTGATAATTGATTTGGCAGTACTTATAAAATCATCATTGTAATCCATTTTTATAATATTGCTAATAATATTTTCTGTAGTTTTTAAAACATTATCAAAATCACTTGCTTTAATTCCTGCGGAAATAAAAACAACACCTTTATAGGGATCGTAACTACTATTAATAAAATAAACTAATCCTTTTTCTTCTCTTATCTCTTTAAAAAGCATACTTTCAGATGAAGCTCCAAATAAAACATTAAATACTAAAGTTTTATAGTAATCCTCACTTAAATACATACTTTTATTACGGTACCCAATAACAAGTTTTCCTTGGTTAATATCAATTACTTTTTCAATTTTAGTAACTTCGTTAAACGTCTTAGTTTCAGTGTCAAGGAGTACTGGTTTAAAAGTTCTATCTTTAAAATTAAAAGCATCTTTAACCATTTTTTGTGTTTCAACAATATCAATGTCACCAATAATACTTATCGTTACTAAGTCATTATTAATCATATTATTATAAATATCTTTTAAATCATTAAATTCAATTTTTTCTAAATCATCTTTACTACCAAGAGGATCTATTTTGTATAATTCATTTTCAAACATAATGTGACGCATTTCTTTGATAGCGTATTTCATTTTATTTGTATAGACACTATCATAATACTCTTTTAATAATCTCGTCTCTTCTTTAAAGATTTCTTGATTAAAATATGGATTAAAGATTATTTCGTTTAAGAAATCAATCGATTTCTTAAATAGTTTTTCATTATTAAAAGTAAAGTTGTCATTAATAATAGATAGCTCAAACGCAACAAAGTGAGTTTTACCTATCTTACTAACTCCAACATTAAAATTAGCCGCATACATGTTTTCCAAGTATTTCGACATCTTTTCTCTAGAATCTAGATTTTTAGATACTGAATGCATTAAATAAGGTAGTATACTTCTTCTTGTAACAGTATCTATATTCAAGTCATTTGCAAAATTAACTTGAATACGTGTTGTTTTAAATTTCTTTGTAGTAATTAAATTCAAAGTGTAATTACTATTGTGAATTACTTTAATATCCATATATATTCTCCTAAAAAAAGTGCTTTCGCACTTTTTTGTTTATTATTCTGCAAGCCCTAAAGCTATATCCATCATTTTAGTAAAAGCATTTTGTCTTTCATCTGCAGACGTTTCTTGCATAGTAACTAAGTTATCACTAATAGTTAATAAACAAGCAGCTTTCTTATCTAAAACTTTGGCATTATGGAATAATGCGAATGATTCCATTTCAACAGCTATACAACCATGTTCATCTCTAATATTTTCGTATTCTTTAAAGTTTTGTCTGTAAAATACATCACTTGAATGAACCATTCCTTTAGTTACAGGAATGTTTAATTCATTAGCTACTTCCATAATTTTATTGTTTAAATCTTCACTTGGATAAACAGTGTAAACATCTTTACCTGATTGAGTTTTAGCGAATGTTGATTCGCTCCAAGCAGCATCAGCTAGTACTACATCATATAAGTCTAAATCAGCTGTATAAGCTCCGGCACTACCAATTCTTATAATATTTTCTACATCATAGAACTTATATAATTCATATGAGTAAATACCAATACTAGGCATTCCCATACCACTACCCATTACACTTATTCTTTTACCTTTGTAAGTTCCAGTATATCCAAATATATTTCTTACATTATTGAATTTTTCTACATTTTCTAAAAATTTATCTGCGATAAATTTTGCACGGAGAGGATCTCCAGGCATTAATACTGTTTTAGCTATTTGTCCTTCTAATGCTTCTATATGCGGTGTTCCCATAATTGTTACCTCCTATTATTCTGTATTAATTTTATATTTTGTAAATCTTAATTTCATTAATAAATTGTGTTAACTTTTGTATAATCCAACTTTTTCAAATAATCTTAAATACATTTTAACAAAAATTCCAACACTAATTGAGAAAATTATAGTTCCTATATTAAACATTCCTAATGGCATATCAGGATCATTCACTATTAAACTAATAATAATCGCAACTGATACTGCGCACAATTCCATTATAACACGAACCTTTATTAAATTCTCGCTTTTAAATTGTCTCATCATTGTTATCATAAATTCATCAAATACACCAGCTGGAAAAGATGAAATTATTAATAACGAACCTCCTAAAGGAAGCATTAATAATCCGATTGTGTATATTAGTATTTGCAGTAATAAATTTGTTGGTTCAAAATCAACAAATACGATTAGATTAAAATAATCTATTAATGCACCAACAGCAAATATTGGTATTACCATAAGTATATATCTAAAATTCTTATTAGCTATGGTTACATAAACGGTAAAAGATAATGCAACTAATATTACTGCTGAACCTATTGTCATTCCAGTTAAACGATGTAAACTGTAATGAAGTGTATCCCATGAACTAAGTCCTATAGAGCTCTTTAACATCATAACTACGCCAAAAGCGATAACGATAGTTCCTAATATATAAACAATAATATTTTTATTGTTTAACTTCATTGGTTTCATTTCCATATTAAATTTTCTCCAATACTTTTAAATATAGTTGAATTAAAGGGCCAATTGTAAATGCAAAGATAAATGTTCCATAGCTTACTGAACCAAGTCCAATATCAGCTCCACTAACATCATTAGGATCTATTTCAACATCTGCTATAAACCAAAATATAATTGCTAGTACTACTGCAAATACTTCAATACCTATTCTAACTCCACCAACACCTTCAGTTTTAAGAATATCTTGAAGCATGATCATTAGTTCATCAAAAACAAACGCAGGGAAATTAGATGAGATTACTAAGCTAAGTGCAAGTGGTAATATTAGTGTTCCAAGAATAGCCCATACAAATTGAATTGATAAGCTATTAGGCATCAAATCATTAAGTATTACTATATCCCATAAATCAATAGATAATGATACAAAGATTAAAGGGATTATCATTAATAAAAACTTAACTTTTCTTCTGTATACCATTACTATTCCCCAAACAATAAATGAGAATATTAATGAACACATCCCAAGTGTTAAACTAGGAAAGATTGCTTGAAAGTTATAATTTACTGTATCCCAAGCTCCAGCCCCAAGTTCTGCTCGTAGTAAAAGGTTAACACCAAGTCCAATAAAAAAGAAACCACTTAGATAAAAGACAATATTTCTAGCAGTGAATTCGATTTTTCTTTCTTTCATATGTCTCCTCCTATATGTATAATATATTTCGTTATTAAGTCGATTTCAGGGGACTTCTATAACTCCTAACCATATTATAGGATTTAACGATACAGTTATTTTACAAAAAAACTACTAAAAAATCAATCTTTTTAACCTTATCAATAAAAAAAGTCTGAGATAACTCAGACTTTTCAATATTTATTTTAAAACTTTAGTACATCTATCACAAATACCTTCGTGAACATGATCTACTACTTGCCAACATCTATCACAAGTTTCACCTTCAGCTTTAAGAATATCAATACTTAAGTTAGGAAACTTAAATTCACCTTCACCTGTACCTATTTCAAACTGAGAAACAATAAACATTTGACCTAGATTAGCGTTTAAGCTATTAAGTAATTCTTTAGTTCCAGCATTTGGATAAATAATTAACTTAGCGTTAAAACTTTTACCAATTACTTTATTATTACGAGCTTCTTCTAATGCTTTTAATACATTATCACGAACATCCATAAATTTTTCATATTTTACTAAGATATCTTCATTACCTAGTTCTACATATTTAGGCATGTTTTCTAAATAGATATTTTCTTTTTGATGATGAGGTAAATGTAAATAAGCTTCATGAGTAGTATGAGGTAAAAATGGAGTTAGTAATTTTAATAATGTTAATGTCGCATCATATAAAACTGTTTGAATACTACGACGACTATGATCATTTGCTTTTTCAATATATAGTACATCTTTAGTAAAGTCTAAGAAGAATGCACTTAGCTCTTTAGTAACAAAATTGGTTACTTCACGATAAACTGAATCAAATTCAAAGTTATCATAATGATTAATAGAATTCTTAACTAAATTGTTTAGTTTAAGAGCTACATATTTATCAACTTCGTTTAATTCATTGAAAGGTACTCTGTTAGTTTCAGGATTGTAATCACCTAAATTAGCCATCATAAACCTAATTGTGTTTCTTATTTTACGGTATGATTCACTAACTTGTTTCATCATTTCATTACTTATTCTTATATCTGATTGATAATCAACTGATGCTACCCATAATCTTAAAATATCAGCACCCATTTGTTTTATGATTTTTAATGGATCGATTTGGTTACCCATTGATTTACTCATTTTACGACCATCTTTATCAAGTACAAATCCATGTGTTACACACGTCTTATATGGACTTTTTCCCATAGAGGCAACACCTGTAGATAAACTACTGTTAAACCAACCACGGTACTGATCACTACCTTCTAAATATAAATCATATGGATATTCAAAATCATAGTTATTCATAAGAACACTGTGACTTGTTCCTGAATCAAACCAAACATCTAAAATATCTGTTTCTTTTCTAAAGTTTCCATTTGGAGATGCTGGATTAGTATAGCCTTCTGGTAACAATTCTTTTGCTGTTTTTAACCACCAGGCATTACTTCCTTCTTTTTCAAAGACATCTGCAACATGGTTTATAACCTCTTTATCTAAAATTTCAGTATCATCTTCATTATAGAATATAGGGATAGGAACTCCCCACGCACGTTGTCTACTTATACACCAAGCTTTTCTATCTTTAACCATATTAGTCATTCTTAGTTCTCCCCATTTAGGGAACCAGTTAATTTCTTTAATTTCTGACATCATATCATCTTTTAAAGATTCAATAGATGCGAACCATTGTGGTGTAGCTCTATAGATAATAGGTTTTTTAGTTCTCCAATCAAATGCATAACTATGAGTTATCCATTCCATTTTTAATAAATATCCCATTTCATCTAAATCTTTAACAACACTTTTACTACATTCATCAACGAATTGTCCTTCGTATTGTAAAGCTTCCTTTGTCATATAACCTTTTCCATCAACTGGGCATAAAATATCTAATCCGTAGTTTTGTCCGATTATAAAGTCATCTTCACCATGTCCTGGGGCAGTATGAACTAGTCCAGTTCCACCTTCAACTGTTACGTGATGTCCAAGAACTACAGGACTAATTCTGTCATATAAAGGATGTTTGTAACTAAGTCCTTCTAAAGTCATACCTTTTACTTCTTTTAATACTTCAACAGTTTCCCATTCCAAAGTAGCTGTTAATGAATCTATTAAGTCTTTAGCTACTAAATAAACTAAATCATTATTTACTTTAATAAATGAATAAATTAATTGATCACCTACAGCGATTGCTAAGTTAGCAGGTAAAGTCCATGGAGTTGTTGTCCAAATTAGGAATTTAAAATCAGTAGGAAATACATCTAACTTCTCAACAGCGTCCATTGCAACATAAACAGAAGGTGATTTTTTATCATGATACTCAACCTCAGCTTCTGCTAAAGCTGTTTCACTAGAAGGACTCCAAAAGATTGGTTTCATTCCTTTAAAGATTAGTCCTTTTTCAACCATATCAGCAAACACCCTAATTTGTGATGCTTCGTATCTTGGTTCTAAAGTTACATAAGGGTTATCCCATTCACCTAAAATACCAAGTCTCTTAAACTGAACTTTCTGTTTAGCTACTTGTTCTTTAGCGTAATCTTTACACATATTTCTAAACTCAACTTTATCAATTAAGTTTCTATTAATCTTTTTAGTTTTAACAAGTGCAGTTTCAATTGGAAGACCATGAGTATCCCATCCTGGAACATATCTTGTATAGAACCCTTGCATACTTTTGTATCTTAAAACAATATCTTTTAAAACTTTATTTAATGCATGTCCAGTATGAATATCACCATTTGCATATGGAGGACCATCATGTAAAACATAAGGAGTATTATCCTTATTCTTTTCTAAACGTTTGTTGTATAGATCAATATCATTCCATACCTCTTGCATTAATGGTTCATTATTACCTAAATTACCTCTCATTGGAAATTCTGTTTTAGGCATTAATAGTGTTGATTTGTAATCTGTGCTCATAATTTCACACTCCTTTTATAATAAAAAAGTCGTCCTAAAGTAAGGACGAACTATATTTAATCCGTGGTACCACCTTTGTTCTGAATCTCTTCAGCACTCAAACCTTTAACGCAGGATTACGTAAGTTCTTACTACATTCAGAACTTAACCTCATGAGGGATATATTTAATAACATTTATCCAAGTTTTCAGCATACACTTGGTCTCTAAAATAAAGCGGTTATTTAACACTTGTCTCAATCATTGATTTTATACTTACATATTTTAACAAATATAATCTAAATTACAACTATTTTATACATATTTTCCATATTTAACGATAATTTTACCCTTTTTACTGGTATTCTTAGTATCTTTAATAATAAAACGGCCATATTTTCTAATAGAAATAATATCTTCTTCTTTAATAGATTTAGTACTTTTATTACTAATTAAATGATTAACTTGTACCAAATCATTATTAATCATATTTAACGCTTCATTTCTACTCTTTTTCGTTATCTTACTAACAATAGAATCAAGTCTCAAAGAACTAACTGTAAAACTACTAATCTCTAGTTCAATATTTCTTACTAAATTAGATCCATCAATTTCCTCTAATGTAATAGCTACATTATTTATTTTTATAAATTCATTAATAATAAATTCTTTCAATTCACTTGTAATAAAGAATACATCTTCACTAGCTAAAATATCTCCGATACTTTCTTTAGTAATCGATAAACTAAGCAAAGTACCTAATATATTTTGATGACTTAGTGATAAATACTTTTCATTATATATAATTTTAAAACAAGTAATAAAAGATTCTTCATCAATATAAAGTACTGCTCTTTTTAACTCACTATTCGGATATCCTCCGTCTAACTTAAAAAACACCTTATTTTTAAGAGTGTTTATAAGAATTGCTTGTTCAGTTAATGTTAGAAATTTAGTCCTTACAGAGGTTTTTAAAGGATTTACTAGATAGCCTTTTACCTTATCTTTAATTTCCATACATAGTAAAAATCATTTGTCCTAATGCATTTACTCCAAAGTAGTAAAACATAAATCCAATTATTGGAGTAAAATCCATTACACCAATAACGATCCAACCTCTAAATATTCTCATATATGGATTAGCTAGTTTATCAATAAATCTACCAAAGGCAGATCTTTTTAAATCAGGTATCCAACTTAATAAAACACTAGCTACTAAAATATAGTAGTAATATTGTAATACCTGAAAAAGAATTCTTAATAATAATTCCATTATATTTACTCCTTATACTCTTTTACAAACTTACGCAAAGAGCCATCTTTATAATCTTCTTTAGTTGCGAATAGAAATATTTTTGGTTGAATCATTTCTATTTCTCCATCAATAGCGTAAGTTACTCCACTTAAGAACGTAATTACTTTATTAGATTCTATATCATCATAATCTTCAAAGTTTGTAATTAAAGGAATCCCCTGCATTAAAAAATCAGCAAGTTTAAATCCGTCTACATCTTTTTCCATATAGATAAACTTAACTCGATCTATCGCTTTTTTATTTTTTTTGCCCATAACTTACACCTCTTTCTTAAATAATACACTGCCTAGTCTTAAAAACGTTGCGTTATGCTTTAAAGCAATTAAATAATCATTGCTCATTCCTATCGATAATTCTTTTAATTCAATATCTAACTCATTTTTTATAGCAATTTGAAGATCATTTAACTTCTGAAACTCAGCACTAATAACATCTTCATCACTAGTTAACTCAGCCATCCCCATTAATCCAATAACATTTATTTTTTCTAAATCTTTAATGCTTTCTAAAAACGGGATTACTTCATCAACATTAAGACCATGTTTAGATTCTTCACTACTTATATTAATTTGAATAAAGCATTTAATTACTTCATCTCTTCTCTTATTAACTTCAACAGCAAGTTTTAAGTTATCAAGTGAATGAAGATAACTTACTTCATTAATTACTTTCTTTACTTTCTTAGTTTGAAGTGTACCTATATGATGCCAAGTAATTTCAAGATCAGATAAATCTCCCTTTTTCTCTAAAAATGCTTCAATTCTATTTTCACCAAAATGAGTAATTCCAGTATTAAATAAATCTCTCATTTCAGTACTATTAAAGTATTTAGTCGCTGCGACTACATTAATACTTTCATTATTTATTTTACTTAGTACTTCTTCAGTATAAAATTTCATTTTTTACGGTTTGAATAAGTAAATATACTAGTCAAAATAAACATTCCCGCAGCTATCACCATTAAATCAGTACTATTATTTTCATAGAAAAACATTATATAAATAATAGATAAAAACATTAATACAAAATAAACTATATTATACGGTTTCTTCATAATATCACCTTCAACATTTAATATTAAAAAAGCACCAAAGGTGCTTATTTAAATCTCGATTTCAACCAAGAAGGAATCGCTGTTTTAGAAGGTTCTTCGTCTACAACAGGTTCTTCTTTCTTACGTTTTTTTCTACCTTTTTTAACAGGTTGTTCTTCTTTTATTTCTACTTCTTCAGCATTTTCTAAAGGTGTAGAACCTATTTCACTAAACTCTACTTTTCTATTTTCATCAAATCCAGCAGCAATTACTGTTACTATAACTTCTTCAGTAATGTCTTGGTTAATAGTTGTTCCATAAATAATATTTATTTCAGTTGAACTAGCAGCTTGAATAGCTTCAATGGCTTCAGTTACTTCCCATAAAGCGATATCAATACCACTACTAATATTAACGATAGCATCAGTTGCTCCATCAATATTTGCGTCTAGTAAAGGCGAATGAATTGCGTGTTTAGCAGCTTCGATAGCACGACCTTCTCCACTTGCAACACCGATACCCATTAATGCAGTACCTTTATCCTTCATTACAGTTTTTACATCTGCAAAATCTACATTTATTAATCCAGGAACAGTAATTATTTCAGCAATACCTTGAACACCTTGACGAAGCACATTATCTGCTTCTCTAAAAGCTTCAAGCATTGATGTAGAACGATCAACTACATATAATAGTCTATCGTTTGGAACAACAATTAAAGTATCTACGTAAGGTTTTAATGCATCAAGTCCTTCTAATGCTGTTGCTACTCTTCGTCTACCCTCAAAGCTAAATGGTTTAGTAACAATTCCAATTGTTAAACATCCCATTTCTCTTGATATACGAGCAATTACTGAAGCAGCTCCAGTACCAGTTCCTCCACCCATTCCAGCAGTAATAAATACCATATCCGTATCAGCTAACAGTTCACGTATTTCATCTTCAGATTCAACTGCAGCACGTCTTCCTATATCAGGGTCCGCTCCTGCACCTAGACCTCTAGTTAACATTTTACCTATTTGAATTCTTGTATCTGCTTTGGATAGTCTTAATACTTGCGCATCTGTATTTATAGCAACAAACTCAACACCTTGAACATCATTTTCAATCATTCTGTTCACGGCATTTCCTCCACCGCCACCTATTCCGATTACCTTAATTGAAGGCTTTTGATTAAAATTATCATACGATTCAAACATATCTACATACCTCCAAGTAACTTATTAAGTTATTATACCATTTTTACAAAAATAAATAAACTATAAATTATAAAAAATGGCTAAATTTACTATCTTTTATAGTAATCTCTATACAATTTTTTTCTAAATTCTAGCAATGAATCATTTTTAATTGCTTCACGAATATTTTTCATTAATTTTTTTAAGAAATACAGGTTGTGATAACTAACTAATCTTTGTCCTAAATACTCTTCAGATTTAAATAAATGTCTGATATAACTTTTTGTATAAGTTGTACAAACTTTACAATCACAATTAGGATCTAGTGGTTCCATATTTTTTGCATATAACTGATTCTTTATAGGAATCCTACCAAGACTCGTCATTGCACTTCCGTGTCTTGCAAGACGTGTTGGATTAACACAATCAAACATATCCATTCCACGAATCACACCTTCAATAATATCGTCAGGAGTACCGACACCCATTAAATATCTAGGTTTATCCTCTGGCATTACATCTTTTAAGTAGTCAAGAACTTTATACATTTCTTCTTTACTCTCTCCAACACTAAGTCCACCGATACTATATCCAGGAAAATCCATTTCTTTAAGCGCTTCAGCGCACATAATACGTAAATCTTTATGAGGACCACCTTGTACTATACCAAACAAAGCCTGGTCAGCTGTGTTCTTATGTTCAATTTGACCTCTTTTTGCCCATCTAAGAGTTCGTTCAACTGATTCCTTCATATATTCATATGTAGAGTTAAAAGGAGGACACTCATCAAAACTCATTATGATATCAGCACCTAAATTATTTTGAATTCTAATACTATCTTCAGGACTCATAAATAATTTAGCTCCAGATTTATGATGTCTAAATTCAACACCTTCTTCTTTTATCTTTCTAATATCAGATAAACTAAATACTTGGAATCCACCACTATCAGTTAGTAATGCTCCATCCCATTTACTAAATCCTCTTATTCCACCATGGTCTTTTACTATCTCATCACCTGGCTCCAGCCATAAATGATAAGTATTACCTAAAATAAGTCCATCGCTTGCTTCTTTTATCTCACTGTTTTCTAAAGTCTTAACAGTAGCTTTAGTACCTACAGGCATAAAGATAGGAGTTTCGAAACTCCCGTGTTTAGTATGTAAAATACCATATCTTGCGCCTGTTTGTTTACAGACGTGTTTTAACTCATATTTAATTGCCATATTAATCACCAAATACATTATATATTAGAAAAAGAAATTTATCTATGATTTAAGATAAATTTCTTTTTGCATTACTAAGCATTAATCTAATTCTATTCAACTGATTTATTTCTGTAGCACTTGTATCGTAATCAATTGTTACGATATTACTTTCAGGATGATTCTCTTTAATACGCTTAATCATACCTTTACCAGCAATATGATTTGGTAAACAACCAAATGGCTGTGTACAAACAATATTAGGAGCTCCGATATGAATTAACTCAACCATTTCTGCTGTTAAAAGCCATCCTTCACCAACGTGCATTCCTCGGTTAATGTATCCATCACTCATTTTACGTAGATCATAAAAATGATTATAAACTCTAAATCCATATTTTTTTAATTGTCTTCTTACTTTGTTTCTTCGATATTCAATAAATCTTATTAATAACTTTTGAAGGAATTTTGAATAGCGATGTCCACCATATTTATCAATATCGTGAATCGCAGAGTCAAATGTATAGATAAAGAAATCAAATATATTAGGAGTAACTACTTCACAACCTTCATCAAGAAGTAATTGTTCAAGTCCATTATTTCCAAGAGGACTATATTTAACATATATTTCTCCTACTATTCCAACTTTTGGTTTTTTAACTGAACGATCAGTTGGAATTTCACTAAATCTTTTAATAACTTGTCCAAATAGTTTATTAGGATGATAAAATATTTTTAAATCTCTAGAATAAAAGTAATCACTTACCATTTTATCTAGTTCTTTGTAAACTCTATCAGTTTCACCTTTATTAACTTCATAAGGAATTACTTCATTACGAAGTTGCATCATTACATCTCCGAATATAAGCCCACTAATAAGCTTTAAAGTAATACTTCGATTAATCTTAAACCCAGGATTAGGCTCAAGCCCAACAGCGTTAGCACTAATAATAGGAATAAACTCGTATCCTGCTTTAATGAATGATTTCCTTATTAAACTTATATAGTTACTAGCTCTACACCCTCCACCGGTTTGAGTCATTACAAGAGCAACTTTATGAATATCATATCCATTATTCTTCATTGCATCTATGAATTGTCCTATTACTAACATGGCAGGAACACATATATCATTATGACTATATTTCATACCTTCATGAATAACATCAAAACTATTATTATCTAATATTTCACATTTGTAACCTTCACTTCTAAACATATCTCTAAAATATCCAAAATGATAAGGAGCCATTGATGGCATTAATAAAGTGTATTCTTCTTTCATTTCTTCTGTGAATAATAATCTACCAGTTTCATCATATTCTAATTTTGCCATTAACTTCTCACTCCTTTCATAGTAGAAAGTAAGCTTCTAACTCTTATATTAACCGTACCTAAGTTATTTACTTCATCTATTTTTATTTGAGTGTATAATTTACCTTTTTCCTTTAAAATTCTTTCAACTTCATCACTAGTAATAGCATCAAGGCCACATCCAAAAGATACTAACTGAATCATATTAGCATTTTCAATATCTCCAATAAACTTAGCACTGTCATATAACCTAGTATGATAAGTCCATTGATTAAGAACGTTAACCTGTGATTGATCTGCTTCTCTATTAACACTATCTTCACTAATAACGACTATATCTAAGCTTTGAAGAAGTTTAGGTATACCATGATTAACTTCAGGATCAATATGATAAGGACGTCCTGCGAGTAAGATAATATTCTTATTATGTTCTTTTGCGAAATCTAGTGCTTCTTGTCCTTTTTTTATAACATCTAATCTAAAGTTTTTATATTCTTCTAGCGCTTTATCAAAAGCGAGACCTACTCGTTTTTTAGATAGTTTTAACTTTCTACCAATACAGTCTTCTAAGTTTTTAATAAAGAATTTTCTATTATTCAAACTAACATATGGATCAAGAAATTTACTTAAATCAATATTTTCCATATTAGCCCCAATTACCTCAGGATAAAAAGCAACTACAGGACAGTTATATTCATTATCCTGATGTTCTTTTTCTATAAAGTTAAAAGGCATATTTGGATAAAAGACATAATCAATATCTTTTTTAACTAAGTTCTCAATATGTCCATGAACAAGCTTCGCAGGGTAACATGCAGTATCACTTGGAATAGAATCTTGCCCAAGTTCATACATTGCCTTAGTTGAACGATCACTATAAATTATTTCAAAATCTAGTTCATTAAAGAATGTAAACCAGAAAGGAATATTTTCATACATATTAAGTACTAATGGAATACCAATAGTAGCTATATGATCTTTATTATGATCTGATTGATAACTAAGTATTTTATCGTATTTATATAGATATAAGTTAGGATTGTTTAACTTAGCACTTTCAATTCCCGCACCACGTTCACAACGGTTACCTGAAATATATTTTTTCTTATTAAATATATTAATAGTTAATGGACAATAGTTAGGACACTTCTTACAAGTCGCTGTTCTAGTTGAATATTTAAAATCATCTAATTGTTTTTTAGTTAGTAATGTTGATTCTTTATTACCTAACTTTTTAGATTCTAAAGCAGCACCAAAAGCACCCATTAATCCAGCTATTGATGGTCTAACTACCTCTAAACCAATCTCTTTTTCAAAAGCTCTTAAAACAGCGTTATTATAAAAAGTTCCACCTTGTACAATAATTTTATCACCAAGTTCACGTCTAACATCAACAGCGCGAATTACTTTATATAAAGCATTTTTTACAACGCTGTACGCAAGTCCTGCGGAAATATCACTAGTTGTTGCAGCTTCTGCTTGTGCTTGTTTAACGCCACTATTCATGAATACTGTACATCTACTTCCTAAATCAACTGGTTCTCTTGCTTCAATTGCTAAATTAGCAAAATCTTTAATTTCATATCCTAGTGACGTACTAAAAGTTTCTATAAAAGATCCGCAACCACTTGAACATGCTTCATTTAAAATAATTGATGTGATAATTCCATCAGTTATTTTAAAACATTTCATATCTTGTCCACCGATATCAATAATAAACTCTACGTCATCTTTAAAGTATTTAGCAGCCTTATAGTGACAGATAGTTTCTACTTCACTACCGTCAAGATCAAAAGCATGTTTAATTAATTCTTCTCCGTATCCAGTAGAGTATGCTGCTTTTATAGTTATATCGTTTCCATCAATTAAATTATAAATCTCATATAAAGATGATTTAACCATATCAACTGGATTACCTTTATTATGTGAATAGAAATAATAAAGTATTTCATTATCTTCACTTAATAAAATAAGTTTTGTTGTTGTACTACCAGCATCAATTCCTAAGTAGGCATCACCTTTATAGCTTTTGATATCAATTTCTTTTAGACTTGCTTTAGCATGTCTTTCTTTAAATATCTCTAAATCTTCTTGTGTTTCAAATAGAGCACCAAGAGATTTTTTCATTTTACTTTTATCTTTTTTCTCATATTCTAAAATAACATTTTTTAGTTCAGCAACAGTAAAAATTTGTTCTGAAGCTTCAAGTGCAGCCCCAAATGCTACAAATACTTCACCGTTTTCTGGGACATAAACATCTTTTAAATCTAAGGTTTCAATAAATCTTTTACGTAGTTCACTAGCAAATGTTAAGGGTCCACCTAAGAAGGCTACTCTTCCCTTTATTTTACGACCTTGACTTAAACCTGCAATTGTTTGATTAACGATTGCTTGATAAATACTTACAGCTATATCATTATGTGCAGCACCTTGATTTAGTAATGGTTGAATATCACTTTTAGCAAATACTCCACATCGTGATGCTATTGGATATATCTTATTATAGTTCTTTGCAAGTTCATTTAGTTCAGGAGTTGTAACATCAATTAATGTTGCCATTTGATCAATAAATGCTCCTGTTCCACCAGCACATGTTCCATTCATTCTTTGTTCTATATTATTACCATCAAAAAAGATTATTTTAGCATCTTCTCCACCTAATTCAATACATACATCAAAGTCATCACCTTCATGTTGTAAGGCTTTAGTAGCGCTAATAACCTCTTGTGTAAATTGAGCGTTAATTCCAAAAGATAAATGCATTCCAGCGCTACCTGTAAAATTAAAATACATTTTATCATTATTAAAAGAAGCTTCTAAGTCACCTAAAAGCTTTATTAATGATTTTGTAATACTCGACTTATGTCTTAAATAAGTTTTAAATATTATCTCATCATTACTATTTAGTACTACAGCTTTTATTGTAGTACTCCCAATATCGATACCTACTCGTTTCTCCATATTATCACCCAGTCTTCATATCAATATTACTATTTTACTACAATATATAGATTTTTGTATGTAAATTTTGTGAAAAGATATGTTTTTTTAAATAAGCGTTTATTTGACAATTAGTGATAATTAATATATATTTAGTTTGCATTAAAATTTTACGCAGTTCGTAACCATCCTGCGATAACAAAACTAGGAGGAAATATATGAGTAATGAGATTTTATGGTTTTTATTTGCTTTAGTGAATTTTTCACTAATAGTATTAGCTTATAAACTATTTGGTAAAACAGGTTTATTCGCATGGATTGCGCTAGGTACTATACTAGCTAATATTCAAGTAACAAAGACAATTGATTTTACGTTTTTTGGATTTACTTTTGTCGCAACACTAGGAAATATAATGTATGGTACATTATTCTTAGTAACTGATGCACTTGATGAAAAGTATGGGTTAAAGGATGCTAAGAAAGCTGTGTATATAGGTTTCTTTAGCTTGCTAGCTACTGTTATAGTTATGCAGTTTGCTATTTGGTTTACTCCGAATATTGATGACTGGGCTAATGATTCAATTATTACGATATTTGGTATTTTACCAAGAATCGCTATTGGTAGTTTAACTGCTTATCTCATTAGTCAAATGGTTGATGTTCACCTTTATCAGGCAATTAGAAGAAAGCTTCCAGAAGACAAATTTTTATGGGTTAGAAATAACGGATCTACATTAGTAAGTCAGTTAGTTGATACTACAATCTTTGTGCCTATTGCTTTTTTAGGAGTATGGTCTAATGAAGTAGTATTAAGTATTTTTGTAACTTCTTACGTTATTAAAGTAATTGTTGCATTCTTAGATACACCATTTGTGTATTTAATTAAGAAGATTAAACCTTTAGAAGAGTAAACTAAAAGGGCTCAAATGAGCCCTTTTTTATACTCTAAACAGGTAAAAACCAGTAAGTGACTATATTATTTTGATTTAACTAGGATAGTTCTATGTTTATATTTGGAAGTAGTTCTTCTAATTCAGTTAATAGTGCTTGTTTATCTAATTCTGAAGGATATACGGACCCATACTCTAGAAATACTAAATGGATACTATTCATCGACTCTAAAGAGTAATTAATAAGTATAGTAATATTATCGTTATATATAAATGCAATTGAGAATTCGTCAAAATCAAAACTCATAATTATGTTTGTTATTTGATTATAAAAAAGTGATAAATCCCCATTATAGTCACTATCTATATAATTGGATACTCTTAATTCCGTGTATTCTGGACTATAAGACATTATATAATTATTATTCTGAAGATTTCCAACTTCCAATAAGATACTTTCAACTGGATTTAGATTAGATTCAGTATAATTGTATAATTCAGCTAGCATGTTTTTTACAACACAAAAATCCTCATTTGATATATCATATAATACTTGATAATAATTAATAATAAGCTCTAGCTTAGTTAAATCTCTCTTTACTATCATAACTAAATTATCCGTAGATAAATTTATATCGTTTTCTAATGAGTATTTTTTTACCATATTGAACATCACTTCATCTGGATTGATTGATGCTGCTACAGCTTCATAATTACAGCTTTCATCAAGAATGCAATCATCTAATATAGTTGTTTCTTCTATTTTACATCCACATAATGTTATTAGAAGGAATACAGTAATCATTAGTATAGTTATTTTTTTCATGTATTTTCTCCCTTACATAAATATTTAGTAATTTTTTCTCGAAGTACTTAACAATAAAATTGTATCATGAAATTCCTAAAAAATTACCATAAATCAATAATAATTTCAATTTTCAATTGTAAACGCTAACACAATAATATATAATTATTTTTGTAATTTAATATGAATATACTGGAGGAAAATACATGAATAGAAAATATGTAGCACCACCTTATAGAATTAAGATGGTTGAACCAATTAAAATGACTACTAGGGAAGAAAGAATTTCTTTATTAAAAGCGTCTGGATATAATCCTTTTAGTTTGCGTAGCGAAGATGTTTATATTGATTTACTTACTGATTCAGGTACTGGAGCAATGAGCCATTTTCAATGGGCAGCATTAATGATGGGGGACGAAGCATATGCTGGGTCACGTAGTTTTTATAGATTAGAAAAAGTAGCTAAAGAAATTACTAATTATAAGTATATTATTCCTGCACATCAAGGACGTGGAGCTGAACAAGTTGTTTTACCTCAATTAGTTGATAGAGATGGGTTATATTTTATATCAAATATGCATTTTGATACAACAAGAGCTCATGTTGAACTCGCAGGTGCACGTGCGCTTGACTGTGTAATTGATGAGTGTTTTAATACTGAAGACTATCATCCATTTAAAGGTAATTTTCATTTAGAAAACCTTGTTAAAATTATTGAAGAAAAAGGTAAAGAAAATATTGCTGGAATTATCATGACCATTACTAATAATAGTGCAGGTGGACAGCCAGTTAGTATGGAAAATATGCATGAAGTTAAAAAAATTGCAGTTAAATATGGTATTACATTATTAATTGATGGAGCAAGATATGCTGAAAATGCTTATTTTGTTAAACAAAGAGAAGATAAATATAAAAACAAATCAATAAGAGAAATAGCTTTAGAAGCTTTTGACTTAGCTGATATATTCTTAATGAGTGCTAAAAAAGACGGTATTAGTAATATTGGTGGATTGATTTGTATTAAAGAAGATACAGATTTATATAATAAATGTCGTACTTATATAGTTCCTATGGAAGGTTTCCCTACATATGGTGGATTAACTGGTAGAGACATGGAAGCTTTAGCTGTAGGGCTAAATGAAGCATTAGAAGAGGATTATTTAGAACATAGATTAGATCAAGTAAGATATTTAGGTGATAAATTAAGAGATTCAGGAGTTCCTATTCAATATCCTACTGGAGGACATGCAGTATTTGTAGATTGTAAGAAATTTGCACCTCATATTCCGTTTGATCAATTCCCAGCACAAGCTGTTGGTAACGCTGTTTACTTAGAAGCTGGAGTAAGACCTGTAGAAATTGGTTCATTCTTACTAGGAAGAGATCCAGATACTCATAAAAACTTAGAAAGTCCTTTAGAATTAATGAGATTAACTATCCCTAGACGTACATATACATATGCACATCTTGATGTAGTTGCGGATGCTGTTATTGAAGTTTATAAAAATAGAGATAGCTTAGTTGGGCTTGAATTTGATTATGAACCACCTGTATTAAGACATTTTACAGCTAGACTAAAACCTATTAAATAATAAAAGCGACAATTTAGTTATAATATGTTATAATTAAATAAAAAACAGGAGGATATTATGGAAGAATATACAAAAGAATATGTACAAATGTGGCAAAGATGGAATGACTTTGACGGTAAATCAAATATTAAAGAATTCTGGATGGCAGTATTAATTAACTTTATAGTTTCGGTTTTATTAGGAATTGTTGGTAATGTTGTAGGATTTGACCTTTTAGGTGGACTTTATGGATTAGCAGTTATTATTCCATTCGTTGCTTTAGCAATTAGACGTTTACATGATACAGGACGTTCTGGATGGTATCTATTATGGTGGTTCTTACCATTTATTGGTTGGATTATATTAATATTAGCTTGGATTAAACCATCTGAGTAATCAAAATTAACGAATAAAAAAACATCATTTGAATGATGTTTTTTATTTGTCATTATTTACTTTTAATAAACATACTATCTCCAAAACTGAAGAAACGATATTTCTCTTTAATTGCTTCATTATATGCATTTGTCATATTCTCTTTTCCAGCAAGTGCACTAACAAGCATCAATAATGTAGATTTGGGTAAATGGAAATTTGTAATTAAAGAATCTATTGCTTTAAATTTATATCCTGGGAATATAAAAATATTACTCCAACCACTCGTTTCAATAAAACTATCATTATCTCTTAGAACTGTTTCTAAAGTTCTAAGTGAAGTTGTTCCAACAGCAATAATCTTTCTATTATTTTGTTTAGCAATATTTAAAATATTAGCTGTCTCTTTTGTGACTTGATAAAACTCAGTATGCATATGATGATCCTTAATTTCATCAACTTGCACTGGTCTAAAAGTACCGAGTCCAACATGTAATGTAACAAAGGTAATTATGATACCTTTTTCTTTTATTTTAAATAACAAATCTTCAGTAAAATGTAGTCCTGCAGTAGGTGCTGCAGCACTTCCTTTATACTTATTATAAACAGTTTGATATCTATTCTGGTCAATTAATTTTTCATGTATATAAGGTGGAAGTGGCATTTCACCAAGTTCATCAAGAACTTCATAAAATACTCCATCATATATCATTTTAAAATCTCTAATACCTTCATCACTAACGCTTATACATTTAGCTTTTAAGATACCATTTCCAAATGAAATAACAGTATTAACCTTTATTTTACGCGCTTTTTTAACTAAACATTCCCATACATCATTTTCTTTTTGTTTAAGTAATAGGATCTCAATTACAGCTCCTGTATCTACTTTTTCTCCATATAGCCTAGCAGGAATTACAGACGTATCATTTAAAACTAAAACATCACCTGTGTTTAAATAATTAATTATATTAGAAAAATGGTCATGTGAGATATTGCCTTCTTCTTTATCCAATAAAAGTAGTCGTGAAGCCGACCTATCTTTTAAAGGTGTTTGAGCTATTAACTCATTTGGTAAATCGTAATCAAAATCTGAAACTTTCATCTAAAACAACCTCGACTTATGTGATTTATTCATATGTTTATATGCTTTTTCTGTAGCTACTCTTCCTCTTGAAGTTCTCTTAATAAATCCAAGTTGAAGAAGGAACGGTTCATAAACATCTTCTATAGTAGTTGCCTCTTCTCCGATTGAAGCGGCGATACTTTCAAGACCAACTGGTCCACCATTAAAATTCTCAATTAATCCATTCAAATAATCATAATCTTTATTGTCTAATCCAATTTCATCTATATGTAATTTACCTAATGCAAGTTTACAAATATCCATGCTTATAACACCATCATTTAAAACATCAGCAAAGTCTCTAACTCTTCTAAATAATCTATTAACTATTCTTGGAGTTCCTCTACTTCGTCTTGCGATTTCAAATTCAGCATCTTCATGAATTTCTGTTTCAAAGATACCTGCAGTTCTTTTACATATTTCCTTTAATTCAGCATTATTATAGTATTCAAGCTTATGAACTACACCAAATCTATCTCTTAATGGAGCACTTAAGTCTCCAAATCTTGTAGTTGCACCTACTAAGGTAAAAGGAGGTAGATCTACTCTAATAGACTTACTAGTAGAATCTCTACCAACAATTATATCAATAACAAAATCTTCCATCGCAGGATACAATATCTCTTCAACTATTCTTGGTAAACGATGAATTTCATCAATGAACAAGATATCTCCAGGTTGAAGACTAGTTAAAATAACAGCTAAATCACCACTTCGTTCGATAGAGGGACCACTAGTTATTTTTATATTCACACCAATTTCATTTGCTATAATATTAGCTAAAGTAGTTTTACCAAGCCCCGGCGGACCATATAGTAATACATGATCTAAAGCCTCATTACGGTTTTTTGCTGCTTTAATAAAGATTTCCATCATTTCTTTAACCTTTGTTTGTCCAATATACTCATTTAAGAGTTTTGGTCTTAAAGAAAGATTCTGAATATCTTCTTCAATTATGTCTTCTGACAAGATTCTATTTTCCATAAAAACACCTCGTTAAAATTATACAATAAACATACCTGTTTACAAAAGCTTTTTATTATATAAGACATATAATATAATATAATATTGAAAAAACACTGTAATTATGGTAAAATTACCTAAGTAAATGGCTGAATTAAAACATTCGGGAGGTGCAAAAATTTGAAAAAGACAGAGTTAAAGAGTTTTGACATTGCTTCATTCGACATCGAATTAGAATATAATTCGAAAATTGCACCTATTAATACAAAAATACTAAAATTGAATAAGAATCATGAAACCAAGTCTTTGAAAGCACACAAAGACTTTTTAGCGAAGGAAAAACAATCAAAAGAGAAACTAGCTTTACTTAATGATAAAGCTGTTTTAAGAGACCAAAGAATTGAAAAAGCTGTTGAAAATAAACTAGTAAAATTAAGATCGAAAGATAATAGATTTAAAAAAGAATTTGATGAATATAAAGTTATTCAAACATCAGAGTTTAACATTAAACTTGAAGAAATAGATAAAGAAATTAAAGAATTAGAATCTTCTCAAGCTGACGACATTACTGGAATCAAAGAGAAATATGATAAGAATGTTACAAGTTATGTTGAGAAACTTGATACTTATAATAATAACTACAACAATAACAAAAAACTTCATAAACAACAGATTATTGAATACGATGAATTACTAGTTTCTAAATTAAAAGAAATATCTGAAATTAAAGAAACCTTAGATAAGAATATCCAAAATAAATTAGATATCTATATCGAACGAAAGACAAATGAAAATAGCAATACTGATCAGTCTTTACTAGATGTAGAACGTGAACTTAATAACCAAACAACTCATATTAGAATGGAATCTAATATTAAAGTTAAAGAGATAAAAGCATTCATAGAAGAGCTTACCTCTGAGTATGAAAACAACTCTAAAGCCTTTATTAACGAACTTGAAGAACAAATCATTCTTTTAGAAACTGAATTTTCTGAAAGAGAATTACTAGTTCAAAATGATCTTGTAATGAATCTAAATAAATTAAATGATGAGTTAAATCAAGATGAAGAAAATCAAACTAAGAAAACAAAGAAATCTATAAAAATGAAAATCGAATTATTTAATCTACGTGCTTCTACTACCGTTGGTTACGAAGAACGTATTTTGAATGAAAAAATATTGATACTAAAAAAAGAGGTTGAATTTGCTAAAGATACTCTAGTTTATGAACTCAAAAACTATGAAAAGCTTGAAGTGTTTTTACTAAGTGATCAAAATGAACTTAAAGATATAGGGGACTATTTCAAATCAATCAACTTAACTTTAAAAAGTGAACTTAATAACTTTGAGTTATCAAACAATGACTATTTAGTTAAACATGAAAAACTAAAAACTGAGTTCGTAAATAGATATACATCTCTATTTGATGGCTTTAAAAATAAACTGTTAAGCTCAAATAAATCAAGCATCGATCAACTAACAGGAATCAATCAAGAAATTGATGAAATTAACAAATACTTAGATACCGCAGATCCTCTTAAAGAGATTAAAGTTAATCGATTAAGAGAGAGTATTGAAGCAAATGAAGTTAAAGAAAGATATAATATTAGATTTGCTAAACAACAACATGAGATTAAACTACTAAATAATCAATTAGAAAATTTAATTGAAATTGAAAAGTGTAATGTTAAAGATAAAATTTCTGAAAACAATAAAGAAATCACAAATATTAAGAACAAAGAAACACTTGATAAAGCCCTTGGTAAAGCTAAACTTAAAAATGAAAAAGCAACTGAAGTTTATAAGTTACGCCTTAATAGCACTAAGCTTGAAAACAATTTACTTGATGGTAAATTTGAAAAAGAACTTCAAATATTTGAATTTGAAAAACATATATCTGAAATTGAAGTTCAAAAAAATAATATATTAATCACTAAAGAAATTGAAATGGAAATAAAAAATATTAACTTAGAAGCTAACTATAAAATAGAAGTAATTAATAAACGTCTTGAAGAAGACCTTTTAAAACTTGATGAAGAGGTTAATAAACTTCGTTACGAACAAGATAGCTTCAGTTCAGCTCTCGATCTTGAAATATCAAAAGAGAACTTTAAAGGTGAAAAAGAAAGAAATACAATTCACTTACAAACTGATAAAAAATTAAGTCTAATTAATGAAGCACTGGATCGTGAAATTAGAAATCCAAGTCTTAATATGGCTAAATCACAAGTAGTTATTGATGAGAGATTAAATAAATTTGTTATATCAAACGTAATATATGAAGATTTCATTGAAGAAAGTACAAACCTTTTAATTGATGAAAATCTTGAGATAAAACAAATTAAACAAATTGCTTCTAACTCAGAGAATTTAATAGATAAATCTACCAAATATATTCAAAGAACTTACGAAACACTTAATGAAGCTCTTAATTTTATGAGTGAACTAGAATTAAGAACTATAAAACAAAAGATTTCTACTACTAAAGAATCAGGTTCTATTAAGAAATTAAATAAGGTCCTACAAAAAACAAATACAGAAATTAACAAACGAAAAACTGTAGTTAATAATGCTCGTTTAGATCATGAAACTGTTATTAAAAATCAAATTAAATTTGAACTATCTAAATTTGCTAAATCAAAAACAGAAGATATCGAAACATTAAAAGGTAGTGTAAGAGCTATTTATACTTCTGCTTATTCTTCTCTTAAGAACTTACAAGATAAAATCTTGGTTCAAGTAAATGAGCTATATGCTCCAATAACTAAGAACGACAAAGAGTTAATCGAGAATGCTGAAGAGAATTCTAGAAAAGCAATTGCTTTAGTAGAACAAGATAGAATAAATAAGATTGATCCAATTAATGAAGCATTTGATGTCTTCACAAACGAAGTTGATGAACGTAGAAAAATCAAACTTGCTGAGTTAGATATTTTAATATCTGAACTTAAAGGCACAATTAAAATACTAAAAGATAATTCACTTGATGAAGTAAGAGTTATTAAAGATGATATCAATGAACTTATCACTGTAAAAAGTGATCATTTAGTTATGATTGATAAAACTGAATCTTCTGAAATAGTTAAACAAATAGAAGTTATTGATGGTAGAAAAAACGATTTAGATAATATTTATAAAGAAACAACAATAAGACTCGGTGAAAAAAACAGTGAAGCTAAAAAAATATTTGATTACGAAGAAAGAATTTATAATATTGCAATAGAAACAGCTAATTCACGCTATAACGATTCACTTAATAAAACTGAGAA
Source organism: Mycoplasmatota bacterium (assembly GCA_030595255.1). GTDB lineage: Bacteria > Bacillota_I > Bacilli_A > Izemoplasmatales > Izemoplasmataceae > JAFGXW01. The sequence goes on along the minus strand of JAUVDP010000002.1, from coordinate 16,859 downwards.
TGGTCATCTTCTCAATATTAAAGCGAATAATAAAGACATAGATAGTGTTAATAAAGATGCTGAGAATTTCCTAAAACAAATTAATAAAGATCTTCTCGAACAAACTTCTAAATTTGAAAAAAATATCTTTACTACAAGACCAAGATTAGAAGAATCAATTGGAGATGCACAAAAAGCAATTGATAAAGAAAGTAAAATTAAAGCGAAACGTTTAATAGAATTACAAGATACTCACCAAAAAATTGCTTTATCTTTAGAAAGCAGTCTTTATACATTCTTCCAAGAAGGATACGAAAAACTATTACAAAACTTAAGTTTCTATTTAGAGAAATATAAAATAATTGCAGATGAATACAATTCATCAATAACTACTTCTAACAATGTCATTTCTGATAATAACATTGTTTTTGCCAATGCATTATTTGAGCAAGGTAAAAAGAAACATACTACTACACTTAATAAACTACTAGAAATAAATGCTGACAAAGAATAGAAAGGAGGATTACTATGGCTAAAATGTTTAAAAGTAATTTACCTAAAGTAATATCAAAAGCTAATCGTGATATATCAACAATTATCGAAAGTGATATTGCTTCAGAAGCTGCGCTTTTAAAGGAATTAGTAAATCAAGTACGAGAAGCTAATTTAGAAGTTAAAAAGAATAATAATCAACGTATAACAGAAACAAAAAGAAAACTTGCTGAACTTGATGAAGAAATTAGTAATCTAAACTCTTCTATTGATTTGGTGGATAGAGAAACTGTTATACAACAACTAAATGAAATGATTGACGCTGAAAATAAAATATTTAGAGCACGTCAAGAAGTTCGTTTCTTTGACAATAATAAAACTCCTGAACGTATTATTAATTTAGAAGGTATTTATCAAGAACTTGTATCTTCTATTGATAAATTAAATACATACGAAGAAACTTTCCGTGATGAAATAATTGATGGAAATAAATTATTGTTTGATAAGCAACTAGTAGTTACTACAGAAATTATTAAATTAATGGATAATCTTTTTGATTCTAAAAGAGAACATGTTACAAGCGAACTAGCTTCTTTAAAATATATTTATGATAGTGTTAAAGGGCTAGAAGATAAATTTAATAACCATATTAGAACGAGTATTGAGACTTGCTATGCTCTTAATGAAGCTTCTGGTTCTATCTTTAAAGAGATTGATGATGATGTCAATATTGGTGAAAAAATTCAACTAGATTTTGAAAATAAAATGATTCAATTTAGTGGTAATATCGAAAATTTAGAAACTAAATTCGAAAATAAAGAAGAAGAGATTAACGAATCATATCTTAAATATGAACAAGGTGTTAATGCTAAACAAGAGATTAAAAATCAAAAAGTATTAGATGAAGAACGAAAAGCTAAAGAAGCAATTGATGATAAATTAAAAGATATTAGATTACAAATTATTAATGCTGAGAAAAAGAATAACCTAGCTAAAGTTGCTAAATTAATGAAGGAGTTTGAAAAAGTAGAAAAAAGTACTTCTTCTTTAAAAATGACATCTCAACTTTCTAAAGAATTATCTACTATTACAAAGAAAACACATACAAAATCAATTAATCATCTACTAACAGTTGAAAAGAAACATGTAATTGATATAAATAAACAAAACCATAGCTTATCACTAGAAAAAATTAAATTTGAAGAAGCAAAAATACTATATAAAATAAAATCAGATTATAATGCTCTTCTAGGTGACGTTGATATCAATAAAAATAGAGTTGATACATTAAATAATTATTTAGATACTAAAGTCTCAACTGGTACAAAAATATTTAAACTTAAACAAGAAATTAAATCTAAAGAATTAATCATTATGAAAGAAAATGAGTTAGATGAACTACTACTTATAGATACTTTTAAGGAATTCTTAATAGATCTTAAAAAAATGGAAAATACTCGTATTGTTGCTTTAAAACAAAACCTTAATAATTATCGTATCATTAAGGTAGAACAAGAGTATCAAGTAAAGAAAAGCATTGAAGATGTTAAGTTAGATCAAGCTCTTAATGATATTGAGAAACTTATTCTTTCGAGAAGAAATGAAACATTAATTAAAAATGAAAAGATTAAAGAAGAAGCTAATTCTGAAATAATCTATCAAGAATCTTTAATTAATATTGCAAAAAAAGAACATGAACTTCAGTTAATAAAAGTAGAATCATTATATGAAAATGAAAGAAACCTAGCTGAAGAACAAATTGAAAGAATTAATTTAGGTGTTAAGGTTAATGATGCCTTTGTTAAGACGACGTTAGAAAACCAATTACTATTTGCTACTCAGCAAATTAAGTGTGCTCAAAGTGAATATGAAATTAGAATTGAGAGTATAAGTTTAACTTTAAATCAAGAATTAGATTATGCAAATAAGAAAATTGATTACTATAGACAAAAATATGAATACGAAAAATCAAAAATTCGTAAAGAACTAGATGATAAACTTGAAGACTTAAACTATAAACTACTTCTTTTTACGGATGAAAAAGATAACCGTAAAATTATTGGTAAGATAGAAAAACTAAAAGCTACATTTAATAAAATGATTGACGATATTGAAGATATCGAAAATCAAGATGTTGAAATATTAAGATATGATAAAGTTATAAAGGACGCTAATAGTAGAGCAGAAATTGCAACTATTGAGGCTGGTGCTTTAAAAGAACAAACTGTTGATTCTTTTGAAACATTATACTTCCAAACAAAAGAAAAGTTTGATCTAATTGAAGAAACAGATCAAACTGAAGAAACAAGAGGAATTATGCCAGTACTTAATAATACCGCAGTATCTAGCGCAAATGAACGTCTACAAAGAGCGACACGTGAAGCTGATGAGTTATATAAAGAAAAAATTATAGATCCTCTTAAAGTTATTGAAGAAACAAAAGTCTTACTTGAAAATATGACTAATAGTAAAGAATCAGATATCTTTATAGAGCAACAAAAAGAATTTAAACATTCTAAAATTAAAGAACATAAAGAAGCTTCTGATAAATTACTTAAAATTAAGCAAGATAGTTTACTTCCAATTAAAGAAGAAATTCCAGTAATGAGAGAGAAATTAATCAAAGAACTTGAAGCAATGAGTAGTAATTTATTTACTAATAGTAATCATCGTGGTGAAAGTGAAATACAAAAAGATTATTTAGATCTCGATAATAAAGAGATAACTATTCATAAAGAATTAATTGAAAATTTAGTTAAATATAAACTAGAATTCAGTAAAGAATTAGAAAAAATACTAAAAGATACTAATCAAATGATTAAAGTAACAGCTAAACCTTATAAAAAGTATATTAGATATGCTTCTAAAGGGCTTACTGCTAAGAAAAAGGTTCTTGCTAGAGAATTTGTTAAAAAGCTTAAGAAAGCTCAAAATGAACTTGATTCTAAATACAAGAAATTATTAAATGAACTTTAAAAAACATTCTAAAATTAGAATGTTTTTTTGTATTTATTTTAAGGTTTATTGTAAACTAAGCATGAGAATACATATTATTCAAATATATGATATAAAGATACTTCATTTTTATATACATCATATTCGATAAACGCATATGTATTATCCTCACCAATAATTAAGAATACTTCTGTACCATTTTCATTATTGATAGCTACACTTAGTGCATACAAAGTTGCCATTTCAAATTCCTCACCTAGTTCATCTTGAATATCAAATACTAGAATGTGAGGATCAGTAATAAATGAATTTGTTTGGACTGATATATAAACGATATCATGTGTAGTCATTTCTTTAAGTTTATCAAGTTCTGCTAGAACAACTTCTTGACTTGGAAATATGTAATCTTCAAGATATAGTATATCAAATCTTTTTGACATAGGTACTAAAAATAGTGAAAGTGTTCCATCATTGCTTAATGCAAGGGTACCTTTTGCATAGTTAGTAAAAGCTGCATGAATAAAAGTGTTATTCCAAGGCCGATATTCTTCACCTCTAAACGCTAAATCAGTTACAACATCCTCCATAGTAAACCCTTGAGTATCATATAATTCTGAAATATTATAATCTTCTATGTAATCCTCTAAATTTACTTCTTCACCCATCCTCCACCAAACACTGAAAAATAGAAAGTAACTTATAAATGATATTGTAACTACGACACTAAATCCAATAATAAATTTTTTCATTTTATCCCCATTTTTTTATTATTCAAGTGTTAGATTTCTAACCCATTTATATTGGAAGAACCTTCCAAGAACTAAAAAGAATTTAAGTAACTCTTCAATATTAACTAGTCCTACAATTACGTATAATGGTAAATCTGTCTTAATACTTAAGATAAATGCGAGTGGGACACCTACGAGCCATAAAGGTCCAAGTTCAGCAAATAATACAAACTTAGTATCTCCTCCTGCACGTAGTGTTCCTATGATATGAAGTGCATTTGAATACTTAATAGGAATATAGAATGCGAAGACTTTTAGAATTAACGAAACATTATCTCCAACGACACTACTTTCAAACTCTTTTGTAAATAGAGTTGCTATACTATCACTAAAAATAAATAAAGTGATTCCAAATACAATTCCAAGTCCAAATGTAAGTTTAGTAAACTTAATTCCCCATTGTTTTGCTAGTTCTAGTTTGTTTTCTCCTAGTTTAACACCAATCATGATACTACAGGCAGTACTAACTCCAATAGTAAATACCCAAAACAATCCCATTACCTGGTTACTAACATGAATACTAGCTAAACTATCTGTGCTAATAAAGCCATAAGCTATTAAATAAACAGTCATTCCAAGTCCCCACATTGTTTCATTTATGGCAACTGGTAATGCTTTTTCTAAAATACGTTTTAAGAAATCTTTAGTAATTTCTTTGTATGTAGAAAGTTTAATTTTAAATACTTCTTCTTTTGATTTAATTAAATATAGTATTAATAATGATGCACCAATACTACTTGATATAAGTGTTGCTATAGCGGCACCTTTTACACCGTAAGCTTCGAATCCGAAGTTACCTGAAATTAATGTGTAGTTAAGTAAAGTATTAAGTAAAACAACTCCTATAGCTACAGCTTGAGGATATATTACTCTTTCCACACTTCTCATCCACATACTGATCATAAATGAAGCTGTCATAGTGAAGTATGAAAATGTTGCGATACTTAAGTAATCAATCCCAAAGTCATTTAATAAAATACTATTTCCGTTGTTTCCACTATTATTATATAGCCCAATAACAAATTCTGGGAAAAATTTCCCCATGATAAAGAATACTGTTGATATAAATGCTCCTACAATAATAGAAATAATATATACTTTATGAATACTTTTTATATCTTTACTTCCCCAAAACTGGGCTACAAAGATTGATAATCCACTTAGTAATCCAAAGAGGATCATAAATAATAAAAACATAAAACTTGTACTTACTCCAACAGCTGCTACAGCTATTTCTCCTAAACTTGAAACCATTATTGTATCAATTAATCCTAAAATACTAGTCATAAACTGAGCAAGAATTATTGGTGCTCCTATCTTTAGTATTTTGTAGTAAAAGTGTGAATCAGAGTACTCATCAGTTGTAACTGAATTCATCTACTTTAATTCCTTTAAGAAGCTTTTACCATATCTAGCATGTTTAGTTTTAAAGTTATCAGTTATTGTAGCTCCAATATCAGCAAATGATTCTCTTATTTCTAGTTCAGAACCATTTAATGATTTTGAGTAAGCAAGCATTGGTACATATTCTCTAGTATGATCAGATCCTGGGGCTGTTGGATCATTCCCATGATCTGCAGTAATCATTAATAAATCATCGTCTCTTAGTTTATCTAATAATGTACCAAGTTGTACATCAAATTCTTCTAGTGCTTGTTTATATCCGAGTGGATCTCTTCTATGTCCAAATAATGCATCAAAGTCTACTAAGTTAATATATGCTAAACCATTAAAGTCTTTATCTGCATAATCTATAAAGTGATTCATTCCATCTTCATTAGATACTTGCTTATATGTTTCTGTAATACCTTCTCCATCATATATATCGTTTATTTTTCCAAATCCAACAACATCATACCCAGCTTCTTTTAAATAAACAAGAGATGTTGGTTCAAAAGGTTTTAAAGCATAGTCATGACGGTTAGGTGTACGTTTAAATTCACCTATTTTTTCACCTAAGTAAGGTCTAGCGATTATTCTACCTACTTTCCATTCTTCTTTTAAAGTAAGCTCACGTGCTATTTCACATGCTTTATATAACTCATCTAGTCCAATGTGTTCCTCATGTGCTGCTATTTGTAATACTGAATCAGCTGAAGTATATACAATCCAGTCTCCTGTTTTAATTTGATGTTCCCCAAATTCATCTAAGATAACTGTTCCACTACTTGCTTTATTACCTACTATACCTCGTCCTGTTCTTCTTGATAATTCATCTAATAATTCACTCGGGAATCCTGTATCAGTAAATGTGATAAAAGGTTCTTTAATTTTAAGACCCATTAATTCCCAGTGTCCTGTCATTGTGTCTTTCCCAACACTTATTTCGTTCATTTTAGTAAAGTTACCTTTAGCGTTTAGATCTTTTTTCACACCAACGATATCTGTTAAGTTACCATATCCTAGTTTTTCCATATTAGGTAGATAAATACCATTACCTACTTCACTTATATGTTTAATTGTATTAAAACCAACATCACCATAATCAGCAGCATCTGGTAATTCACCACAACCAACACTATCAATAACGATTAAAAATACTCTTTTATACATTAAAATTCCTCCTTTTTGTATGAACGAGGATGGAATTCCTCATAAACACTTTTTAATTGTTTTTTATTTATATGTGTATATATTTGAGTCGTTGAAATATCTTCATGACCCAGTAGTTCTTGAACCATTCTTAAGTCTACTCCATTCTCAAGTAAATGAGATGCAAAGCTATGTCTTAAAGTATGAGGGCTAATATCTTTAGTAATTCCAGCTTTAATAGCTAAACGTTTAAGTGTTTTATAAAAGCCTACTCTACTTATCTTATTTCCTCTATTATTTACAAAAATTATATCACCTTGAACTTTTTTTAATACTGAACGTCCTTTATCAAGATATCTTTTTAAAGCATATTGTCCTTCATCACCAATAGGGACTATTCTTTCTTTATTACCTTTACCAGTAACATTAATAAATCCCATATTAAGATGTAAATCAGCTAACCTTAATTCAATAAGTTCAGTAATTCTAAGTCCACTACCATAAAGCAGTTCTAACATAGCTCTATTTCGTAGTTCTAGTGGATCATCACCGTCAGCTGCGATCATTAAAGCATCGATCTCATTAACAGATAAAACAAGTGGTAATCTTTTTTCTTTTTTAGGTAAACTAATTCCAATAGTTACGTTTGTATATATTATTTTCTCAATTAACATATACTTATGAAAAGACCTTATAGCACTCATCTTTCTAGAAATAGATGAAGCTGTATTATTCTTTCTTTTAAGTCTTGCGATAAAATTTCTAATATGTTGTTTAGTGATTTTATCAGGGTCTCTCAGTAAGTAATTCTTGTTTAAGAATTCAATATATTCTTTTAAATCCGTAATATACGATTTTATTGAATTATGACTAAGTCCTTTAGTTATTTTTAAGTAGTATTCATATTCTTTAAGTAATCCTTTTAACATGTTATACCTCCTTAAAAGATTCCAAATACTAGATTTCCAAGCATTAAACCTTTTCTTGTGAAATGGATAAATCCATTATCTAGTACTAATAAATCTTTCTTAATAAATTCATTTAATTCTTTGTAATCTTCTAATAGATTGATATTGTACTTAGAATTAATATCGTTAACATTAATTCCTTTAAGTAATCTAAGTCCCATAATTAATTCTTCTCTTAATGGTTCAGTATCATATTCAACTTTTATTTCATTAATATCATTCATAGTGTCATTTATATATTTAGTAACATTACTCTCATTATAAAATCTTTTATTATCTATTAAGGAGTGGCTTCCACTACCTATTCCTAAATAATCTAAATTCTTCCAATAAATAGTATTGTGATTGGATTCAAAACCTTCTTTACAAAAATTACTAATTTCGTAATGATTAAATCCTTTTTCTACTAAACTATCTATCACTATATTATACATTAATGCTTCTATATCTTCACTATTCATGCTTACTTTATTTTGGTTATATAAGTGATATAATGTTGTCTTTTCCTCTAGTATAAGTGAATAGTATGATAAATGAGTAATATCAAGTTTTAGTGCTTCTTTAATATCTTCTCTTAATTCAGCTTCTGTTTGTTTTACTAAGCTAAATATCATATCAATATTAATGTTGTTAATTCCAGCTTTATGTAGATTATTAACTGCATTTATAACATCATTCTTATTATGTGTTCTACCAAGGAACTTTAAATGATCATTATTAAACGTTTGAACACCGACACTAACTCTATTAATATTATATTTACTAAATAGTAAAGCCTTTTGAATCGTTATATCATTAGGATTAGTTTCAATACTAAATTCAACTTTACTAGTGATATTTAAGTTTTCGTTAATTGCTTTAAGTAGTTTTTCAAGTAAATCAAGTGCTAAATTAGAAGGAGTTCCTCCTCCGATATAAACAGTTTTAATATTCTTGAGAGTATCTTTGTTTTTAATAAGCTCTTTTATTAATGCATCTATGTATTTTGTTTTCTTAGTTAAAGTAGCGATTTCCTTATGGAAATCACAGTAGACACATATCTTTTCACAAAATGGTACGTGTATATAAAGAGCGGTTAACATAATACTCACCTCGTTAAATATTCTATCACAATTTAGGATGTTTTTAACACAATAATAAAACTTTTTTAAAATAAATCCAATAAAAACTTAATTTCATTTGTTATATATATAAGAACTACACAGATAGGTGGAAATTATATGAAAAAAATAACAATTCTAGTAACATCATTACTATTAGTATTTACATTAACTGGATGTGATAATTTTGGATCATATGTTGATGAAATAGATCTTGAATCGCTTGAAGAAGTTACTGAAACTGAAACATTAGAACAAATTATAGTCACAGATTTATATGAGTATGCGGTTAATTGGGGTAGTGTAAGTGCACTAAGTTCTGAATCATTAACTTTAGAAGCAATGCTTGTTTACGCTATTGAAGATGAATATTCAGCTTACGCAGAATATGAATATATTCTAGCTAACTTTGATGTAACTAAGCCATTTAGTAATATTATAAATGCGGAAGCTTCTCATATAGAAATGCTTCTTCCTCATTTTGAGACATATGAATTATTAGTTCCTTATAATGATGCACAAAATCATTTACTCCCTGTAATTGATATTGAAGATACATTTAGAACTGGAGTATTAGCTGAGATATTAAATATTGATATGTATAACTTATTCTTAGAACAAGAACTACCAGATGATGTTAGAGATACATTTAGTGCTTTAAGAGATGCATCTATTAAACATTTAGCAGCATTTGAGAAGAACTTAGCAAAATATGAATAAAAAAAAGGACTAGAAATAGTCCTTTTAGTTTGATTATTTTTCTTCTTTAACTTCTTCTACTGTAGGTAATTTATCTTTACCTTGTAGTATAGAAGGAAGATCCATTCCTGCCATTTTAAATACATCTTCAAATGGTGGAAGTGATTTTAACATACCTGATAAGAATTTTGCAGTTGATGGTGTACCATCTTCACTACCATTACCAAGTCCGTCCCATACAGTAACTTTATCAATTTTGATTCCTTTGATAGCTTCAACTTGAGTAGCTACGATATCTTCTAATTTATCTGCGATCATTAACGATACTGCGCTCGCAGTGTCATTATTTGCAGCTTTAACGATGTGATCAAACCCATCAGCTTGCTTAGTAAGGATTTCATTAATCCCATCAGCTTGTGCTTTCATTTTTAAGAATATAGCGTCAGCTTCACCTTTAGCAATACGTCTAGTTTTTTCTGCTTGTGCTTCAGCTTCAATTTCAACTTTTTCTTTATCAATTTTAGCTTGTACTAAGATATCTGCTTCTTTTGTAGCTCTTTCTTTTTCGGCACGACCAAGTTCTGCGTCACGCTCAGAAAGATAAGCTTCTTCTAATGCTTTTGCTGATTGTACTTTTTCTGCAGCTGTTGCTCTTCTTAACGCTTCAGCTTCTCTTTCACGTCTTAAAGCATCTGAATTAGCGATTGTAACTTTCGCTTCATTCTCACCTTCAACGGCAACTGAATCTGCTTTTGCTACATTAATTCTTTCATCTCTTTGTGCTACAGCTTCACCAATTGATCCATCACGGTTTTTCTCAGCAACAGTTTTACGTGCATCATTGATAGCTTTTGCAGCAGCTTCTTTACCTAATGCTTCGATATATGATGATTCATCTCTAATATCTGTAACATTAACGTTAATTAATTTTAATCCGATTTTACTTAATTCTTGTTCAACGTTTTTAGATACGTTTGTTAAGAATTTATCACGGTCATTATTAATTTCCTCAATATCCATTGTTGCGATTACTAAACGTAATTGCCCAAATAAGATATCTTTTGCAAGTTCTTTAATAGCTTCGTGGTTTAAACCAAGTAATCTTTCTGCAGCATTTTGCATGATTCCAGGTTCAGTAGATATTGCTACAGTAAATCTTGAAGGTACATCAACACGAATGTTTTGTTTTGAAAGTGCGTTTGTTAAGTTAACTTCAATACTCATAGGTGTTAAATCTAAATAACGATAATCTTGAACAACTGGCCATATAAATCTAGCCCCACCATGAATACATTGAGCACTTCTGCTTGCTCCTCCAGTACCTTTTCCTACACTACCATAAATTACTAAAATCTTGTCCGATGGACATCTACGGTATCTAGATATTACTGCAACTACAGTAACAAATAGAATTATGACTCCAATTACTAATATAATTCCTAAATAATTCATAACTTAATTCCTCCCTATTCTATTTCTTCGACTTCAAGCATATTATTAACTATCGCTAGAACTTTTACTTCAGTCCCCGTTTTTATGCTCTTATCTTTTGCGATTGCATCTAATGTTTGTAGTGATCCACTCACTATCAATTGTACTTTCCCAATTCCTTCATTTCTATTAGGTATAGGGATATATACAGTTCCTTCTTTACCTATTGCTTCTTGTTTATTCAAAGTACCTTCTTGACTTAATTTTAGAATAAAATAATATATCAACGATACTAAAAACAGCATTATTGAGCCAGATACAAAGGCTGCAATAAAAACTATGATTGGAGATATGTCACCTTCTGTTAATAAATGACCTGTCCATCCAAACATCATAAAAAAAGCAATTATTCCTCTAACAGAGAATAAGTGCAAAGTCATACCTATTCCGTTAGTAATATCAACGTCCACATCGATTTCAGCATCGAAGTCTGCGTCAATTTCAAATGCATCGCCTATACCTATAAATGTAAATACTCCTTGAAGAACAAAGAATGTTGAAAAGGCTAGTGCGATATAAAAATATGCGCTTCCTTGTAAAAAATCAATTGCTAGTAACATTAAATCCCTCCTTATTAACAATTTTGGTACAAAGTAATTATAGCATATATTTTTACCAATATCAATATATATCGTAAAATATCATCATACAAAAAGCCCTTTAACAAGGGCTTTTCTATGTTTTAATCGTCTAATTTAAGTACAGTCAAGAAGGCTTCTTGAGGTATTTCAACACTTCCTATACTTTTCATTTTCTTCTTACCTTTTTTCTGTTTTTCAAGCAATTTCTTTTTACGAGTAATATCTCCACCATAACATTTTGCTAATACGTTTTTACGCATTGCTTTAATAGTAGATCTTGCAATTATCTTTTGGTTAATTGCTGCTTGAATAGGAACTTCAAACATATGTCTAGGAATTATCTCTTTAAGTTTTTCAGTTATTGCTTTACCTCTTCTATAAGCAAAGTCTTGGAAAACTATAATACTTAAAGCATCTACTATTTCGTTATTTAATAAGATATCCATCTTAACAAGCTTACTAGATCTATAACTATGAAATTCATAATCAAATGAGGCATATCCTTTAGAATATGATTTTAACTTATCAAAGAAATCATAAACAATTTCTAGTAATGGTAATTGATATGTTAACTGAACTCTTGTTTCACCTAAATATTTCATATCTACAAATATTCCGCGTTTATACTGACATAATTCCATAATATTACCAACAAACTCTTCAGGTGTAAGAATAGTAGCTGTAACATAAGGTTCTTCTATTCTATCAATATTTTGGATAGGAGGTAAATCAGTAGGATTATCAATTGAAACGTTAGATCCATTAGTTAAATAAACATTATAAATAACGCTAGGACTAGTCGCAATTAATGGAATATTAAATTCTCTTTCAATTCTTTCTTGAATTATTTCCATATGAAGTAATCCAAGAAATCCTGTTCTAAATCCAAATCCAAGTGCTTGACTTGTTTCAGGTTCATATATAAGTGAAGCATCGTTTAATTTAAGTTTACCTAGTGCTTCTCTTAAATCATTATAATCTCCAGAATCAATTGGAAACATCCCGCAAAATACCATTGGGTTTAATGTTCTATAACCTGGTAATGGTTCAGAAGCTAGATCATCTTTCTTAGTTACAGTATCACCAACTCTTACATCTTCAACATTTTTAATTGAAGCAGTAAAGAATCCAACATCTCCTGGTCCTAAGTAATCTCTTTTTTCTTCTGCTGGAGTTGAAACTCCAACACTTATTACTTCATAACTACTATCAGTAGCCATCATATATATTAAATCACCTTTTTTGATTGTACCTTGAACAACTCTTACACTAGGTATTATTCCTCTATAAGTATCAAAGTATGAATCAAAGATTAAAGCTTGTAATGGTGCTTTTGGATCTCCTACAGGAGCAGGAACTAACTCAACAACTTGTTCAAGTATTTCCTTAATTCCAATACCTTCTTTAGCACTAGCATGAACTGCATTACTTGCATCAAGTCCAATAATATCTTCTATTTCTTCTTTTACCTTTTCAGGATCAGCTGAAGGTAAATCTATTTTATTAATAACTGGTATTATTTCTAAATCATTATCAAGTGCTAAATACACATTAGCTAAAGTTTGAGCTTCAATACCTTGAGCAGCGTCTACTACTAGTACAGCTCCTTCACAAGCAGCTAAGCTTCTTGATACTTCATAAGTAAAGTCAACGTGACCTGGAGTATCTATTAAATGTAAGATATATGTTTCACCATCATTTGCTGTATAATTTATTTCAACAGCATTCAATTTAATAGTAATTCCACGTTCTCTTTCTAAATCCATTGAATCAAGTAACTGAGTTTTCATATCTCTACTTGCTACCGTATTAGTGATTTCTAAAATACGATCTGCGAGTGTTGATTTTCCGTGATCAATATGAGCAATAATACTAAAATTTCTAATATTCTCTTGCCTTTTACTAATTGCTTTGTAGTCTAGTTCTTTACTCATAAAATCACCTCCTAATTAGTGCTAATTCATTTTACATTATATTTTCTATTTTTGCAATAAATATATTCTTATTTTAGCAAACAAAACGGCACATTTGTGCCGTTATACTTCTCTAGTAAAGATAAGATTGTCATTGTTTGATATCATCTCATTAAAAATGTACCCTTCAACACAATACTTTTTCATTAATTTAGTATTTTCAATCTTGTTTAATATTAGATAATTTAAGAACTTACCTCTAGCTTGTTTAGAGTAGGTTGCTTGATTAATAAACTTACCATCTTTGTACTGTAGAAATGATATATTTATAAGTTTACAACCATCAAGCATCTTACTAAATTCACTTGATGCTAAATTAATAATTACTTCATCTTTAAAATACGGTTTAATATCCCAATATTTATATAAATTAACTCCTATTTTCATTTTCATATCTAACCGATATGGTTTAATTTTTGTACCTGGTTCAAGTACTCCATAAAAAGCATCAAGTATCCTTAAGTTATTTTCAATATAACGATACTCAGTTTCTTTGTAAAAGTCTTTATTCAGCCCTTTAAAGACAAGGCCATTGAAACTTGAAAAAGCATGAGAGCTTTGTAAATCATGATAATTTTTAATGTTATTATATGTATTTTCTAACATATCTTTATCAATTTTCATAACCTTTTTAATATCTTTTTTAGTTAGTTTTTTTAAGATTGATAATATCTTTTTATGATTGTCTAAAAATAGTAATTCTTTGTCATTTAAGTATTCAGAAAATCCCTCAACTTGAGTTTTAGTAGGAGAAATTATTATTTTCATCATATCACCTCTTATTATATTATATAGTATGTTATAATAATAGCAAGTTAGGAGTGATATTTGTGAATTTTTTCTATTTTTTAGATAAGTATTTTGATAAATTAGATGATTTTAAATTTCAAGTTACGTGGAGAAAATATTTTCATGATCATTTGAATAGAGTTATAAGTACGTTATTCTTCTTTTGGATATTATTGTTAGTATTCTTTGGTGCAATGTTTATTGAGCTACTAGGACCCTTGTTTGGATTAGTAGTAACGATATTCTTTGGTGGGTATTTAGCTTACATTTTAGTCTTTCAATTTTTAAGATTTCTTGCTAAACATAATACTAGATATATTCAAAGTGGAATCTTTGATGAAGGTAATACCTTTAATCATGATGATGTTGTTGAAACGATTAAAAAGTAATTATATTTTATTTAGTTATACTTTATAAAATTGAAGTATAATTAAACCATATATTAAATGAGGAGTGTTTTTTATGATAATTAAAAGATTTTTATTTATATTTGTACTTGTTTTAAGTATTTTTACACTTGCGAGCTGTAATAAACCAGAAGTTGAAGATGATGATGATCCTGTTATTGAAGATTATACTGTCATTGCAACAACTAACGTACTAAGTATAATAGTTGAAGAAATTGAATTTTTAACGAATAGTGGGGAAACACAGTATGAATTTATTGCTCCTACACATGAAGATTTCTTATTCCTTTATTGGATAGATGTTGATACTGAAGAAGTTTTATCATCTGATTTAATGTATACATTCGTTGCTTCTAAAGATCAATCAATTGAAGCAATATATGAGTTAATAGCTCTACCAGTACCTACATTATTTTATGAAACAACATTTGATGAGGGTTCTAAACCTTCTTATGCAGTAGGTTTAATTACTTTATCAGGTGAAAGTTGGACATTAAGTGATGCTTTAATTGGTAGTTTAGCTACAGATTTAAAAGTTGAAGGAAATAGTGTTCGTATTAGAGATGGATATATCCAAACAGAATTTAGTGCATCAGATATTGCACAAGTAATATTCTACGCTGGAACTTATGGGAATGATGATGCTACTACTGTTAATTTTCAAATATCACTTGATAAAGATACGTGGATTACAGTTGATAGTTTCACATCTACTGCTACACTAGATGAATATAGTTATATTTTCGATGAAGCTTTATTTACTAGTTTGTCTTTAGATTCTGATAGTGCTTATTATTTTAGAATTGAAAGTGAAACAGTTTCTAGAACTAATGTTGATAACTTTCAAATATATACTGGTGTAGGTGTTATTGGTGATGATACTCCTCTTTATACGATTAGTTTTGATGAAAGTATGGTTAATCAATATTTATTAAATGAAACTGTTGATTTAACAGGATGTATTGCAACTCATACTGTTGCAGGTGATACTACTTGTGATACTACTGGTACTGTTGATAGTTCTATAGCAGGATCGTATGAAGTAATATTTTCTAAAACAGATGAATATGGGAATACTGCAGTAGAAATAATAAGAATTATAGTAATTGATACTGGTAGTATAGATATTAATATGGATTTAGATTCATATTATGATGATGCTGAAGGTTTGTACGGAGATGCTCTTATCGAAGCTTTAAATATTATTTTAAATACTGGATTTACAGGAGTAACTTACGATGATGTTAGATATGTCTTAGATGACTCAGATGTTGATCCATCAAATTCTGATAATCTAATTCTAGTTTATCGTGGTACTTCTATTTTAGGAGTATGGGATTATGGAACTACTTGGAATAGAGAACACGTATGGCCACAGTCATTACTTGGAGTTTTCTCAGATCAAACTACTGTAAATGCTGCTTCAGATTTATATAACTTAATGCCAGCTAACCCTGGAGAGAATAGTTCTAGAGGAAATAAACCGTATTCAGCTTTAGGATTAGGTTATGAACCACGTGATGATGTTAAAGGTGACGTTGCACGTGCATTATTCTATATGATGGTTATGTATGAAAATCTTAACTTAGTTAATACAGCACCTGGAATTTATGAAATGGGATATCTAGATGAATTACTTGCATGGCATATTGCGGATCCTGTATCCCCATTTGAACTAAATCGTATGGAAGTAATTGCAGCAGAACAAAATAATAGAAATCCATTCGTGGATTATCCTCATTTAGTTGATTTAATATGGTTTTATGACACTTCAGCTGAATAATATATAAAACAAAATGCATACCCTAAATGGTATGCATTTTTTATTTGATAATAAATAAAAAAAGCAATTTTCATTGCTTTTTCTTGTATAAAAATATTGATACCTTATAAGCCATGTTCTGTACCTCTTACGAGGCGGTAACCATTTATCTACGTATAAATATGTCTCCTCATCAGTTCATTTACCGAATTGAAGTGCCCCTACCATAGTTTGGGTTTCTAGCTTGCGGGGTTTACCCGTACCACCTTAATAGTTTCCTATCAAGCTCGTCTCTGTGGCACTTTTAAAGCTAATAACACCATTTAACAGGTGCGTTCACAGC
>JAUVDP010000004.1 GCA_030595255.1 Mycoplasmatota bacterium | reverse complement strand
TCTCAACTGGGTTTCTGTGCAAGTTTGGCAAAAGGTAACTTTAAAAATGAATTAATATTTATTACAGAACTTGTATATCATTTAAATGGTAGTATTCGAGGTAAAACAGTGATTGATGAAGGCCACGTCTCTTTCTTAAAGGCTCGTTATGAGTTTTATGAAGAAGAAACAAAAGATGGAACTAGATTTGTTATACCACAAGGTTCTCCACTGGCATCTAGTTTACATGTTGCTAGATGTTTTGGGAAAGAAGTAGTAAGAAAAATGTACCAGGTAAAATTAGAAGGTGTAATTGTTGAAGATGTCTTATTTGATTTTGCAAACATGATTTCGAATTATTCCCTTATGGCAGCACTCTATGCTAATAAAATTAATAATGTATCTGAAAAAGAATTTAATAGTAAATCATACTAGTAATGGGAAAATATTGTGTCAAATATTTTTTAATACCATAAAAAATATAACTGGAGTTTATATCTGCATGAGGAGAATATAATAAAACAACTTATCATACCTAGTTAAGGACACATAGAAAAACCATTGATTTTGCTTAGATTTTGAATGAACAAATAATTTGTTATTACACGAGGAGAGATTAGTATGATTGTTTTAGAACAATTTTTATCTGTATTTCAAGGGTCAGTGGGCCTGTATTTAATGATATTTTTCTTAAAAATGATAGAAGTATCAGTTGCGGTTGTTAGAATCATTCTAATAACAAGGGGACAGAAACTAATTGGATCGTTCCTTTCATTCTTTGAACTATTACTATGGTTATTTTTAGTTACTACAGTTCTAATCGGAATAACAGATGATCCAATAAAAGCACTTGTATATGCTGCTGGTTTTGCAGGGGGACAATTTATTGGTACCGTTATTGAAAGCAAAATAGCTCTTGGTAATGTTCGTGTCGAAGCTATTGTAATCAGAGATCACGAAGATTATTTAGCAACTACACTAAGGGAAAAAGGATATGCAATCACAACTATAAAGGCGCAAGGAATGGTTTTACCAAGAAGTATACTGCTTTTCTATGTTCCGAGAAAAAGACTTAAATTATTGGTGAAAGAACTTAAGGCTTATCAAGAAAACGTCGTAATCACGGTAGAAGATGTTAAACCTATCTATGGTGGGTACCGAAAACTTAAATCGAGAAGAAAATAAAAAAAACATATAAAGATTATAATACCACTAAAGTAGACATGATATAATAAAACATATCAAATATAACGGTTCCATTATCATCTTGTTAATCTAAAAAAAATAAAAGCATAAATCTAATTATATCAAGTTCTGAAATAAATGAATTCGATGTAATCAATAAAAATGAAGCATTAATGTAAACGGTGAATAGTAAAAAGAGAAAATGGATTGAGTATCTAAATTAGCGGAGAGAAAACGACTCTCTTTAATAAACAAAATACCCCATCATTAATAATGGATGGGGAAGATATATTACCAGATAGCATAAGAATAGTGGACTTAGCCCACTATTATATTTACAAAGTATTTTATATAAAGTAGTATTTAATTAGTAATATTAAGTGAGGAAATAGGATAATTCCCTATGCTACCCCAGTAACTGTAAAGCCAGATACTCACTCAATACATTCCCTGGGGACAGGATGTATGGAACCTTTTTTGGCTATCCATACAGGGGATAGTTTTTTTATTACAAAAAGGAGAAAATATTATGAAAACAACTATACAAAGAAACATTGAAATAATTGAAAATTATATTGGGAAAGGTAATGCAGCAACAGTATCAAAATATGATTCAAATGCAAATGTAACATCTAAAAATATTGCGACATTAAGTGTCGAAATAAATAAGTTTGATAATATCTTATTAAATCGCCATTTAATGTATGAAAAAATAAAAACCTTATATAATGAGGACTTAAGTAAAGAATACATTAGACAGCTTGAATTACACGAAATATATACACATGATGAAACATCCTTAAAACCTTATTGTGCTAGTGTAAGTATGTATCCTTTCTTGTTTGAAGGATTACAGAGTTTAGGAGGAGATTCAAAGCCTCCTAAGAATATTGATTCATTTTGCGGATCATTTATTAATTTAATATTTGCTCTCGCAAGTCAGTTTGCTGGAGCAATTGCGACTGTAGAGTTTTTAATGTATTTTGATTATTATGCTCGTAAAGAATGGGGGAATGACTATTACTTAGAATACGATAAAGTTGTTGCTTTAGGGAAAAAACCTAAGACAATTGAGAAAAAACTTGATGGATATTTTCAACAAGTTGTGTATTCAATCAATCAACCAGCTGCAGCTAGAGGATATCAAAGTGTCTTTTGGAATATCACAGTATTTGATAAATATTATTTTCAGGCTATCTTCTCTGATTTTGTTTTTCCTGATGGAAGTAAACCTCATTGGGATAGTATAAACAGACTTCAACAAAAATTTTTATCATGGTTTAATTCTGAAAGAGAAAAATCACTTTTAACTTTTCCCGTTGTTACAATGGCACTCTTAACAAAAAACAACGATGTTTACGATGAAGAATATAAAAGGATTACAGCTAAGGAATTAAGTGAAGGTCAAAGTATGTTTATCTATATGAGTGAAAAAGCAGATAGTTTAGCTTCTTGTTGTCGACTTAGAAGTGAATTTAGTGATAATACATTTAGTTACTCTTTAGGAGCGGGCGGTGTATCCACAGGAAGTATCAATGTAATTACTATGAATCTAAACAGAATAGTCCAAAAGAATATAGATATCAAAGAACAAGTAAAAAAGATTCATAAATATCAATATGCATATTACTCAATAATCAAGGATTTTCTTGAAAACGATTTACTTCCTGCCTATAATGCAGGATTTATTTCTCTTGAAAAACAATTTTTAACTATTGGAGTTAATGGGCTTGTTGAGGCTGCTGAGTTCTTAAGCATTGATATTAATGATAATGAGGAGTATAAAGTTTTTGTTAATAAAATCTTGAAACCAATATATGATGAAAACAAACTTGCTAAAAAAAAGTATGGAGTAATGTTTAATACTGAATTTGTACCAGCTGAGAACTTAGGGGTTAAAAATGCCTTATGGGATACAAATGATAATTTAGAAGTAAAAAGAGAATGTTATAACAGTTACTTTTATATTGTTGAAGATGAAAGAATAAATCCAATTGATAAATTTATTTTGCATGGTGAGGAATATATAAAATATTTAGATGGCGGTAGTGCACTACATCTAAATTTAGAAGAACATCTAGATTACGAACAATATCTAAAAATACTAAAAATAGCTGCGATTAATAAGACAAATTATTGGACAATTAATGTTTTAAATACAATATGTAATTCTTGTGGCCACATTGATAAAGCTACACATAATAAATGTCCAAGATGCTTTAGTTATGATGTTGATTACGCAACTAGAGTGATAGGCTATCTTAAAAGGATAAAAAACTTTTCAAAGGATAGACAAAAAGAAGCAGAGAAAAGATATTGTGCTGATGCGTTATCATAAATATTCTATTGTTTTTAATGAGATACCCAGAGAAGTAACTTTAGCATTTTCTATCACTGGATGTGGTGGCCCATGTAAAAATTGCCATAGCCCTTTTTTACATGATAAAAATAAAGGGAAATTGCTAACAGATCAGATATTTCTTAGTTTAGTTAAAAAATATAAAAATCAAATCTCATGTATTTTATTTTTAGGTGGGGAATGGGAAGAAAACAGACTTAATTACTTATTAAAATTATCCAGAAGAAACAAAATAAAAACGGCTCTATATACAAGAATGAACTTCAAGGATATCTCACGAAAATTAAAATATAATTTGACATATCTTAAAGTTGGTGAATATCTAGAAGGCTTTGGAGGATTAGAAAGTGTCATAACAAATCAAAGACTTTATCAATTGAAACCAAAAAAAACAGATATAACAAAACTTTTTTGGCCTCAAGCAAAGCCAAGACATTTATAATATTAGATTTTTCAATGTTTGGAGGACACCATCTATAATCCATCTTTTCCCCTGAATGCGATAAACTGAGCTGTATCATAAGTAATTGCAACTATGAAATACAGGCCATATTAAAGGTCTTTTAAGTTTATTTTATTATTACCTATTTTATTTTTTGTTTACAGAGTACAATTAAGCTATGAAAATTTTTCACGGAGGTGTAATAATGAAAACAAGCTTAGATTGCATGGAATGCAACATTAAACAATTAATAAAAGTAAGTAAATTTGTCGGTGCATCAGAAGAACAACAAGTCATTGCATCTAAAAAAATATTTAAAATGTTAAGTGAAGTAGACTTTGATAAATCGAATCCGGAAATTATGGGCGACACTTGGAAAATTTTAATTGATGTTTATAATAATAATAACCCATATAAAGAAATAAAATCATTTTATAATAATCTCTTATTAGAAATATATGATGATGTAAGAGGAGTTATCAAAAAAAGTGACAACTTGTTTATCACAGCTTTAAAGATAGCTGTGATTGGAAACATCATTGACTTTGGAGCTATACATACATTTAGTAAAGAAGAAGTAATTAATAGAATTGAACACTATCAAGAAATGTCTTTTAGAAAAGATAATTCTAAAAAACTTGAACAAAGTATATTAAATGCCAACACAATTCTTTATATAGGGGATAACTGTGGAGAAATTGTGTTAGATAAATTATTTATTGAAACAATCCGTTTACTTAACAAAGACGTAAAAGTCTATTTTGGTGTAAGAGGTGGACCAATCTTAAACGATGTCACAATCGAAGACTTTAATCAAGTGAAAATGGGAGAAGTAGCAACTTGTATCTCATCAGAAAACGCAGTTCCGGGCACTATCTTAAAAGATAGTAGTAAAGCTTTTAATAATCTATTTAATAGTGCTGACGTCGTGATTGCTAAAGGACAAGGGAACTTTGAAAGTCTTAGTGACATTAAAAGAAATGATCTTTTTCTACTTTTAATGTCTAAATGTGATTATGTTTCTAATATCATTGGTGTTGATACGATGGATTTTGTTTTAATTGAAAATAAATAAGAAAAAAAGACAAAAATATTACAGCGAGTAAATTGGTAAATGTTAATAAACACATAATAAAACATGTGTTTATTAACATTTTTTGTATACCAAAGAAATGGAATGATACAGATAAATATATAAATATTTATATATATTTTTAGTCGATTACTAGATGAAGTGTTATAATTTTAAGTAGTAAGTAACCGATTTTTAAATGTTAAAGGAGGTAACTATATGTCTGTTAATTATATGGAGGATTTTGATTTTTCAAAACTTGAAAACTTTGTAAAACAAGGCGCATTTTTGCCATCACCCGATCAATATGTTGGTGAATTAAAAGCTTTTAGAAACCAATTGGATTTTACTTTTAAAGGGAGAGACTCAATTGATTATACTGATGGAAGTTATAGTTATATCAGTAAAAACAAATATCATGAAAAAAATGTTTTGATAATTCTTGAAAGTCCTCATCGATTTGAATATGACGAGAATAAGTTACCATTAGGATTAGCCATGGGTAAAACTGGCCAAAATTTTTTCGAGCTTTTTACAGAAGCTTTAAGCAATTCTGTATTGAAGTTGAGAGATGGGGAATACAATGTAATTTTATCTAATGCAATACAATATCAGACTAGTTGTGGCTTAAATCCGATTGACAGAAAACTAAGAGATAAAAATTGGATTGATATTTATGAAAATCATGGAGGAGAAATAGATTTTAAAAAAAGAGTGTACTCATTAAAACCTAGATACACAATAAATTTATGTACTGGTGGAAGAAACACTCAAGGTTTAAGATCTAGAATTAACAAGTCATTGGAACAATTCAAATTAATTAAAAATAAGCATTTCACCGAAGGTAATCATCCAGCATCTTGGAATAATAATGGAGATACTAGAAATGCAATAATTTACTAGTTAGGAAGGTGACGTATGAAATATATTTATGGACCTGTCCCATCAAGGAGACTAGGTATATCACTAGGAGTTAGCCCAATTCCAAAAAAAACATGTAATTATTCTTGTATATATTGTCAATTAGGAAGAACTAATCATATGACTAATACAAGAAAAATGTTTTACAATGTAGAAGAAATAATCAGTGAATTTGAAACTATCTTAAAAAGAGATATATTATTTGACGTAGTGACAATTGTTGGTGAAGGAGAACCCACATTATATATTGGATTAGGAGAATTAATAAAAGAGATTAAACATAGAACTAATAAGCCTGTAGCTGTAATAACTAATGGAGCATTATTATATAATCAATTAGTTAGACATGAATTGCTTTTAGCTGACATAGTTCTTCCAACATTAGATGCATATGATGAAGAATCTTTCAAAAAGATAAACCGTCCACATGGAACAATATCTTTTGCTAGAGTTATAGATGGTTTAATTCAATTTTCTAAAGAATATAAAGGCAAATTATGGATAGAAATGATGTTTGTTAAAGGATATAATAATGATTTATCAAATATCCTAAAATTTAAGCAACTATTAACCAAAATAAATTATGATAAATTATACCTAAACACTCCGGTTCGTCCTCCTGCAGAAAGTTTTGTCAAAGCTTTAACAAGCAATGAAATGAATGAAATTGAGAGTAAGTTAAATGGCATCTCAATTGATTTACTTTATTCAGAAGGGTTCTATAGTGATATATCAAATCATTTTCAAGCAATCCTAAGTATAATAAAAAGGCATCCAATGAATCAACACGAAATCAGAGCATTTTTAAAAACTAGGAAATGTAAAAGCATAGATAAAATAATAGCGCAACTTAAACAAGATTCAAATATTGATGTAATCAATTATAAGGGCTTTTATACATTCAGATTAAAGTAATATTTTTCATATATCTATTTTATTTAGGCCAATAAAATAGATATACAAAGGAAAGGTACAATGCCTAATAACATAACAAATTATTTAAGCAGTTTACTGGAAGAAACACAAACTCTCTTATTTGAATTTCTTTTAGCAAAAGGTCTATCAAATTTTGTTCAACTAACAGACTATGGATATTTAGTAATAGAATATAAATACTATAGTGGTTCATTTACAGAATTTTTGTTTAATAAGTACGAACAAGACCCTTAATCATATTATGGTGCTGGATTCGGTGCAACAATTTATCAACACCAATTATCTCTATTTGATTTTACGAATAATCCCTTTTTTGATTATACAAACGGAGTCTTTCTTACTATTCCTATTTATATTCAAAAAACTGTACTCGATTAGAGTGCAGTTTTATTTTCGATACTATTGTTACATATACGCTTTAAAAGATATATAATATAAGCGTGAAAGGAACTGATAAATATGAGTTATTATAAAGATATTGAAGAAATAGCCAATAAAAATAATGGTATTGTTACTAGTCGAATGGTAAAAGAAGAGTCAATACCTTCTATTTATCTGACTAGAATGGTAAAACAAGGAAAACTAAAAAAAGTAGATAGAGGAGTATATTTCTCTAGTAATGCTACATACGATGAATATTACCTTTTCTATCTAAAAAACAAGAAAAGCGTTTATTCTTTTTCCTCTGCACTATTTCTACATGAACTTACTGATCGAATTCCTTATCAACTAGAAATTACTGTACCTAACAACTATAACAGCAGTCATATAAAAAAAGATGTGATTATTCACAAAGTTCTAAAGAAATACTACAGCATTGGGAGTATTACAAAGGAAACTATGTTTGGTAATAAAGTTGCTTGTTATGACATGGAACGCACAATTTGTGATCTAGTTCGATTTCGAGATAAAGTAGATGTAGAAATTTTTAGAAAAGCACTACAACTTTATAAAAATCATGAGAATCGAGATTTTCACAAACTTAGACAATATGCTATATCATTTAATATATCAAAACAAATAAACGAACTATTGGATGTGATCTGATTGAATAAGAATGAATTGACAAGTGTCATTCATAAAATATCAAGTGAAAGAAATGTACCATTTAGTATTGTTTTACAGTTATATTTCTTTGAAAGTTTCCTTGATAGAATAGCTCAAAGTCAGTATAATGATAAATTCGTACTTAAAGGTGGATTCTTATTGTCATCTTTGCTAGGAATTCATCAGCGTTCTACGTTAGATATGGATTTTAATCTACAAGATATTCTTTTTACATCAGAAAATATTCAGAAAGTATTAATAGAAAGTATTAATAGAAATTATTAGTAAAAAATATAATGATGATTTAACTTATGAACTGATTAAAGTTTCAAATGTTATGCAGCGAAACAAATATAACGGATATAAAATATCATTGATTGGAGTGCTTGAAGATATAAGAGTTCCATTTAGTATAGATATTGCCTTCGGAGATCCTATTACTCCGAAGGGGGTGTTGTATAGTTATTACGGTGTTGTTTTGGATAAAACCATATTAATTCAAGCATACAATGTTGAAACAGTACTAGCTGAAAAACTGCAGACTATTATTGATAAACAAACTGGTAATAGTAGAATGAAGGATTTTTACGATATATACATCATAAACTAAATGCAATATAGGGCAATAGACCTTAATGTTTTGAAAGATGCAATAATTAATACATTTCAATATAGAAATACACCATTTAATAAGAAAGAGATAAAAGTTTTATTAAAAGGTATGGAACTTGATGAAGAATTTTTAAAACGTTGGGTAAACTATGTAAAGAAAAATCAATATGTAGATTCACTTGATTTTAAAGAAGTAATAATTGAAATATTTGAGTTGTTGGATAAGTTATAATAAGTTGCAACTAAAGATGTTGCACGGAACCGTATGACAAATGAGTTAAAAGAATACAGAATATAGCATATTTGGTACTATTCGTATAATTCACTTATAAGATAGTGCCTTTCTTATAGTGTAGTTAAATAAGGATTTCATACATTATAGTGTATAATAGTAACTATAATAAATAAAAGCAGGTGAGATTATGCAAAAAGAAATATTATTTGATAAAATCAAACATGGTGTATCAGAGATACATGATAATATTTTCTATGAAATTGAAGTAGATGAAATCTTGAATATACATGATCAAAATATAAATTTGGCTCTTGATAAATATGTACAATATTTTAATTATTGTGAAAATCAAGAAGAGTATAATCTAGAGTTTTGCTTTAAAACTACACTTAAAGATTTAAATACATTTTATAATCTTCAAGAAACAAAACTAGATAAGATTAGAGATAATGAAAAACTATATAACTTAGAACATAAAATAAATGAACATATATATGATGAAATTGTATTATGTGAAAAAAAAGTAAACCGTATTTATTTACTTAATGTATTTGTATCGTATCTGCTTGCGTTTCTTTTAATCTTTGGGATTACAGAAATTACACATCTAGTTGAAATAAACACTATAATAGGAACTATGATATTAGCTGCAATTTTAAGTTTTGTAAAAATCTTTATAGATAAAAGATATCTTGAAGTTTTACGAAATAAAGTGGGATGGAAATCGTACCGTTACGCAATTAAACGATCACTTGTTTTCTATTTTGCATCAGTAATAATACTTAACAAAAGTGAACATAAACATATGGAATCATTTTCTGATGAATCGCTAATAGAATTCAAACATCAAGTAAGAGAAGCAATTGATATATTACTAGATGAAATCATAATTAAGTAAAGTTAAACTTTTATTTTTAAAACTTATTGTTATTACCAAAAATTTAAAAAAAGGAGCTAAAATATAGCTCCTTTTTGTGTATTAATATCTTTAATCTTTATAGTATTGTCTTGGTTTATAATTTGTATGTAGTAAATCATGAGCAAGTTCTGAGTTTGGTTCATCAAGCCAGTCTTTATACATACGCATTAATAATTTGTTTGTTCTAGATTCACGATGTTTTTTCTTAGAATCGATTTCATAAATTGATTGAGTTCTAAGAGCTGCGATATCATACTTTTCTTGAATCTTTGCAGAATGGATTGGTTGTCCACCACCATTAATACAACCACCAGTACAACCCATAAATTCAACAAAATGATATTCTTTTTTGTATTTTTTCATTCTTTTAAAGAATTCTTTAATACTAGCTCCACCATGTACAACAGCAACATTAATTTCAGTTCCCATTATATTGTATGTTGCTTCTTTAATGTCTTTAGATCCTCTAACGTCTTTAAAGTCGATAGCACCTTGTTCTTCTCCAAGTACTTCAGATACTGTTCTAAGTGCTGCTTCCATAACTCCACCAGAAACTCCAAATATAATTCCAGCACCAGTATATCTAGCAATTCTACCATGAGGGAATGAATCTTCAAGATTCATAAAATCAATTTTCATTCTTTTTAACATTCTGGCATATTCTCTAGTAGTTAAAACATAATCAACATCTCTAATTCCTTGATATTCCATTTCAGGACGTGAAGCCTCATGTTTTTTAGCTATACAAGGCATTATTGAAACAAATACAATATCTTCTATTTTATATCCTAACTCATAAGCAAAATGATGTTTAGCTACAATTCCACCCATTTGTTGAGGAGATTTTGCTGTTGATAAGTTTGGTAAGTAATCAGGTTCATATTGTTCAATATAATTGACCCAACCTGGAGAGCAAGAAGTGAATAATGGTAAGTTTTTACCTGATTTCATACGATTAATTAATTCAGTTCCTTCTTCAAGTACAGTTAAGTCTGCAGTAAAAGCAATATCCATAATTTCATCAAAACCAGCTACTTCAAAAGATTTATACATTTTACCTTCTACGTTTTCACCAATTTTACTTCCGAATTCTTCACCTAAAGCAACTCTTACCGAAGGAGCAGGTCCAACAACAACAATTTTTGATTTATCACGTAAAGCTTCCATTACTTCATCTACCGATGTTTTTTCTTTAATTGCAGCGACAGGGCATGCTTGGATACATTTACCACAGTAGATACATCCACTATCATCCATATTATGGAATAGTGCAGGACCAACATAAGTTTCATTTCCACGTTCATTAAATGCTAAGATATTTAATCCTGTATATACTTCACATGCAGTAATACAACGACCACATAAGATACATTTACCACTATCTAAAACGATAGATTTAGATGTATCGTTAATCTTTCTTTCTTTTTTATGGAAATTATTACTTTCTCCATAAATGTTTTCTACATTGTATCTACGCATTAAATCAAGTAATTCACAGTTATGCTCTCTTTCACAAGCCCAGCATTCAAAAACATGATTACTAGCTAATAATTGTAAGTTTTGAACAATTGAATTTTGAATTTCATCTGTGTCTGTTTCTATTTCCATTCCATCATATACAGCAAGTGTACATGAGTTCTTTAAACCGTTTTGTCCTTTTACATCAACTACGCATAGTCGACAACTAGATGTTTCGTTGATTCCTTTTAAGAAACATAATCTTGGTATATCAAGACCAAGTTCTTCAGCAGCTTTCATTACTGTATAATCTGCGGGTATTGTTGTATCAACACCATTAATTTTTATAGTAACTTTTTCCATAATGTCATCCTCCTAAATACTTACTATCGCATCAACTGGGCATATGTTTTTACAAATACCACATTTTATACAAGCTGATGTATCGATAACATGAAGTTGTTTTAATGAACCAGATATACAGTCTACAGGACAGTTAATTGCACATTTAGTACAACCAATACAAGTATCTAGTATTTCTAAATGAATTAGTGGCTTACATACTCCACCAGGACATTTTTTATCAACAACATGTGCTTCAAATTCTTCTCTAAAATTATCTAACATAGATAATACTGGGTTAGGAGCTGCTTGTCCTAAACCACATAAAGAAGAGTTTTTAACCATGTTTCCTAAATTACGTAATTTATCTAAATCTTCTAAAGTACCTTCACCTGATGAAATGATTTCAAGCATCTCAAGCATTTTTTTAGTACCTTCTCTACAAGGTGTACATTTTCCACAAGATTCCTCTACAGTAAATTCAAGGTAGAAACGACAAATATCAACCATACAGTTATCTTCATCAATAACAACCATTCCTCCACTACCCATCATAGATCCAGCTTCTATTAATGTTTCATATTCGATAGGTAAATCTAAATTACTTTCAGGAATTGCTCCTCCAGAAGGACCACCTGTTTGAACTGCTTTAAGAGCTTTATTTTTAGGGATTCCACCACCAATTTCATAAATAACCTCTCTTAAAGTTGTACCCATTGGTACTTCTACAAGACCTGCGTTTTTAATATTTCCACCTAAACTAAATACTTTAGTTCCTTTTGATCTTTCAGTACCAATTCTACTAAACCATTCTGCACCTTTATAAATGATTGCAGGTATATTAGCTAGTGTTTCAACATTATTAATAATTGTTGGTTTATCCCATAAACCTTTAGCTGCTGGGAATGGAGGTTTGTTTCTAGACATTCCTCTTCCACCTTCAATTGAAGCAATTAATGCAGTTTCTTCACCACATACGAATGCTCCTGCACCTAAACGTATTTCAATATCAAAGCTAAAATCTGTACCAAAGATATTTTTCCCTAAAAGCCCATATTCTTTTGCTTGGCCTATAGCTATTTTCAGTTTTTCAATAGCTGTTGGATATTCGATACGTACATAAACATATCCTTTATCAGCACCAATAGCATATCCACCAATCATCATACCTTCTAAAATACTATGAGGATCTCCCTCTAGTAATGCTCTATCCATAAATGCTCCTGGGTCACCCTCATCCGCATTACAGATAATATATTTTTGATCTGATTCATTATTATAAGCAAATCTCCATTTTAAACCAGTTGAAAATCCACCACCACCACGACCACGTAGTCCTGAATCAATCATTTCTTGTACAACTTCAATTGGTTTCATCTCAATTAAAGCTTTACCTAATCCTCTATATCCATCTTTTGCGATATATTCTTCTATATCATCTGGGTTAATTAATCCACAGTTACGAATTGCTACACGTGTTTGTTTAGCATAAAATTTAATCTCATCAAAAGCTCTAACTTCTTTATTTTCAGTTAGTGCTTCATCAAATACTAATTTTTCTACTATACGACCTTTATATAAATGTTCTTCACAAATTGTCTTAATATCTTTACTTTTAATTGTCGCATAGAATACTCCTTCAGGATAAACTATTACAAATGGACCTTGTTCACATAAACCAACACACCCTGTGTTAACTAACTTAATTTCGTCTCTTATTCCTAATCTACCTAAGTGTTCTTCAAACTCATCTCTTAGGGATTTAGCTCCCCTTGAAATACACATTGAACCACTACATATTAGAACGTGTGATCTTTCTATCATCAGTACACCACCTATAGTCTATATTTTCCAATTACATGATCGCTGACAATTTTACCGCCAACTATATGTTCATTGAATATTCTTTCTGCAACTTCTTCATCTACTCTACAATACGTTGTTCTTTCTTCACCTTGAAGCACTTCAACAATTGGTTCAATTGCACATTCACCAATACATCCTACTGGTGTTACTGTTACAGTGTTTAAGTCACGTTCTGCAATCTTTTCAACAAATAAATTCATTACCGGACGAGCACCTGCACTAATTCCACAAGTAGCCATACCAACTAATATTCTTATCCCATTATGTTTACCCCTCATAACAACTTTATTTTGAGCTGCATCACGAATTTTTTTTAGATCGTCTAAAGATTTCATTTTGTTTCCTCCTTTTGTAGGTTCTTGATTCCATTAACTATGTTGTCTTTAATCCACAAAATTACACTGTATTCTGTGAAGGGAATATCACCTAAAACTTTTCTAATTTCTCTTGTATCAAACACATATTTTTTATTGTTATATAGATGTTCATAATAAATATCGATGTCTTTTTCGTTTAATATCAATATCATTATTGTTTCACTTATATCTCCTAGTGGAGACCTATCAATATGATTGTGTTCAAATAAAGCTGTAACCACAGTCCCTTTATTAATGACTGAATCAACACTGAAATTACCATTACACATTTCAGCTGCCATTTTAAATAGTGATACACCAAGTCCAACTTTTCTAGTTGATCTTGTTGTAAAGAATGGGTCTGAAACTTCACTAAGTGTTTTCTCACTCATTCCGTGGCCATTATCTCCAATAATTATTTTATAAAAATCATTCTTTATATCTTCTTCTATAATAATATTAATTAAATTTGCATCTGCTTTTATTGAATTTTGACAGATATCTAAAATATGTAGTGATAATTCATTCATAATTTATCTCCTACTAAGAAGTTAAAAAACGATTCAATTGTTTTTTCTTCTAAATTAATGTAGTCTTCTTTTTCAGATATCGTTAATAATGAATGAGAATCAGAATTAAACAATATCTTGTATTTGTTTAATTCTGGATTATCTTTTAAGAATTTTTCTCTTCCATATTTTTGAATTTCAATAGCATCAAAATCAATATCTTCTAATTTATAAGTGTTTAATACGGATTTTGAATCTCTATCAATATGAGCTAATACAATGGCTCCATTTAAACCTCTAACTTCTTTAACCAATTCTAAATATGGGATATTTGTACCAGTTAGCGGTATAGGATATGTTTCATAAGTCGTATCAAATATATCTGTGATTACTTGATTACTTTCTTCAAATATTCCCCATTCACCATTAAGGCGAGGTTCTAAATATTTATCAAATTTAATTGCATCATTATATGTTCTAAAGTAACAAAGAACATCAAAGTCTTCTAAAACACTAACTTCTACACCTGGTATAAAGAGAAAGTCATATGATTCTTGAAGATCCTCAAATACTCTAAGTTGTTTTGTTGAATTATGATCTGTAACTGAAAGAATATCTACTTCTTTTAGCATTGACATGTTCAGTATGTTATTTGGTGTCATTAATTCATCTGCGCAAGGTGATAAAATCGAATGAATATGCAAGTCGTAATAAAACTTAATTTTAAATACCCATTTTACTAAGAGTAAGTATTGTTTCCACTGTAGGGAGTTTCGTCTTCAATAGTGGAATATTCAATTCATTAGCCTTGTTTACTATTTCATCATTCACCTTGATATTATGCGAGAATATTACACAACTTAAATCTAATAAGCTTGCTACTCCTAAAACATTAATATTACTTAATACTGTTATTAGGATATTACCTTCACTAGCATTTCCCATTACATGACTTAGTAAATCACTAGCAAATATACCAATTATTTCATTATTTAGTCCGGATTCATCAGTAATTAATTCAAATGTATTTGAACTTAATATATCTTTAACTTTCATAACAATCACCATCGATATTAAACTTCATATGTAATCTCGTTCCTTCTTTACTAGAAGTTAACTTCATTTCATCTGAAACAGACTGAATATTAGGTAATCCCATACCTGCGCCAAAGCCATTTTCAATGGCATAGTGGCTAGCTGTAGAAAATCCTGGTGTTAACGCGGAATCTATACATTCAATTCCGGGTCCGATATCTTGAAATACAACATCTACAATATCATCATCAATTTTAACAACACAATTTCCACCATATGAATGGATTACAACATTAATTTCTGCTTCATAAATACCTATGGTAACAGTTTTAACAAAATCTCTTGTTAATCCTCGTTTTTTTAACTCTCTTTTTGTTAGACTTGCTACTGTTCCTGCATTTCCGATATCATTCTTTTGAATTTTAAACTCTCTTGAGTAACTTTCCAATTAGTTTTCCTCAAGAACAGATTCGTAACTTTTTACATTATTCATAAATAGTAATCCACTAGTACGATACATAGTAAGTGCAGTTCCAATTAAAGTAATTCCAATTTCATCAGCTAACTCTATAACTGATTGTGATGGAGTTTTACCTCTAACAAAAATGATTGTTTCTAAGTCTAGTATTTCAGCAGTACGTAATGCTTGATTTGTAACTAATCCTGTAACTAAGGCACCATGAGCACCAATATGACTTGGCATTTTCTTTAAAAGCATAAGTGCATCACTCATTAAATCACAAACAAAAGCATAATTAATTTCTCTTACACATCGAGGGCATTCTTGGTTGAACTGTTTTGCGTTAATTAACTCTAAAACTGCTTTAAGTTCCATATTTTTTCCTCGCTTCTTTAATTAGTCTTCGTGCTTTAGTAACATCTACTTCTCCATATACTTCGTCATCTATACTCATAACTGGAGCCATTCCACAAGTACCAATACATCTAATTGCATCTAAAGTAAAGAAATCATCTTCTGTGTTTTCTCCAACATCGATTCCTAAATCTGATTTTATAGCATCTAGAATAGTTTGAGATCCCCTAACATAACAAGGTGTACCAAGACAAATTCCAATAGTATGTAATCCCTTTGGATGGAGAGTAAAACTAGAATAGAAAGTAACAACTCCATTAATTTCGGCTATGGTAATTCCTGTTTCTTTTGATACGATTTTTTGCACTTCAATAGGTATACAACCAAAAATTCTTTGTGCCTCATGCAATATAGGCATAAGTGGTCCAGGAAGTTTTATAAGATTCTTAATTTCCAAAAGTAATTCCTCTCTGTTTTCATCAGTTATATCGAATTTTTTACCCATAATCTTCTCCTTAATTAAAATATATTTTACATTCCAAACAATTATAACATAATTGGTGTTATTTATAAAGGATTTTAAAGCAAATTATTTATGTTTATAAATAAGGTTATTCCCCACTGTTAAGCCGTTTGTTTGTATACGAACCAACTGACAAATTAGTCTGAAAAACAATTCAAATTAATTCTTATTTATAAAAAAAATCAGCTAAATTAACAATGATATTATTTAAAATTTTTGTTGTTTTATTCCTGAAATTATTGTATTATTATATTAGAAAAAAAGAGGTGGAAGATATGTATTTAAATCAAAAAGATGGTTGGATAGAAGTCGTTGCTGGACCTATGTTTGCAGGTAAAACTGAAGAATTATTAAGAAGAATAAGACGACTAGAATTTGCTAAACAAAATATAGTAGTTTTTAAGCCTCTTATGGATGATCGCTTCTCTGAAAGTGAAGTTGTATCTCATAATAATAACAGAACTAAGTCTGTTAACATTTCTAGAGCAAGACAAATCTTTGATTATATCGATGATAGAACACAAGTTGTTGCTATAGATGAGATTCAATTTTTAGATGAAGAAGCAGTAGAAATTGTAGAGCATTTAGCAAGTAAAGGAATAAGAGTAATAGTTAGTGGTCTGGACAAAGATTTTAGAGGAGAGCCATTTAGCTTTATGCCTAAACTTTTAGCAATGGCAGAGTATGTTACAAAATTAACTGCTATTTGTGTAAAATGTGGTGATCCCGCTACAAGAACACAACGAATTGTAAACGGAAAGCCAGCCAAGTATCTAGATCCAATTGTTCTCATTGGAGCTGAAGAGTCGTATGAAGCAAGATGTAGAACATGTCACAAGGTATATAGAAAACCAAATCCTCATAAAGACAGAATAAAGAAACATAATGAATCATAAAAAATATATGAAAATGGCTTTAAAAGAGGCTAGGAAAGCGTTAAAGAAGAATGAAGTGCCTATAGGAGCGGTAATTGTTAGGGATAATAAAGTAATCGCAAAAGCACATAATTTACGTGAAAAAAATAATTTAGCGACAAGTCATGCAGAGATTTTAGCTATTCAAAAAGCAAACAAAAAAATAAAGAGTTGGAGACTTGACAGTTGTACTTTGTATGTTACAATTGAGCCATGTCCAATGTGTGCAGGGGCAATAATTCAATCAAGAATTAAAAATGTTGTTTATGGAGCAAGAGATCTCAAAGCTGGTGCTCATGCAAGTGTCCTAAACCTTTTTGAACTTCCATTTAACCATAAAGTTAGTGTTGAATTTGGAGTAATGGAAGAAGAAAGCGCAGATATAATTAAACAGTTTTTTAAAAAGCTTAGAAATAAGTAAGAAAAAATATTGATATCTCTTATCAATCATCCTCATTCAATAGCTGGTAGCGAATCAGGTCAGATCGGGAACGAAGCAGCCTTAAGTTTTCTATCTATGTGAGTGGGGATGCTTGATAAGAGATGTATTTTTTTGGTTGAATTCTTTATTACTCTATGGTAATATTACTATGTAGTTATATTACTAAATAGTAATGGAGGTAGAAAAATGGATAAATATTTAATAATTAAATTACTTGCAGAAGAGAACAGATTTAACATTTTTATGAAGCTTTTAGAGTATGGAGAATTATGTGTTTGTGAGATTGAAGAGTTACTTCGAATAAAACAAGCAAATACTTCTAAACACCTTTCAAAATTTAAGGAACTTAATATTCTTTCTTCAAAAAGAGAAGGGAATCTTATTAAGTATAGTATTAAAGAAGAGTTTTTAGATGATAACATGGACTTAATTAAGTATTTGATGATATGATAATAAAACCTTTAGATGATGCAATAATATGGTTTCTTAATTTATTTAATATTAGTATTGAAACTAAATTTGGATTATCTATACACTTCTTTATATATGATACAATTCAAATTACCCTATTATTAGTAATTATGATTTTGCTAATTTCGTACTTAAGAAGCTATTTTCCCCCAGAAAGAACAAAACTTATTTTAGAGAAATTTAAAGGGATTATCGGTAACTTTTTCGGATCTATATTGGGTGTTATATCGCCTTTTTGTAGTTGTAGTAGTATTCCAATATTTATCGGATTAGTGAGTAGTGGAGTACCTTTAGGGATAACATTCAGCTTTTTAATTACCTCTCCAATAGTAAATGAAGCGGCAATTGTAATGTTGTTCAGTACCTTTGATTATAAAATAGCAATACTTTATATTTTCTTTGGAATTATGGTGGGTATAATAGGTGGATTTATTATTGATAAATTAAAATTGGAAAAATATGTTGAAGGATTTGTTTATGAAATTAAGAATAAAAACATAATTATTCCATCAATGACTCAAATTGATAGATTAAATTTTGCAAAACAAGAAACTTTAGATATATTAAAAAGAGTTTATAAGTGGATAGTTGCTGGAGTTTTTGTTGGATCTGCAATTCATGGATGGGTACCAGATGATTATCTAGTGGATATTGCTGGACCTAATAATCCTTTTGCTGTTATTATTGTAACAATACTTGCTGTACCTCTATATTCAAATGTTTTGGGGACTATCCCTATTGCTAATGCACTAATAGATAAAGGTATGGGAGTAGGAACAGCAATGAGTTTCATGATGGCTACTACTGCGCTTAGTTTACCTGAAATGATGATACTAAGAAAAGTAATAAAGCCAAAATTAATTTGGATATTTATAGCTATAACAACTTCGGGAATTATAATTATAGGATATCTATTTAATTTCATTATAGGAGGTATTTAGATGAATATTAAGATCTTAGGTGGAGGTTGTCCAAATTGTATTTTATTATATAATAATGCAGCTGCTGTATGTAGAGAACTAGAGATTGATGCTGTTATTGAAAAAGTAGTTGAATATGAAAAAATATCAGAGTATGGTGTAATGAGTACACCCGCTCTTGTAATAAACGAAAAAGTAGTTGGAATTGGAAGAATGAAATATAAAAAAGTAAAGGAATTAATTAAAAATGCGTAAAAAATATATCTTTGTAGATTTTGATGGAACAATTATTGATCATGGGACTAATAGTATTCCTCATTCTACTAAAAAAGCAATTCAGGAATTACAAGATAATGGACACGAGGTAATATTAACTACAGGAAGAGGTCCAGCCCTATTTTACGGGATAGACAAAGAATTGAATATTAATTCTTATATAGCTTCTAATGGACGATATGTGGTACATGATAATGAAGTAATTTATAAGAAGTTTATTGATAGAGAAGTTCTAAACAAACTAGTAGATTTAGCATATGAAAGTAAGATTGATATTGCTTTTGTAAGTTCTACAGATTACGTTTTAAACAGTAAGTTTGATAATTTATCAAATAATTTTAGTGATACTTTTCATCTAGAATATCCTGAAATAAAACATAATTATCATTTAGAGAACGAGATTTATCAAGTAAACCTATTTTATAATAGAAGTGATTATAAGAAGTTTGAAAAATTATTCCCAACTTTACATTTTAATTATTCTAATTCATACGGACTTGACGTAAATGAAAAAGGTGGATTAAAAGAATTAGGAATAAAAGCTTTTACTGAAAAACTTAATATTGATTTAATAGATACTATAGCAATTGGGGATGGAAATAATGATATTTCAATGATTCAATATGCTAATATTGGAATTTCAATGGGAAATGGAGTTAAAGAGCTTAAAGAAGCGGCTGATATAATCACAGATGATGTTGATAAAGATGGATTTTATAATGTTTTTAAAAAGTTAAATTTAATATAAAAAAAGTAGAATTTATTCTACTTTTTTATTTATATAGAAGTAAGATTTAACACCTTTATCTACGTTTTCAATACCGAATTTACAATTATGAGCTTTTAATATCTCACTAACTAAATATAATCCAATACCTGTTCCCTTAGTTTTTAGTCTCTGTTTTGTATTTGAATCTTTTCCTCTAAAGAAAGGCATCCAAATATTTTCAAGGTTCTCAGGATCTATATTTGCACCATAGTTAATAAGTTCAAAGTATGCTTCATTTTCAGTATCACTAATCACAATATCTATTCTTTCATTTTCAGGAGTATATTTAATTGCATTAGTAAAGAAATTTGAAATTACTCGTTTTATTAGTTTGTTATCTGCTTCTATCATTATATCTTTTTTGATATTTAAGTTAATTTGAAGGTTATGTTGACTTATAACTGTATCAAAATCATCAATAAAGTGATAAATACAATTTGATAAACTGAATTTAGTTATTTCTAGTTCAGATTTAGCATCATCAAGACGATAAATCTGTAACATATCTTGAATCATTATTGAAGATTTATTAATTTCATCTACTACATTTAGAAGTTCTTCTGCTTGATCTTCATCTGGAATTACACCATCTAAAATACCTTGAATAGTAACTTGCATAATCATTAACGGTGTTTTTAATTCATGTGAAATAGATGATACAAGTTGTTTCTTAAGGGCTACTTGATTTGTTTGTTCTTCATATAAGGAAGTCATTTCTTGATTTCTATTATTTAAGGTTTCAAGAGTTTCTTTTAAGTTCCTGGATATTAGATTTATACTCCGAGTAAGAGAAGCATTCTCTCTATTGTTATATTCATGAGCTTCTACATTGAAGTTTAAAGCAGCTATTTCTCTAGCTACCAATTCAATATTTTGAACAGGTTTAGAGATAATGCTAGATAATCTAAAACTCCACAAGAATAAGATTACGATAGCTGTCATATATACATAATAGTTATATGTAGTAATAATACTGATGATATCATTAGGGTTTTCAATTGGAATAATAGTTACAACGTAATTCCAATCTAGTTCATGGATAAATATTAAAGTATCAAAGGGACCATCTTCTGATTTATACCAATACCCATATTCATATTCATGAGTAGTAATATCAAATGAGTCTCCTGATAATTTAATAAGTTCTTGATTTATAATACTGTTATCAGCAAATACGTAATTTAGGTTGTTTGGTTTATTTATTTCAATAACTTTACCATCAATAGGTAAACATGCAACTATTGAACAAATAGTTGGATTATTATAAATATTTTTTGTTGTAGTAATAGTTGCCGGGCTATAAAACTCAGAATTATATTCATAAAGTGATAAAGATATAGTTTCATCTAGTGTATAGTTATATGCGTTATCTGGGATTAAAACAGTATATATTTCACTGGTAACATTATCTTCAACAATTATTGTGTAATCTGATTCTGAAGAAATTAAAGCTCTAAAATTACCGCTAGTAATTACTGTATAAGCATTTGTGTTTGAAGTGAATTCATACATTAGGTCATAATAGTCACTATCAGATTCATTCATATCATCAATATAGTTGATTAAATCTGTATGAATATTGTTAAATTCTTGTGTCGTATAATATTTTGCAAAAAATTGAGAGTTAAGAAGTGATTGTAAGAAGAAGAATGATGTAAATAATAGTATTATTGTTATAATTAATTGAGTTGACATTGATCTAGAACGGAATAGATTTACAACTTTTTTGAAATAGTTAGGAAATTTTTTAAAGAAGTAGGCTATTTTATTCATCAAGCGCTTCAAATCGATATCCTACACCAAATACTGTTTTTATATAATGAGATCTATCTCCTAAATATTTCCTTAATTTTTTAACATATGTATCTACAATACGATCTTCAACATATACATCAATTCCCCATACTTCATCTAGTAATAAGTTTCTTGAACATATTTTACCTTCATGTTTTAAGAAATATTTTAATAAATCAAATTCTGTTTTTGATAAATCAACTTCTTGATTATCAATGTATGCTTTGTGGGTATCTAAATCCATTTTAATTCCACTAATTTCTAGTAATCCAGAAGTTTGAACTGCGTGATCTTGATTTGCTAGTCTTTCAAGTAAATTTTTAACTTTTGCAACTAAAATTTTCGGATTAAAAGGCTTTGTTATGTAGTCATCAACTTTTAAAGAATATCCTTTTAGAATATCTTCTTCTTCAGATAATGCACTCATCATAATTATTGGAACATTAGAAGTTTCTCTAATAGTTTTAGCTACATCCCAACCATTAATATTAGGCATCATAATATCTAGACATACAAGATCAACTTTGTTTTTACTAAAAAGTTGTAATCCCTTGAATCCATCAAGAGCACTTAAAACTTTGTATTTCTCTTTCATAAAATAGTTAGAAACTATTCTATTTATAGTTGGTTCGTCTTCAATTATTAATATAGTAATATCATTCATAATCTCACCTCTTATTAGATATTATATAATAATAATGTGAATATTTAAAGAATATAGGCGTTATATCCTTTACTATTTAGGCTTTTAGTAATAAAATGTGTTTATAAAAGGTGATAATATGTACGATATAATTGTAATTGGTGGAGGACATGCCGGAAGTGAAGCTGCACTTGCTAGTGCTAGACTAGGTAACTCTACATTATTAGTAACAGGAAATATTAAGATGATTTCTTCAATGCCCTGCAATCCATCAGTTGGTGGACCTGCTAAAGGGATTGTTGTAAGAGAAATTGATGCACTTGGAGGAGAAATGGCAAGAAATGCCGATAAAACTGCTCTTCAAATGCGTTTTTTAAACGTCTCAAAAGGTCCTGCTGTTAGAGCTTTGAGAGCTCAAAGTGATAAAGTTTTATATTCTGAAGAAATGCAAAAAACTATTAAAAATCAAGATAATTTAGATGTAGTAGAAGCATATGTTGATAAATTATATTTTGAAAAAGAAATTGTACAAGGAGTTATCCTTGAAAATGGAGATATCAAAAAAGGCAAGAATGTAATAATTACTACAGGTACATACATGCAAGCAAAAATACTTGTTGGTGCAAAAGTTACAATGAGTGGTCCAGATGATCAAAAAGCTTCGTTTGGATTAAGTGAACAATTACGAGAATTAGGATTTGAAACATCTAGATTAAAAACTGGAACTCCTCCAAGAATTAAAAGAGAAACTGTAGATTTCTCTAAAACAGAACTACATGAAGGAGATCAAATTCCTAGATATTTTAGTTTTGATAATATTAGTTATTTAAAAGTTGAAGATCAATGGCCTTGTTATTTAACTTATACGAATGCTAATACACATGAAATTATAAATTTTAATTTAGAAAAATCGTCAATGTATAGTGGGGTTGTTGAAGGTGTCGGTCCTAGATATTGTCCTTCTATTGAAGATAAACTTGTTAGATTTAATGATAAAGAAAGACATCAAATATTTTTAGAACCTGAAAGTCAATTTATTGATGAAATTTATGTTCAAGGATTTTCAACATCAATGCCTCATGATATACAGGATGAAATGATTAAGTCTATTCCTGGATTAGAAAATGCAGAGATTGCTAGATATGCATACGCTATTGAATATGATGCAATTGATCCAAGAACTCTTTATCCAACTTTGGAAAGTAAAGATTATCCTGGATTGTATTTTGCAGGACAAGTAAACGGAACTAGTGGTTATGAAGAAGCTGCTTGTCAAGGTCTTATGGCGGCAATTAATGCTGATCTTAAGATGAAGGATAAACCTCCACTTGTACTCAAAAGAAGTGAAGCATATATTGGAGTATTAATAGATGATTTAGTAACTAAAGGTATTAGCGATCCATATAGATTATTGACTTCTAGAGCGGAATATAGACTTTTATTAAGACATGATAACGCGGATATTAGACTTAGAAAATATGGATATGATATTGGTTTAATTGAAGAAGAGAGATATGAAAAGTTCTCTATAAAACTAAACAATATAAATGAAATTAAGAAGAAATTATTAAGTACATCCATTTATCCAAATAAAGAAACAAATCAATATTTAAACAGTATTGGATCTACTAATTTGAAGGATAAAGCCAGTACATATACTTTATTGAGAAGACCTGAAATTAAAATGGATATGTTAAATTACTTTGTTGATTTAAATATGTATTCATTTGAAGAAAAAGAACAAGTAGAAATTGATATTAAGTATGAAGGTTATATTAACAAAGCGATGAAACAAGCAGAAAAACTCTTGAAAATGGAAGATTATTTAATTCCAAATAATATAGATTATAGCAATATAAACAATTTAGCCTTAGAAGCTAAAGAAAAGCTTAAAAAAATTAAACCATTAACGATAGGGCAGGCATCAAGAATTAGTGGTGTAAATCCCGCAGATATTTCGATTTTGTTAGTGTACTTAAAATCAATAAAATAATAACTCATTAAAGGGTTATTATTTTATTATATTATTTTAAATAGTCTATTAATATGATAAAATATATACAAGGTGATTATAATGAGAGAAAAGTTTGAGTTACTTCTCAATGGACTTAACATTGAATTAACAGATAAAAAGTATGATCAATTTATTAGATATTATGAATTGCTTGTAGAGTGGAATAGTAAAATAAATTTAACTGCTATCATAGAATTTGAAGATGTATTTATTAAACATTTTTATGATAGCTTGTGTTTAGTTAAAGGAATTGAATTAAGTAATCAAAGTTTATTAGATGTTGGTAGTGGGGCTGGATTTCCAAGTATTCCACTTAAAATTATCTTTGAAGATTTAGATATTACAATAATTGATTCACTAAATAAAAGAATTAATTTCTTGAAGATTCTTACTGAATCTTTAAATGTTAATGTGAAATTAATTCATGGTAGAGCTGAAGAACATAGAAATAAAAATTACTATGATATAGTGACTGCTAGAGCGGTTTCTAATTTACAAATACTAAGCGAACTATGTATTCCCTTTGTAAAAAGAGAAGGATTTTTCATTGCTTTGAAGGGGACTAATTACTCTGAAGAACTTGAAAAATCGAATAAAGCTTTTAGTATTTTAGGTGGTAAATTTGAAAATGTTATTGAATATAGTGTTGAAGGTCTTGGAAGATCTTTGATAATTATTAAAAAAGTAAAAGAGACAAATAGTAAATATCCAAGAATTTATGGTAAAATTAAGAGTAGCCCGTTATAAGAGGTGATAGTATGAAACAGGATACTAGCAAGTATCAATATGCGCAATTAGATAATTATAAAGAATCACTAGAGTTAGCTCATTTAAAATTTAAAACACTCATAGTAAATGCTATTGTGTTTGTTTTGGCAGGAATTGTTTTGTATTTCATGATTGAAT
Organism: Mycoplasmatota bacterium; assembly: GCA_030595255.1. Lineage (GTDB taxonomy): Bacteria > Bacillota_I > Bacilli_A > Izemoplasmatales > Izemoplasmataceae > JAFGXW01. The sequence goes on along the minus strand of JAUVDP010000004.1, from coordinate 32,176 downwards.
TAAATGTAGGAACATCTGCGATAGTATCTACAGTAACAATGTTTGTTGTTTTATTTATTATAAATTTTGCTTTTTATTCTTATGATGATGATCATTATAACAACTTAAAATTAGCAATGTATATTAATACCTTGGGTATATATACAATTGTAACAACTTTGATACTTAGATTTCAGACACCTAGTATATTTACAGCATTATTCTTGGTTTATGCTATTACTTCTATTTACCAAGATTTTAAAACAATGATGTTAAGTAATTTTGCATTGTTTATTATAGGATCATTATTGATAATTAGATTTCCTGAAATATTTCAGCTTGCTGAAAATGGTGCTTCTCAAACATTTTATGTTTTAGTTTTCCTAATTGTTTTTGTGTTGTTACTAAGTTTGTCGTCATATATTTTAATTAAGAGAAAAACATTTTTTTATAATCAATTAGCACAAATAAAAGAATCAGAAATAAGAAATATGGAATTACTTTTAGAAATTCAAAAAATTAATACAAACAAGGATTTAGATAGTGAAGATTATTATTCTTCATTATTAGAGTTCTCTGTAGAGCTTTCAAAAAAGATAGGAATATCTAATATATTTGATAGAAAAATTAAAATATTAAGAGATATGAGTACGTTAACTATGCAAGAAATATTAGAAAAATATCCAGAATATAATAGAGATGAAATTATGAAATTACTGAATATGGAGTTAGAAATCAATAATAAGATGCGTAAAATAGGTATTAAATCTAGCCAATCGCATGGCATTGAAGTAACTAGAAAAGAGATATTCTCAGAATCACAATTTAAATCTTTCAATCATCAAGGAGATAATAGTTATGTAATGATAATTGCTTTTGTTACATTTTATAGTTTGTTAAAAATAGATAAACCATATTTAAAAGAGTTAGATGAGGAACAAATTAAAGATATATTTTATAACTCTGGATATTTCCACAGAATTGATAGAGATATAATTGATATATACTTAGAAAATTATGAAGTTTTTGATACTATCGTCAAAGATCATTTGGAAGGTAAGTGATAGTATGAAGACTATGATAAATAGAATCAAAAATAGTGAGTTTTTAACATTTAATGAAGTACTTAGACTTAAAGTTGCGATAGTTACAATTTTCTTATTTGTCTTTGTTACTCTTAGTATTCCTCTATCTACTTATAACAATTTTGCAGAGGAAGTAAATATTCTTATACCAATAGGATTTGGTTTACTATTAGTATTAACATTGCTTCTAACTTTAATTAATCTAAACAGATGGGCAATGCATTTTAGTATTTACATTATTATTGGTCTTACTGTATTTTATGTTGGTAGAACAGATTATTTTTATGGATATATATTATTCTTTGTTACATTGACAGTTATTATATTTTATCAAGATATTATTACGTATTTACTATATGGTGGAGGGATAACTATTTATGGTATCTACTATATAATGGAAAACGGAGGTACAATTGTTGGTATAAATTCAACTGGTGTTGAATTCTCATCATTAACTTATCAAATAATATTAATCGGGTTCTATCTGGTATTCTTAATACAGTTTATTATATCTGATAATATTTATGAAAAGATGAATAATGAATGGGTTAAAATGAATAAAGTACTTGAGAAGTATCAAGCATTTAGTCTTCAGTATTTAAAAGAACATCTAGAAGATAATGAAATTGATCCTTTATATAAAAATTCAAAATTTCAACAAGTTGTAAGTGAACTGTCAGTATTTATTAATGAGTTCTTTGAGGAAGATGGTAAAAAAATTGCAGAAGTTGTTGAGTTTTATTTCTTCTTACATGACCAGGAAATTGAAAATATTGTTGGAGATAAAGAATTACCTTTTGAAACTAGAAAATATGCAATTGAATTACAAAAGTATTTGATTAATTCAAGAAGTGAATTAGTATCAATATTATTTGATTTTGCTACATTGTTTAAAGGTGATAAAAAATTCCAGGAAACTAGGTATGAATATAGTTTAGAAAAACTATTTGAAAACAAGATAGATAAGCTGTTAGCCTTATCAATCTTGTATAAGTATTTAAAAACTGAAGTTACTCAATATGATAAGTGGGGTAAAGTTGCGAGAGTACTAACTCATGAAGAAATTACCGAACTTCTTGTTTCAAAAGAATTTAGAGAGTTTATATCATTTGAACAGGTTAATTTTTACTTAGATAATCAAGAACTATTCGAAAAGTATTTATAAGCTAAGTTATCCACAGATTCTGTGGATAACTTTTATGTTTGGAGTATGTTATTTTAGATAAAATTATGATAAAATTATATTACTTTCTTTCTAAGAAAGATGCAGTATTTGAGGTGTAAGACATATGGGGAAAATATTAGCAATTAGTAATCAAAAAGGTGGCGTGGGTAAAACAACTACCAGCGTAAATTTAGCAAGCTCTTTATCGTATTTGGGGAAGAGAGTTTTGTTAGTTGATGTAGATCATCAAGCAAATGCAACAATGTCAATGGGGATTAACAGAGCAAATTTAAAAATGACAGTTGCAGATATATTTAGTGAAAAAGCAAATATTAAAGATGTTATTCAAAAAGTGGATAGTGTTAGTGTTGATATTTTGCCTTCTAGATATGAGTTAGGAAATATTGAGAGCTTTTTAATATCTCATGATAATAAGGACTTTATTCTTTCAAACGCACTTGAAGAAGTTAGAGACGATTATGACTTTATAATAATTGATTGCCCTCCTTCTTTAGGGGTAGTTACAATTAACGCATTGATGGCATCAGATAGTGTTTTGATTCCTGTTCAATGTGAATTTTTAGCGTTAGATGGTCTAACACAATTACTTAACACAATTAGACTAATACAAACTAAACAGAAACATAATCATAGAACTCTTACTATTGAAGGAGTTTTATTAACTATGCTTGATACAAGAAGTAATATTGGATATGAAGTTATTAATGAAGTTAAAACATACTTTAAAGAAAAAGTATTTAAAACAATAATTCCGAGAAACGTTAAGTGTTCGAATGCTCCAAGTCATGGTCTTCCCGTAACAGAATACTCTCCTCGTTCAAAAGGATCTTTGAGCTATCAAAATTTAGCAAAAGAGATGGTTGAACTTAGTGAGTGATATAAAACTGGGAAGAAGCATTAATGACTTAATCGAGGAGAACAAAATAGAAATTAACTTAGCGGAAGAAGTTATTGATGTAGAAATAAGTATGATTAAGCCAAATCCAGAACAACCAAGAACAGTTTTTGATAAAAAGAAATTAATGGAATTAGCTGAATCAATAAAAGAACATGGTGTAATTCAACCTGTTATTTTAAAACCTGCTGCACAAGGTTATATTTTAGTTGCTGGTGAAAGAAGAGTAAAGGCGTGTATATTAGCTGGTATGTCTACAGTTCCAGGAATAGTAAGAGAATATAATGCTATATACTTATCTGAACTATCAATTCTTGAAAATCTTCAAAGAGAAGATTTAACTCCTATTGAGGAAGCGATAGCTTTTGAAAGAGCGATATATAATTTAAAATTAACTCACGAGGAGCTTGGAAAGAAAATTGGTAAAAGTAGAGTTTATGTTACTAATATCTTAGGATTGTTGAATCTTCCAGAAATGGTTATAGATGATGTAAATCTAGGTCACATGTCTATGGGACATGCAAGAGCTTTAAGTAAACTAAAAGATGTTGAACTTTGTATAAGACTACGCAATAGAGTTATTGATGAAGTGTTAACAGTAAGAGATATTGAAAATATTATTAGAAGTTTAAACACTAAAGATAGTGAAAGTCTTGTATCTAAAAAGGTGCTTGAGAAAGTACAAATATCTCTTAGTGAATATGTAGATTCAAGTATTAAATATAAAATTAAAAAGAATAGTATTTCATTTTCATTTTCTGATGAAAACGAATTAAATAAATTAGTTGAGTTTTTAAGAGGGAGGAAATAAACATGAATTCTATCAGAGATATTTTATTTAATAAATTCCAAGATCATGATTTATCATTAGAAATTTCTAACTTAATTACAAGTTTAATTATGATTGCTGCATGGCTTCTAATTGGAATAATTTCTACAATTATAATTAAGTATGTACTTTTCAAACTATTTAAAATTAAGTCTAGAGGAGCAAGAGCTTTAACTATTGGTAAACTTTTTTCTAGTATGACAAAATATGTAATTTGGTTTATTATTTCAATGATAATATTAATTGAATTACAAATAGATGTAACTCCATTTATTGCCAGCGCTGGTATGATTGGTTTAATTATTGGTTTTGGAGCGCAGGAAGTAGTAAAAGACTTTATTAGTGGCTTTTTTATTATATTTGAAGAATCATTTAATGTTGGTGATATGATTCAAGTTGATGGATTTAAAGGTGTTGTACTTGAATTAGGTCTAAGAACAACAAGAATTAAAAACTGGAAAGATGAAGTAAAAATTATTAGAAATGGAGATATTGATAGTTTAATCAATTTCTCAAAAGAAGATAGTATTGCAGTTATAGATTTCGGAGTGTCTTATAATACTGATTTAGTGAAGTTTCCAAAATTGATGGATAAATTTATTAAGAGTATTGAAGGTAAATATGATAATATTATAGAAAAACCGCAATTTTTGGGAGTTGTTGAACTTGATAATTCTAGTATAAATATGAGGGTTATTGCAAAAACTGTTGCAGTTAAACATTTTCAAATTGAGAGAGACATTAGATCCGATTTAGTAATATTCTGTAGCGCTAATAATATTGAAATACCATTCCCTCAGTTGGTAATACACAATGAATAAAATTCATAATGGAGATATCTTAATTTTGAAAAAGGGACATCCATGTGGAACAAATAGATGGGAAGTAATTAGAACAGGTGCAGACGTAAAACTTAAGTGTACTGGATGTGAACGGGTGGTTATGATTGATCGTCCAACATTGAATAAAAGAATTAAAAAAGTGATTAATCCTCAGGATTAATCACTTTTTTAATTTTAAATGAGAATGAAACTGAATCGACATTATTCCTAACAATACATTTAGAATCATATTGAGATAGAGCTTGTTGAACAATGTATAATCCAAGACCCGTACTTCCTTCATCTCTAGATCTAGATTTATCAACTCTATAAAAGGCTTCAAATAATTTATTAATGTGTTCTTTGTCAATTTGAGTACCATAGTTAATGATTTCAAATTGTGCATAGTTTTTTGTATCTTTTATAACTATATTAATTTTAGACCCTTTTGGAGTGTATTTAATTGCATTTGTGAATAAGTTATTAATAATTAATTCTATTTTAACTAAATCAGCATTTATGATTGTATCAGCTAACTCTAGATTTACAGTGATATTTGAATTAGTGTATAATAGTTTTAAATTTTGATCTATATGTCTAGTTACTTCTGCTAAATTAAGTTCTTTCCAGTCAGTAGCATAATCTTGATTATCAACTTTATAGATAGCTAACATGTTATTTATCATTTTATTTGTTTTTTGAACTTCTTTTTGAATTAGTAATAATATATTACCTTTATCTACATCATTATCAAAAATATTCTTTTCAAGTGATTCAGCAGATGCTTGTATTACCGAAAGTGGTGTTTTAAGTTCGTGACTCATACCACTAATAAATTCTCTTCTTGAGTTTTCATTATTATTTTCTCGTTCTAAACCTAAAGAAAGTTGTTTATTTTGTTCTTCAAGTTGATCTAATGTTGTTTTTAGATTTAAACTTAAAGAATTTATATTTTGTGCAAGTTCTGAAAACTCATCCTTAGTATTAATTTCTATTAAAGGAGTATCAAAATTTAAATTTGATAATTCCTTTGTTGCTTTATTAAGAAATAGTAATGGTTTGGAAAATTGTTTTGAGAAGAAGAATGAAGATGCCATCAATATTATAAATACAATGATAAATATATAAATATTTACTAGTTGTATAGCGTTAACTATATCAGTAATGTGATTAAGTGGAAAAACACTAATTAATATAAATTGTTCATTATCTATATTTATATCTGCTACGAAAACTAGATTTGATACTCCTGTATTTTCGCTTTCCGAAATATAGTAATTACCACCTTCAAACTCAGTTAAATATGGGTATGTATCTGTTACAATAGTTAATATTTCATTTGATATTATAGGATTTATTTGTGTTGAAGGGTTTATTTGTGTATCTGGAACTAGATTGGTTTCATTTATTTCTACAATAGAACCTGATACTAGAAGTTGTTGAGTAGTATCTAAATCAGGTATTAAATGACTATAAACAGAACTTATAGACCCTTTAGTTGGTCTAATAATAACATTTCCATTAATGCTTAAAAATTTTGGAACATAGTCACCAGATGTTAAATGTAAAAATATTGTAGCATCAACTGTATCATCAATTTTGTATTCTATTGAATCTGATTTAGGCACTATAATTGAATATATATTTGATCCATATTCAATATCAATAACATATAAACTTAGTTGTGTAACATCTTGCACCTGTGATAAAGGTAAAACTAAAGTGGTTGTTTGAGTTTCTTGACTAAAATCAATAACTTTTTCATGTAGGTTATCATTAGTAATTGAATCAACTAAATTTGAAATTTCACCAATAGTGTTATCGATTGTTCTATTAGTATAAAAACTTTTAAAGATAATACCTTGGAAAATAAAAAGCAGTATAAATACAATTAGATAAAGAAGAATTAAAGAAGAGAATATTTTCTTTATGAAGCTTTTCTGTATATTAAGTTTCATCTTCATATTTATATCCTATACCAAATACAGTTTTGATATATTTGCCATAGTCCTCTAATTTCTTACGTAGAACCTTTATATTTGTGTCTACAACTCTTTCTTCAACATAAACATCCATTCCCCACACTTCATCTAAAATCGTTACACGGTCTAAAACTATGCCTTTATTTTTAATCATAAATTCTAACAAATCAAATTCTGTTTTTGATAAGTGTATCTCTTTATCATTAATCTTAATTAATCTAGCATTAAATTGAATTTCAAAATTACCCAATTTATATGAGTTTATAATTTTATTAGTTTTTGTATTACTAAGTCTTTTCAAAATATTATTTACTTTTGCGACTAAAACTGCAGGAGAAAATGGTTTGGTTATATAATCATCAACTTCTAAATCAAAACCGTAGAGTTGGTCTTTTTCACTATCAAGAGCAGTCATCATGATTATTGGAACATTACTTGTTTGTCTAATACTTTTTACAACATTCCATCCATTAATATTGGGCATCATAACATCACAGCAAACAATATCAATATTATTAAGTCTAAATTTTTCCAGGCCCTCTAATCCATCTGAAGCGGTGATTACAGAATAATCACTCTTTTTGAAGTAAGCAGCAACAATAGACTGCAAACTTAATTCATCTTCAATTATAAGTACTATATATGACATGATACCACCTCTTTGTGAATAATATATCATAATATATAGTTAAAATCAGATTTTCACACATAATTCACACATACATTTATAATAAATTTTCATATAGTGTTATTACTTTTAACATTTATGATAAAATAGTAAGGAGGTGTTTATATGGAAAAAATTATTAAGGAAATTATTGACTTTAGAGATAAAAGAGGATGGGACAATAGTGATAATCCCGAGAACCTTGCTAAATCAATTATAATTGAAGCTGCTGAACTTCTTGAAAACTATCAATGGGGGCCAGAACAGGCTGATATGATAAATGTAAAAGAAGAAATAGCTGATGTTTTAATATACTCAATTGCACTTGCTTATGATTTAGGATTTGATGTATCAGAAATCATTAGAGAAAAGCTAATAAAAAATGCTGTAAAATATCCTGAAAAATAACTTGATTTTTATATATTATTAGTATAAAATATATTTTGCGTATCCGGAGGGGTAGCGAAGAGGCTAAACGCGACAGACTGTAACTCTGTTCCTTAGGGTTCGGCGGTTCGAATCCGTCCCCCTCCACCATTTTTGGGCTATGGCCAAGTGGTTAAGGCACCGGACTTTGACTCCGGGATCGATAGTTCGAATCTATCTAGCCCAGCCATTCAATTGTTTTATAAAAAAAATAAGTTGAAAGTGGTTGACAATATTATCATTAAATAGTAGAATAATTAACGCACTATATTCTTTTTGGTGGGGGGCCTGTAGCTCAGTTGGTTAGAGCGCACGCCTGATAAGCGTGAGGTCGATGGTTCAACTCCATTCAGGCCCACCAAAAATGGGGCCTTAGCTCAGATGGGAGAGCGCCTGCCTTGCACGCAGGAGGTCAGCGGTTCGATCCCGCTAGGCTCCACCAATCAAGTTTTTATCGCATTTTCATACCCGAATTTTGGAGGATTAGCTCAGTTGGGAGAGCACTTGCCTTACAAGCAAGGGGTCACTGGTTCGAGCCCAGTATTCTCCACCACGCCGGAATAGCTCAGATGGTAGAGCAACTGACTTGTAATCAGTAGGTCACGGGTTCGACTCCTGTTTCCGGCACCATTAAATTTACGACCCGCTAGCTCAGTTGGTAGAGCATCTGACTTTTAATCAGAGGGTCAGAGGTTCGAATCCTCTGCGGGTCACCATTTATGCCTGGGTGGCGGAATTGGTAGACGCGTTGGACTTAAAATCCAATGATAGCAATATCGTGCCGGTTCGACTCCGGCCCTAGGTACCATTTGTTTTTTTATTAACTAGGTTTTAAACTCAAAGACACAAGCAGGGGCCTTAGCTCAGCTGGGAGAGCGCCTGCCTTGCACGCAGGAGGTCAGCGGTTCGATCCCGCTAGGCTCCACCAGGAGTGTCTTTATTTATATTTGGCGGTGTAGCTCAGCTGGCTAGAGCATTCGGTTCATACCCGAAAGGTCGTGGGTTCGACTCCCTCTGCCGCTACCAAGTTAGGACCCGTAGCTCAGCTGGTTAGAGCGTCCGGCTCATAACCGGTAGGTCGCAGGTTCGAGTCCTGCCGGGTCCACCATTAATTTTTCATCATCTATTCAGCTTATACGGAGGAATACCCAAGTCCGGCTGAAGGGATCAGTCTTGAAAACTGACAGGGCGTTTATAGCGCCGCGGGGGTTCGAATCCCTCTTCCTCCGCCATTATTTTTTGACAATCACATAGAGCGATTTTAGCTCATTAATATCGCGGGGTGGAGCAGTCTGGTAGCTCGTTGGGCTCATAACCCAAAGGTCGTAGGTTCAAATCCTTCCCCCGCAACCAAATGGTCCCGTGGTGTAGCGGTTAACATGCCTGACTGTCACTCAGGAGATCGCGAGTTCGATTCTCGTCGGGACCGCCATTTTAGGCTCGGTAGCTCAGTCGGTAGAGCAATGGATTGAAAATCCATGTGTCGGCGGTTCAATTCCGTCCCGAGCCACCATTAACATGACTACTAAGCCTTTTTAAGGCTTTTTTATTTACCTTTATTTACCTTTATTGCAAGTAGGAATTAAAAAAAGAGACAACATAATGTCTCTTTTATATTAAAACAGTAAATCTATTTCTTTTTAAATCCAGCATCAATTAAATGTTGTTCTGCTTGTTTATGACTTGAGTAGTGTATTTTTTTAGATATGCACAGTTCTTTAATCTTTGCTATAACTTCTATCTTTGAACCAAGAAACTTGCTAGCTAGATATTCAACTTCATATTTTTCTGAACAATTAAAAAATTTATTGTCGTTTGGCATTTTCTAAACTCTCCTCTCTGTTATAAACCTTAGTAGTTTTAGTATAGCATATTTATCAATTTTAATAAATACGGTATGAAACGGACTAGACTTATAATGAGCGAGAGAGAAGTTGAATCTCTTTCTTTGTGCAGTAAATGATTGAAAATCCATGTGTCGGCGGTTCAATTCCGTCCCGAGCCACCATTTTATATAATAAAAAGACATCTTGCGATGTCTGTTTTTATTTCTTTTTAAAACCAGAATTAATAAGTTCTTGTTCTGCCTCTTTATGTGTTGAGTAATGAATCACTTTAGATTCACAGAGTTCTTTAATCTTTTCAACTACGTCATTCTTAGGACCTTCAAACTTGCTTGCAAGATAATCTATTTCGTATTTTTCAGAACAGTTAAAGAATTTTCTATCATCAGCCATGTTATACCTCCACTATGTTAGCTTAATTTTATAAACTAACTATATCATATTTTAAAGTGTGTTTGAAGAAGAAAAGAAAAACCTGATATGAATTAGTATAATTTATCGAGGTGATATAATGAAAAATGAAAGTTTATTATTTTTTAAAACTCCAGAAAGTTTTTATAAGTTTCTTGATTCATTAGATATTTATAATGATTGGAAAATTACAAAGGGAACAATGAATTCTAGGGGAGAAAGTATAAGAAATAAAGGATATACAAAATTTTTAAGGGAAAGATTTAACAATAAGAAAATGTTTAGAAGAAGTGTTTCAATAAGTGAAATTGTTTCTTGGCTTGATAGTTTTGTTATTATGCGTAGGTTTTTAAAAAAGTTATATTCGTCAATTACAGTTGAAGAGTTTAATGATATTGAATTATATTGTGAGTATATGATAAAGATGTCAAAAAAAATGAGAATTGATTTTATACTTAAGTATAAGAATACTATTTTACTAGTGGAATTTAGGATGGTAAATAATTTTACTAAAATTAAAAGCACATGGGATAAGAAAAAAGTTGAGTTGTTAGTATATAAAGAATTGTTAGAGAACTATATTCCAACTGAAACAAGAATATTAACTTTTGCATTTATAAGTCTTTTTGAATATGATGGAAGAAATATAGAAGATATTCAGTTGAATTATAATAATAATCAGGTAGACTTCTTAGTTAAATATTTTACTGAGTTTGTAGTAAAAAAATATAAATGTAATGAAAAATAAAGATTTTTATTGAGATAGTATTTATGTTATACTTTTTACAAGAATAATTTTACATATTAATAATATATTAAAAAGGGGTATCAAAAGAGAATGTTTATATTTTCTTTTGGTTTTTCTTTTTATTAAGGAATAAATTATTAATATTAGATTTTGCTTTTTAAAGGAGGAATAATATGTTTGAAGTAGTATTAGATTGGGAAATGATGAATTATTTTATATTAATCGGAGTTTTATTATTTGTAGGGAAAATAGTTAAGGAAAAATTACCATTTTTAAATAAAGTAATAATTCCAACTGCCTTAATTGCAGGATTTATAGGATTGATTTTATCTGAAGGTTTTTTAGGATTAATTCCTTATGAACGAGGTGGAGTTTTAAAAGACATTGTTTACCACTCACTCGCAATAGGGTTTATAGCATTATCACTTAAAAGAGATACAAATAAGACGACTAAGAAAATTTGGTCTACAGGAATGATTATAGTTATTATATATTTATTACAAGCAATTATTGGAGCAGGTGTAGTTGTATTATTCTTTAAAGATATATTCATAGGAGCAGGGTTGCTTCTACCATTAGGATTTGGACAAGGTCCAGGTCTTGCTACAAGTATTGGAGCAGGATACGCTGATGGTGTTGGTGTATTAATAGATGGTGCTGCACTTGGAGCTACAATAGCTTCAATAGGATTCCTTGTTGGTGGAGTTATAGGTGTAGTTGCACTGAATTTCCTATCGAGGAAATATAATTTAAACGTAGATAAAATTCATAAAGAAAATTCTGCAATAAAAGAAACTTTTGAATTTGAATCAATTAAAGAGTTACGAGTTTTTGATGCTCTAACTGCTCAAATCGCAATAATTTTTGTAATATACGGAGCTGTATATTTAACACTAGTATTTTTAGAAGGATTCTTACTTCCAATGTTAGGTGATCTTGGAGAAACATTTGCAGGTGTCTTCCACGGATTTAATTTCTTGATTGGTATTCTTTATGCATTATTATTTAAGAAAATTCTTATATATTTCGATAGAAAAGGTAAAAATGTTAACTTCATGACTAATAATTATATTTTATCAAATATTAGTTCTATAGCATTTAACTTCTTGATTGCAGCTGCAGTTTTAACGATAACTATTGAATCAATTCAAAGATATTATTTATTTGTAATTATATTAGCAATATTAGGTTCTTTATTTACTTTTTTATTAGTTAAATTTCTTGTTAAAAGAATATATGATGAGAAATATCAAGTGCATTACTTCCTTGGAATGTTTGGTATGTTAACAGGAACAGCTTCAACAGGACTAGCATTACTAAAAGGTGTGGATTCTGACTTTACTTCACCAGTAGCAGAAGAAATGGTCTTAGGAAGTGGAACAGCTATTTCTATGGCACTACCATTATTTGCTCTTCTTATGTTCCCTGGTTTAGCAATTACATCAGGTAATAATTTCTATAATGTTTTAGTATTCTTAGTGCCAGGTATCTATATGTTAATTTTGATAGGCATTGTATTATTTATTAATAGAAAAAAGTAAAAAATATATAGAGGTAATTATTAATTGCCTCTATTTATCTGTCTTATTGGGACACATACAAAACGATTCTTGGGATATCATGACAGATAAAGAAGGACGTTCCCTTAGAGAAGTGTTCCGTAAATAAAGAAGGATAAAAATATCCTTTTTTATTTGTAAATATAAAACATTTTTAGACTTTATATGTTAGAATATAAAGAGGTAATACTGAAACTAATGGATATGAGAAAGTATCCTATATATAAGGAGTGTTGATATGGTAATTATACTAACAAATGATGATGGTATTGAATCTTCAAAATTAAAATATGCTAAAAAGATATTAAGTAAATATGGAACAGTGCATACTATCGCTCCCATGGCTGAGCAAAGCGCTAAAGGCATGTCTTTAACAATAGGTGGATTTAATTATGATAAAATTGACGAATTCAATTATAGTGTTGAAGGAACACCTGTAGATTGTATTAATTTCGCTTTAGGCGGACTTAAAATAAGACCTGATTTTATATTCTCAGGAGTGAATAATGGGTATAATTTAGGATTTGATATTAAATATTCTGGTACTGTAGGAGCGTGTTTCCAAGGACAGTATTTTGGATTGAAAACTATAGCAGTATCAACAGATTATAAGGGAAGCCTAGTTTTAGAAAAAGAATTAGAGAAGACGATGGACTATATTATAAAGAATAATTTATTATCTAAGGATTATACATTAAATGTAAATTTTCCACCTGAAAAGGATTTTGAATCAAAAGGTATAAAATTTACTGTACCATTTTATAGAGAGTATGATTATAAACCAAAGATGACAGAAAACAGATACGAACCTAATAGAAGATTAATTTGGGATGCGGTTTTACCTGAAGATTCAGATGGATATGCAATAAGACATGGATATACATCTATTTCAAAATTAGTAATTTGATAACCCACTATTGTAGGTTATCTTTTTTTTACTAACTCAGTAACTTGAATTTTAGAGCATTGTATGACAAAATATTAGTATAAGGAGTGGTATAATGAACAGTGATATATTTATTCAAAAAGGATTGAACGAGGAACAAATTAATGACTAAAAAATATTTTATAATTAGTGATATACATGGACATTATGATGAAATGATAAGAGACTTAAATATCCATAAATACAATCCAAATGATATTAATCACCATTTACTAGTTCTTGGAGATTTATTTGATAGAGGAACTCAATCAAAAGAAGTCCTAGAATATATGTACGATCTAAGATTAAAGAATAGAGCTACTATTATATTAGGCAACCACGATAGCTTCTTAATACAATTTTTAGATGGTGAATATAAGAGATTGTTATTCAATATGATTCACAATGGATTCAAAAGTACATTAGAAAGTCTAGTTGGAAGATCACTTACATTTGATGAAAATTGGGATGACATAAATTACGAGATTAAATCTAAGTATATCTATCTCTATAATTTTATATCTACTCAACATTTATATATTGAGATAGGAAAATATATTTTTGTTCATGGAGGAATAATATATAATAATGGAGACTGGAAAAATAATGAAGAAAGAGATTATACTTGGAGTAGAGAATCAAATCTTGAAAGAATTCCAGATAAAATTGTAGTCTGTGGGCATGAAAGAGTATCTAAAATTAGATTTCCAAAAATGAGTCAAGAAGAACTAATTATAAAAAATCCTGATGCATTTAATATTTTGGAAATGGATGGTAAAATACTTATAGATTCATATGTAGAAATCAGTAAAAAAATTAATGTATTAATATTAGAATTAGAAGGTGAAGATTAGAAAATATTCTTCATCTTTTTAATTTAAAATATATGCTTTAGCTCTATAAAGTGATAGCGATTACACCATACTGCCACTTTTGCTTTGAGGTTTTAAAATAATTATGTTATTATGAAATTGATGGAGAAATAACTACAATAAGGAGTGAAGAATATTGAAGAAAATATTATCTGGAAATGAAGCAGTAGCTAGAGGAGTTTATGAAGCTTCTGTACATTTTGCTTCAGCGTATCCAGGAACCCCAAGTACAGAAATATTACAAAATATTTCAACATATAAACATATATATGCAGAGTGGGCTCCAAACGAAAAAGTTGCACTAGAAACTGCTATTGGAGCAAGCATTGCAGGAGGTAGAAGTTTTGCCGCAATGAAACACGTTGGAGTTAATGTTGCAGCCGATCCACTATTTACTTTTGCATATACTGGTGTTACAGGAGGTTGTGTTTTAGTAACTGCTGATGAACCAGGTATGCATTCAAGTCAAAATGAACAAGATAACAGAAATTATGCTAAATTTGCTAAGATACCAATGTTAGAACCATCAAATAGTCAAGAGTCTAAAGATATGATTATTGATGCTTATGAGCTTAGTGAAAAGTATGATTCTGTAATCCTTTTTAGAATGACTACAAGAGTTTGCCATTCTAAGAGTTTAGTTGAACTAGGTGAAAGAAAAGAAGTAGAATTAATTCCATATAAAAAGAACTTTGGAAAATACGTAGCAATTCCTGCTATTGGTAGAAAATTAAGACATAAAGTTGAAGAAAGAATGAATATTTTAAAAGAATATTCAGAAAAATCAAAATGGAATTATGAAATTGATAATAATTCTAAAATAGGAGTTATTTCATCAGGGATTGCATTTGAATATGCAAATGAAGCATTTGGTGATACTGTTTCTTATCTTAAACTTGGATTCACAAATCCACTACCTGCAAACTTAATTTCAGATTTCTGTGATAAACATGAAAAAGTATATATAATTGAAGAAAACGATCCTTATATTGAAGAATTTGCTAAAATATTAGGGAAAAATGTTATTGGTAAAGAGCTATTTCCTTACTCTGGAGAAATGACACCAGATGTAATTAGAAGAGCTGCATTAAGCGAAAATTATAAAGGCGTTGAACTTAATGAAGACTTATTTGTGGGAAGACCTCCTACATTTTGTACTGGATGTCCACATAGAGGATTCTTCTATGAATTAGGTAAAAAACGTAAAAAGATTATTGTTGCTGGAGATATTGGTTGTTATAGTCTTGCTGTAGGTGAACCTTATGATATGATGGATACATTAATTTGTATGGGTGCATCATTTAGTTCAGGACATGGTATGCAAAAAATAATGGAAATGAAAGAAGAAGACGATAGAAGAATAGTTACAGTTATGGGAGATTCAACTTTCTTCCATACAGGAATTAATTCTCTAATTAACACCGTCTATAATAAAGGTAATACTATAAATGTAATTTTAGATAATAGAATTACTGGTATGACAGGGCAACAAGATAATCCAGGAACCGGATTAAATTTAGCTCAAGAGACATCAACAATTATGGATATAGAGGGTATTGTAAGAGCTATTGGTATTAAAAACATAAGAAGAGTAAACCCTAATGATCTTCAAGAAACAAAAGATGCAATTAACTGGGCTCTAGATCTTCAAGAGAGTTCAGTAATTATTACGGACTGGCCTTGTAAATTAAAGAAAAGATACAATGATGAAGATTTTGCTAGATATGACAAAATGTGGCAAACAAAAGATAAAGTAATTGAAGATTTATGTACTGGTTGTAAAGCTTGCTTAAGAAGTGGATGTGCTTCATTAATATTTGATCCAGGCACTAAAAAAGTAAGCATTAATCCTAACACATGTGTAGGATGCGATGTATGTCTTCAAATTTGCCCTTACGACGCAATTGTAAAGGATGATAAATATGTCTAAATCAATAAAGGTTGTTGGTGTAGGAGGACAAGGAACTATCCTTTTAGCTAAGATATTAACTACTGTATTCGTTGAAGCGGGTTATGATGTTAAAATGTCTGAAATACATGGTATGAGCCAAAGAGGTGGGAGTGTATCAAGTGAAATTAGATATGGTAATAAAGTATACTCACCAGTAATTGAAAAAGGAGATGCTTCAATCTTAGTATCATTAGAACAAATGGAAGCGGCTAGAAATGTTGATTATTTAAAAAAAGATGGAGTATTAATAGTAAATGATTATAAAATTCACTCTATGGTTACATTGAATGGTAAAATTCCATATCCAGATAATATTTTAGAAGATCTAAGTAATAGAGTTAAGACGTATGTAATAGATGGAACAAACAAAGCAGTTGAACTAGGACTAGATAAAGTAATGAATATTATTATGTTGGGTGCCTTATCTAAAGTTATTGATTTAGATAATCTTAAATGGGAAGATGCAATAAGAGAAAATGTTAAACCTCAGTATATAGATATAAACTTAAAAGCATTTAAAATTGGGCTTAATGAAGTAAAATAGTTATTTGATTCTTTTAAATAAAAGTAGATACATGTGTATCTACTTTTTATTATGAAAATACGTAATAAAATGTTAAAATATAATATACAAATATATGGGGTGAGAAATAATGAAACTACAAGACTTGCTAAAAATAACAATGTACTTAGGACTTTTGGTAGTTTCTTTTATTTTGTCTACTAAACTTTTTTATGGATTAAATTCTAATATTCAATTAATTGGGACAATTTTGATAGTATTAATAATGGTAATAATTAGTTTTTTACTTAAAAAAGTTAATAACTCAATGTTTAGACTTGGTTCATTTTACTTAGTAATAATTCTCGCAACAGTATTTTACACACCGTATTTAGTAAGAATTGACACAATAGATACACCGCCTTTACTTGAAGAAAAAGCGTACTTTCCTCATGATGTAGGGCTTTATGTTGAAGATAATGACTACAATGATCTTTTTGAAATGAAGATAAATAATGATGAAACAGAAATTATCTTCTTAACTTCTTCAGGAGTTATTGAATTATTTGATATTGTTAATGAAGAATTTTTTGTATTTGATCTTTATGAAAGTAGCTATGCTATTGATAAAAATGATAGAATTATAACTTATCATTTCTTTGAGGAGAATATATTAGTTTCGGTTACTAAGGGAGATGTATACGAACTAGTATTAATTGATATTAAAGATAAAGAGATAATAAATAATGTTGAAACATCTCTGAGAGTTATTGAATTAATTGAGAATGAAATTTATATGACTGCGTCTAACACAGGGTACAAATTTACTCTTAATTCTGATTTAACAATGGTTCAAATAGAAGTATTTGATGAAGAAATAAGTTATGCTGCAAATGTTGAAGATGGATTTTTAGTAACCTATAAATATGAGAATGGATATTCTGACACATTTATATACTCAGATATCTATGTAGATCCTAATAATAATCCTTTATTAATCCAAAATACAAGTGTAAAACACTATGTACAAGTATTAGAAGATAACACTATAGTAATAAATGATAGTACTTCAGGCTATTTGGAATTAAGTTTCTTAAAATTTGTTGGATATAATGAGTTAGATTTTGTTAATGCAAGATATGACTTAGATTACGTTGGAAGTAATAATATTGTAGTTCAATCAGATTTTACAATCCAGACTGACGGAGAATATTATTATATATCTATGGGATGGCCTATGTATAAAGATATGATTTATATTAAGGAAGATTCTAGTGAAATGACTTATTATGATGATGTGTTTTTTTATCAATATGGTGAAGGTATTAGATATAATATGGGATTACTTGTAACTAATGAAAATATTTACTTTTTATCTCATGATGGAATGTATTATCTCCAACATGCAGTAGATATTAAATCATTCTCTTATATCTTTCCAAAATCACTGTTTTATGCTTCATTGTTTACACTTCCATTATTTACTTTAGGTAAAGCTAAAATAAGGGATAATAGCACTGATTTCAGATATAATAGAAGCAATTATGATACACATAAAATGGTTAATAAAAACAAAGCTAAAAAGAGAGAAAAATGGTAATTACTATAATGAAAAAACAAAGAGGATTTTTGTCCTCTTTTTTTTATTAAAACAGTTTGTTTGTAAGCGTTTGTATGATACTATATATTGTGGAAAGACACACTATATTTTTAAAGGAGTTAACTATGAAAAACATAAAAGTTGTAATATGGGGATTTGGGGCTATGGGTAAAGGAATGGCCGACATGCTTTTAACTAAAAAAGGAGTAGAAATTACAGGTGTTTGTGATCTACATCCTGATTTAGTAAATAAGAGTATTTTTAATGTATTAGAAAGCAAAAAAGGAAATCATGAAGAAGTATTAGTTAGTGACAATATTGAAAATTTGTTAGATAATAGAAAGTGTGATGTTGTTTTACTTGCAACTGACTCATATACTAGCAAAGCGTTTCCCAAAATGAAAATGATATTAGAAAAAGGAATTAACATTATAAGTACAGCTGAAGAGATGGCTTATCCTAAAGCACAGGAACCAGAATTAACAATTAAATTAGACAAGATTGCTAAAGATAATGGTGTTACGGTACTTGGTACTGGAATAAATCCTGGATTTATTATGGATTTATTGGTTGTAGCATTATCTGGAGTTATGACTGATGTCGAACATATAGAAGCAAACAGAGTTAATAGCCTTAGTCCTTTTGGACCTGCGGTTATGGAGGAACAAGGAGTAGGAATTACCGTAGATACATTTAATAAAGGTGTAAAAGATAATACACTTGCGGGTCATGTAGGATTTGCTGAAAGTGTATTAATGATAGCTGATGCTATTGGAGTTAAATTAGATGGATTTGAACAACAAATGGCACCTATAGTAACTTCAATTGATCGTAAAAGCAAATATGGAGAAGCATTAAAAGGAAATGTTGCTGGTGTAAATATGACAGGGCAAGGTCTAGTTAATGGAAAAGTATTTATTGATATGAAACATCCTCAACAAATAGAACCAGAGTTGGAAGGAACACAAACTGGTGATTATATAAATATTAAAGGAACACCAAATATTCATATGGCTATTACTCCAGAAATTGATGGAGGAATAGGTACTATTGCGATGTGTGTAAACATGATTCCTCATGTTTTAAATGCACGTCCAGGACTAAAAACAATGCTTGATTTACCAGTGCCAAGAGCAATACTTGGCGACATGACTGAGTTACTCGAAGACTAAAAATTTTGAGGAGTGATTTTAATGGCAACTGAGAATAAGACTAAGAAACCCGCTTCAAAAACTACAAATGTAAAGAAACCAACTACGAAAAAGAAGACATCAACAATAAAGAAAAAACCTGTTACTAAGAAAAAAAGTACTACATCAACTAGTAAACCTAAGGTAAGTACGGTTAAGAAAAAGCCTACTCCAAAGAAAAAGAAACCAGAACCTAGAATGACTGAAGTACTTGAAAAAGTAATGAAAGACAGCTTAGTACAAAAAGATAAACCAATAAAAAGAAAACAAGGTAAAGTATTTTACCTTGTGTTCTCAATTATTTTTTATGCAGGAGCATTTTTCTATATTAATAATATTTTATATGATAATAAAAACCTTTCAGAAAGTGCTTTATTTGCCTTTTCAGCACTATTTGTGGTTTTTGTATTATTACAATTTAATGTACATATGATATTTGTTAATTTCTTTAGATTACCATTTAAATATTTATGGGATCAAACTAAAATGGAAATTAAAAAAGAAGTTAAACTAGATGAAAAAGCACATTTAAGCAAGTTTCCATTTATAAGATATAAAGCATTATTTACTTTAGCTATATATATAATAATAATAATATTATTAGTTGGTTCTCAAATTTATAATGGAATTATAGATGGAGATAAGGTTTTATTAATAATAACTCAGTCGTCATTGACACTGTTAGTATTTCTAATAATAGTATGTTCATGGCAATACTTATTTAATATTTTACCTGAAGTTTTAGATAAATCAATTGATGCTAAAAACGGCTTTATTCTAACATTATCAGCAGCAGTAATGATAATATATTTAATATTTAATATATTCGATATTATATATTTAGCAGAGATGATGATATTTATCTTAATTATTGGATTTATAGCATTATTGGGTGTAAATTTGAACATGATTGTTGGAGAAATAAATATCTTTCAAAATTTAAAACAAAGACATTCAAAAACGATAACAAGAATTGTATTCATGATATTCTTTTCATTCCATTTGTATGTGATCTTATATGCTAGTGTTGTAGCATATTCAATTTATAGATGGGAACCAGAAACATATAATTTCTCATATGAAGTATATGAATACGAACAAGTCTCTGAATTATATGACGGAACCAATAATGTAATTCAAGAAGTCTATTATCCTACAGGAACAATGTTAACTACTGTATACGATATTGATGGACATGTTATAACTGAATACTTAAATGAAGATGGATATACAATATCTCCTGTGTATGATATTACAGGAGCTAGAATTATGGAATATTATGATATATTTAATCGTCCATACAGTTCTGATTTAAGTCCTGTATACGATGAAGTTGGGATGCCTGTGGATATATTCTACTTCAATGGAACTACTTTGGTAGGAGTTTCAGCAATACCTAAAGGTCATGATTATGGAGACTTTTTGTATTATACAGTAGTGACTGTATCAACTTTGGGTTATGGTGATATTACACCATCTACTGAATATGGGATTGCTCAAGCATGGGGAGGATTCCTAAGTATTTATGGATTTACTTTCTTTGCATTGTCTATTAGTTTTGTGAGCAATATAGCTATAGAAGGGGCTACATCTACAAGGGAGGAAGATGAGAATGATTGATAAAGGTACTTATGTTCGGATTAGAAGAACATTACTAGATGCAAAAGAAAGATCTGATAACCTTCCTTCAGAAACAAAAAAAGTACCCTATAAAATGTGGGTAAAAGGATACTTATTAAAGGAAGCTGATTTATTTGATATTGTTAAAATTAAGACTATTACTGGTAGAATTGAAACTGGTCGTTTAAAAGAGGTTGAACCTCCGTATAAACATTCCTATGGTGACTATGTTTCTGAAATATTAGTATTGAAAGATATCATTATTAACGATATGTATGGTGAAAATAATGAATAATACATATCAAGCAGTAATGAATAGAAGAAATGAAATAATGAAAAAATCTGTGGGAATTGATTATACAAAATATGAACAAACAGGTATAGGGTTTGACTATGAATTAATGATGAATAGTCAAGGATATAATATTAATAAGATAAAACAAATACAAAGTGAAAATATGGTGGGGAACACCCCACTTGTTGAACTTAAGAATATAACAAAGTATGCAAGAAAGTATACTAAAAAAGGCTATGGAGCCCGTATTTTCTTAAAAGATGAAGCTGCTAATATTAGTGGTTCTTTCAAAGCTAGAAGAGCTGCTCTTGCCATTGATAAAGCTAAGGAATTAGGGTTTAAAGGTGTTATTGCTGCAACTAGTGGTAACTATGGAGCTGCTGTAGCTGCATTAGCTGCAAAAGCAGGACTAAGATGTATTATTGTACAAGAAACATTTGATTCAAAAAATATATGTCAACCAGAAATATCAGAAAAAGCAAGAAAATGTGAAGCATTTGGGGCAGAAGTTATTCAATTATCTGTAGGGCCAGAATTGTTTTATACTTTCTTGAAATTATTAGAAGAAACAAATTATTTTAATGCTTCTTTATATTCGCCTTATGGTATTATGGGAATTGAAACTTTAGGGCATGAAATTGCTGAAGAAGTTATGGGAAAAGCCGGGAAATATCCTGAGGCTGTTATCATTACAAATGCTGGTGGAGGAAACTTAACTGGAACAGCTAGAGGATTAAAAAACGCTGGAGCAATTAATACAAAAATAATTGGTGCAAGCGTAAATCTTTACGGTCTTCATATGGCATCAGATATAGATTTTAATAAAAAATCATTTACTACAGGACATACTGGCTTTGGGATACCATTTGCTACTTTTCCTGATAGATCAGATGTACCAAGAAGTGCAGCTAGACCATTAAGATATATGGATAGATATGTGATGGTTAATCAAGGGAGTGTTTTCTTTATGACACAAGCTCTTGCATTACTAGAAGGTATGGAAAGAGGACCTGCAGGAAATACTAGTTTAGCCGCAGCATTTAGCCTTGCACAAGAAATGAGAGAAGATGAAATAATAGTAGTTCAAGAAACAGAATATACTGGAGCTGGAAAGCATATTCAACCTCAACTTTCATTTGCAAAAAGAAATAAAGTGAAGATAATGTTCGGGAACCCATTAGATGAAATACCGGGGAAAAATATAATTTTTCCAAAAAATGGAAGTTATCTAAAATATGAAGAAATAAGTATGGATAATTTAAGAAAAAGTTATCTAAAAAAGTATAAAAATATAAAATTATCTAAGGAAGATTACAAATTTTTAAGTGAAGAATTAAGAGTAGATATTAGTACAATAAAAGACATAATTTAATAGGAGGTAATCATGAAAGAAAGAAAAGATGATTACTTAGTAAGAAGAGAACATCTAAAGAAACTAAGTGATTCAGAATTAAGAGCATATTTTTTAGAATTGTCAGAAAAAATAGTTGATCCTTTATTAGAATTATCATATAAGAACACTACAAAATCTATAGAAAGAAGTGTTCTTTTAAGAATGGGATTTTCAAGTATAGATGCTAAAGCAATTGTAGATATATTAAATGAAAATAATCTTTTAAAAAAGGGTGCTGGTCACTCGGTATATATTCTGTCGAAAAATAAGAGTTTGAGTTTAGAAAAAGCAGGAAAACTAATACAAAACGGCGATGAAATTGAGTACTTATTGGAGTATTTTAAGTCACATGAATAAGTTAAAACCTAACGAAAAGTTAGATGTTCATAAAATTCTAGAGGGTCTTGAAAACTATCATCCGAAACGCCGCGGATGGGTATGGCGAGATGTAGCTCCACAAATAATTGGAGAGTTTACGTATCAGCAAGCAAGTCCATCTTTGAAGAATTTTGTACCTTTACCAAGTGCAAGAAATATAGGAAACATAGATCCTCAACCCGATGCAGTTATTACAACTGAAATTGCATCAGGTAGGTTTGAAGATGATATTAGACGAATGAGAATGGCAGCTTATCATGGTGCCGATCACATAATGGTTATAAGAACTGCAGGGCAGTCTCATTTTGACGGTCTTTTAGAAGGGACTCCACAAGGTATTGGAGGGATTCCAGTAACTAGAAAACAACTTAGAGCCCAGCGTAGAGCATTAGATATTATTGAAGAAGAGGTAGGAAGACCTATCAATTACCATTCGTATGTATCAGGTGTTGCAGGACCAGAAATAGCTGTTCTTTTTACTGAAGAAGGTGTTAGTGGAGCACATCAAGATCCGCAATATAACATTCTATATAGAAATATAAATGCTATAAGAAGTATAGTTGACGCTGCAGAGAGTAAGATGATTATGGCTTATGCAGAGATGGCACAGATTGATGGTGCACATAACGCAAATGCAACTGCAAGAGATGCGTGGAAGGTTATGCCAGAACTTTTAGTACAGCACATAATCAATTCGAAATTCAGTGAAAAAATTGGTATAAAAAAAGGAAATATTTGTCTTTCAACAGTACCTCCAGCTGCATCTCCAACACCAGACTTAAAGCTAAATTTACCATATGCAGTAGCATTAAGAGAGTTTTTGAGTGATTATAAGATGAGAGCACAAATGAATACAAAATATATGGATTCATCAACAAGAGAAGCTACAGTTACCCATGTATTAAATCTATTAGTTTCTAGATTAACAAGTGCAGATATTCAAAGTACAATAACACCAGATGAGGGAAGGAATGTTCCTTGGCATATTTATAATATTGAAGCATTAGATACTGCTAAACAAGCAATGATTGGTATGGATGATTTATTGTCTATGGTCAATCTTAATAATGATGGATATTTACATGATAAAAAACGTGAAATTCAAGAACGTTCTGTCTTAATGATGGAAGAAATTATCGAAATGGGAGGGTATTTTAAAGCTGTTGAAGCTGGTATGTTTGTTGATAGTGGGGAATATCCTGAAAGAAATTCTGATGGTATTAGTAGAGACATAAATGGTGGAGTTGGAGCTAACACTGTTATTGAAAGAGATGATGATTATCTTGCTCCAGTAACTGCTCATTACGGGTATAATAATGTAGGACAATACAATGAAAATTATAAAGATAATCCTTCAAAATTAATTGATGGTTGTACTTTTGAAAAACCGGAAATGATTAAGTTTATTGATGAGTTAGATGATACAGATAATGTATATTTAAGAATGGAAAAAACTGAAAAATACCGTACAGGTAAGATATTGAAACCAGAAGTTGAGTGGCTTGGAGACGGAACTGTTGTAGTAGATTTATTTTTCCCAACTTCTTCGAGAATAGCAGAAGCCGCTGCAATTGAAACTGGTAAAAAGATGAATCTTATTAATATAGAAGTAATATATAAAGAGATATTACATCCAAGCGAAGGTACTAGAATTCAAATAAAAGGTACATTTGACTTTGATATCGAAGTAGATAAACTAGTTCTCCCAGAAATAATAAAATCTTATTCAGAAGATGAAGTAATAGATTTTATTAAAAAGAATCCTATCAGAGTAGTTGCAGGTACTGCTGGAAATGATGAGCATAGTGTTGGTATCAGAGAGGTTTTAGATATTAAGCATGGTGGAGTAGAAAAATATGGTATAAAATATGAGTATCTTGGAACAAGTGTTCCTATTGAAAAGTTTGTAGATGCAGCAATTGAAACTAATTCAAGTGTTATAATGATGTCTACGATTATTTCTCATGATGATACTCATTATAAAAATATGAAAAAACTGCATAACTACGCCGTTGAAAAAGGTGTAAGAGATAAGTTAATTTTAATTGCTGGAGGAACTCAAGTTACTCCAGAGATTGCAAGAAAAAGTAATATGGATCAAGGATTTGGTAGAGGAACTAAAGGCATTCACATAACAAGTTTTATTATTGATAAGATGAGAGAAATGAAGAACCAATAATGCATATAGATGCACTAGTTGCAGAAATAGGATCTACCACTACTTTAGTAAATGCCTTTTCAGTAGATAATCAAAATCCAATGTTTTTAGGACGAGGTGTAGCGAACACTTCAGTTGATACTGATGTGAATATTGGGCTAAAATTAGCTATTTTAGATTTGTGTAAAAATATGGATGTTGATGAAATTACATATAGTGAAATGTTTGCATCAAGTAGTGCGGCAGGTGGATTGCGAATGACAGTTCATGGATTAGTATATGAGATGACAGTAAGAGCATCACAAGAAGCTGCATTAAATGCTGGTGCAAATATCCATTTAGTAACTGCAAATAAAATAAATAAAGGTAATCTTGACGAAATTAAAGAAATAAATCCAAATATAATTTTAGTTGCTGGTGGAACAGAATACGGAGAGAAAGAAACTGCAATATACAATATAGAAAGAATATTAAAACTTAACTTAGATATTCCAATAATTTATGCAGGAAATATTGAAAATCAAAAACCAATCAAAAAAATGTTTAAAATTGCAAATAAAAGCAAATATTTAAAAATTGTAGAAAATGTTTATCCAAGAGTTGATCTTTTAAATATTTTACCTTTAAGAAAATTAATATATGAAACTTTTGAAGAAAATATCATTCACGCTAAAGGAATGGAACGAATTTTTGAGATGGTAAATGAAAAAATAATGCCAACTCCCGGCAGTGTTATGGAATCAACGATGATTTTATACGAAAATATGGGAAATATTATGACAATTGATGTGGGTGGAGCTACAACAGATATTCACTCAATTGCAATACCGAGTGATGATTTTAAGAAATTTCAAGAGGGAGAACCGGTCTCTAAGCGCACAGTTGAGGGAGATTTAGGAGTTTTTATTAATCATAAAAATGTTGTAAAATTATTCAAAAATAATGAGTTTTTTGAAAAAATAGGATTAAAAAATGGGAAAATTGATGAAATATTTCTAAATTACTCATATATTCCTCAAAATTCAATCCAAAAAAAAATAGTTTTAGAGCTAACTAAAAAATGTATGAGCATTGCACTTAATCGACACGTTGGTGATACAAAAAGAATTTTCACATCTTCGGGACAAAAAATTATTCCACAAGGAAAAGATCTAACTCAAGTCGAGTCGGTAATACTAACTGGAGGAGCATTAATTAATTTAGACAATACAGAAAAGATCATAAATGATTATATACAAAAGAATCCAACTAAGCTGCTTCCAAGAGAGGGAGTCCAAGTTTTCAAGGATAATGATTATATCATGGCATCTGTTGGGGTTTTATCTTTGAAATATCCAAATATAGCATGTAAGTTATTGAAAAAGTCTTTTAGAATTGAGTGATATTATGTATCCCAAAATTATTATTAATAAGAAAAAATTTAAACATAATCTAAAATATTTACTAGATATTTCACATAATAGAGGAATTTCTGTTATGGGAGTATCAAAAGTATTTTGTGCTGACCAAAATCTAATTGATATTTTAAATGAAGAGAATGTTGACTATATTGCTGACTCAAGAATTGTTAA
Source organism: Mycoplasmatota bacterium (assembly GCA_030595255.1). Lineage (GTDB taxonomy): Bacteria > Bacillota_I > Bacilli_A > Izemoplasmatales > Izemoplasmataceae > JAFGXW01. Next base: position 5,289 of record JAUVDP010000004.1, on the reverse strand, counting down.
CTTGGCTTCAATAGTAACCGATAAGCCTAAAGTTTTACTGAGGCTACCTTCAGTAAGTTTCGCAGAGGAAGTTATTATAAACTCTGATATTTCTCTAAATTCTGAGCTGTTAACGATTAAGGAACTTAATAGATATTCTAAGAAACATAATTTGATTCATGGAATTATTCTTATGATTGACTTAGGTGATTTACGTGAGGGTTTATTTTATGATAAAGATATTTTTGATATTATTAAGGATATCCTTTCTTTGAAGAATATCTCATTAAAAGGTATTGGAACTAATCTAACTTGTTATGGTGGTGTAATACCTACTGCAGAAATATTAACAAAGTTAGTTGAATATAAGACAAGAATTGAGACTATGTTTGATATATCACTGGGAATTATTAGTGGAGGGAATTCTAGTAGTATTGAGTTACTTCTTGATGATAAAATTCCTTTCGGAATTAATAATTTGAGACTAGGAGAGTCAATTGTTCTCGGTAGAGAAACTGCTTATGGTTCCTTTATTAATAACACTTACTCTGATGTATTTACGCTTGAAGCTGAAATAATTGAACTCAAGGATAAACCAAGTATTCCTATAGGACAACTTGGGATGAATGCATTCGGAAAAGTGCCTAAATTTAAAGATAAAGGTAATATTCTTAGAGCGATTCTATCTGTGGGCAAACAAGATGTAGATCACAATGAAATAATACCTTTTGATAATATTGATATCCTAGGTTCAAGTAGTGATCATATCATAGTAGACGTATCAAATTCTGTAAATTTATATAAAGTAGGGGACATTATTAAATTTAAATTGACTTATGCTTCTATATTGTCTTTAATGACGTCGAAATATGTGAGTAAACATTATGAATAATATATATCGTAATACATATTCAGAAATCAATCTTAAAAATATATATAAGAATTATTTAAGTGTTAAAAAATGCGTGAATACTAAAAATATAATTCCAGTAGTTAAAGCTAATGCTTATGGACATGGTGTAATTGATGTTGTTAGATATTTATTGTCAAAAAACATTGACTACTATGCTGTTTCAACTCTTGAAGAAGCTATTGAATTAAGAAAAGAATTCGAAAAAATAGATATTTTAGTAATGGGAATTGTTCAAAGAGAATATTTTGAGATTGCAGCTAAAAGTAATTTTATAATTACTATAAGTAATTTTGATCAAATTACAGATTTAGACCTTCTAACAACTGCTTTAAAAGTTCATATAAAAGTGGATTCAGGAATGAATAGACTTGGGTTTAAAAAACACAAAGATATTTTGAATATATTTGATATCTTGAACAGTAATTCCATGATTATTATTGAAGGAATTTTCACACATTTTTCAACTGCCGATAATGATTATGACTACTACAAATACCAATTAAGAAGATTTGAGCAAGTATTAAAGATAATACCATATAATTTTGATATGGTTCATGCATCAAATTCAAGTTCTTCAATAAAATATGAACAAGAAATACCTTTTACTACACATGTAAGACTTGGAATTAGTCTTTATGGATTGACGTTAGATTTAGATACTAATTTTTTAGAAAATACCTATAAATTGATAACACATATATCTGAAATTAAACATCTTGATATTGGTGATAAAGTTGGCTATGGAGCCACTTATACCGCTAAACAAAAAGAGATAATAGGTGTACTTCCTATTGGATATGCAGATGGATTTATTCGAAAAAATCGTGATGGTGATGTTGAAATTAATGGGGAAAGATACCCAATAATTGGTACAATTTGTATGGACCAAATGTTTATAAAAATTGATGACAATATTTCTAAAAAGGATGATGTAATACTATTTGGAGGATTGATTTCAATTGATGAAGTTGCTACAAGATTAGATACAATAAATTATGAAATTATATGCCAAATAACTTATAGAGTTCCAAAAATATATTCAAAATAGAAAGAGTGATTTTATGAAAGTTAATGTATTTTCTGAAATAGGAAAATTGAATTCGGTTTTACTTCATAGACCGGGAAAAGAATTAGAAAATTTAACTCCTGATTTACTTGAAAGATTACTATTTGATGATATTCCTTATCTTAAAGTAGCCCAAGAAGAACATGATGCTTTTGCTGATGTCTTAAGAGAAAATGGAGCAGAAGTATTATACATCAAAGACATGGTTATTGAAGCATTAAACCACCACCCTGAACAAATTAATAACTTTATTACTCAATTTGTTGAGGAATCTGGTATTCTTTCAAAATCGGTAAAGAGTGCCATTTATGAGTATCTGAAAAGTCTAAATATTGACATTTTGGTTGATAAAATGATTGTTGGAATTAGATCGAATGAGGTTATAAGTAAAAACAAAGTTTCTATTATGGATATGTTAGAAGATGAGTATCCATTTTACACTGATCCAATGCCTAATATATTATTTCAAAGAGATCCTTTTGCTAGTATTGGGAATGGTGTAGCAATTAATAATATGTATACAGAGGCAAGACAAAGAGAGACTATCTTAAGTGAATATATGTTTAAATATCATCCAAGATTTGAAAATGAGGAAATTCCCTTTTATATTAAACGTCATAACAGGTATAATAGTGAAGGTGGAGATATATTGGTATTAGACAAAAATACCTTAGCAATTGGGATATCTAAAAGAACAGATCCAAGAGCTATTGAAAAATTGGCTAAGAAGTTATTTAATGAGCATACTTCTTTTAACACAATATTAGCTTTTAATATTCCTAAAACAAGAGCATTTATGCATTTAGATACTGTTTTTACTCAAATAGATTACGGAATATTTACTATTCATCCAGGAATAATGAAGGATTTAACAATCTTTGAGTTAACAAAAGAAGATGCTTTAGTTAAGGTATCAAAAGTGGTTACTTCACTTGAAAATATATTAGAAAAACATTTGAAACGACCAATTAAATTAATTAATTGTGGTGGAGAAGATACTATTACTAGTGGTCGTGAACAATGGAACGATGGAGCAAACACTTTAGCGATTGCTCCAGGTAAAGTTATTGTATATTCACGGAATCATGTCACAAACGAGATATTAAGAGAAGCAGGGGTTACAGTTCTTGAAATACCTTCAAGTGAATTATCTCGTGGGCGTGGTGGACCAAGATGTATGAGTATGCCATTAGATAGAGAAGATATATAATATAATATAATAGGAGGAAATTATGGATTTAAAAAACAGAAATTTTATCACTTTATTAGATTTTACACCTGAAGAAATCGACTATTTAATTGTATTATCTTCACGTTTAAAAAGTGAAAAATATGAGGGTATTCCTCATCGACATTTATCAGATAAAAATATAGTTTTATTATTCCAAAAAGATTCAACAAGAACTCGTTGTGCATTTGAAGTTGGAGCCCTAGATTTAGGTATGGGAGTAACGTTCTTAGGACCAAGTGGTTCGCAAATGAATAAAAAAGAATCAGTAAAAGATACAGCTAGAGTACTTGGTAGAATGTATGATGGAATTGAATTTAGAGGATATAAACAAGCTGATGTAGAAGCCTTAGCTAAGAATTCGGGTGTTCCTGTATGGAATGGATTAACTGATGTTTACCATCCTACCCAAATTCTTGCGGATTTTTTAACAATAAAAGAGTTATATGGATACCTTAAAGGAATTAAATTTACTTATGTTGGGGATTCAAGAAATAATATGGGTAACAGTTTGATGATAGGTTCAGCAAAAATGGGACTACACTTTACAGGTGTTGCACCTAAAGAGCTTTGGCCAGATCAAGAATTAATTGATACATGCTTAGAAATCGCCAAAGAAACTGGGGCAACAATTAATTTTACTGAAGATAAAATGATAGGTACTAAAGATGCAGATGTAATTTATACTGATGTATGGGTATCTATGGGTGAACCTAAAGAGGTTTGGGATGAAAGATTAGCTTTATTAAGCCCTTATCAAGTTGATATGGAAATGATTAATAATGCTAAAACATCTGTTGCTTTCCTACATTGTTTACCTGCATTCCATGATAAAGAGACAGAAGTTGGAAGACAAATTTCAGCTGAATATGGAGAAAAATATCCAAAAGTTAAGAATGGTGAAATGGAAGTTACAGATGAAGTAATAGAATCAAATAAAAGTTTTGTTTTTCAAGAAGCAGAAAATAGAATGCATACTATAAAAGCAGTAATGCTTGCAACGATGGGAGAAAATTATGAGTAGAATAGTAGTAAGTTTAGGTGGGAATGCCTTAGGAAAAAATCCACAAGAACAGAAAGAATTATTAAAACAAGTAGCTACACCTATAGTAGAATTAATTAAAGAAGGACATGAAGTTGTAATTGCACATGGAAACGGACCTCAAGTGGGAATGATTAATCTTTCATTTTCAGAATCAAGTTCTACTCCAGATATGCCATTTCCTGAATGTGGAGCAATGAGCCAAGGGTACATTGGTTATCATCTTCAAAATGCAATAGGAAATGAATTATCAAAACAAAATATTGATAAAACAATTGCATCAATTGTTACTCAAGTAATAGTAGATGAAAATGATCCAGCATTTACTAGGCCAACTAAGCCTATTGGAAGTTTTTATACAAAAGAAGAAGCCGATCAATTAGCTGATAAAATGGGTTACGATATGGTTGAAGACTCTGGTAGAGGTTATAGAAGAGTTGTACCTAGTCCATTACCAATTGATGTTAAAGAAAAAGCAGTTATTAAATCATTATTGGACGCACATCATATAGTTATCACTGTTGGTGGTGGAGGTATTCCTGTTGTAGTTAAAGGACATACTTTAGAGGGTGTTGCAGCAGTAATTGATAAAGATAATGCATCAGCAAAATTAGCTGAATTAATTGATGCGGATATCTTAGTAATTCTTACAGCAGTTGATAATGTATTTATTAATTTTGGTAAATCAAATGCTGAAGCTTTAGGCGAAATATCAATTGAAAGACTAGAACAATTAATTGAAGAAAAGCACTTTGCAGAAGGATCTATGTTACCTAAAATAAATGCTACAATGGCATTTGCTAAGAATAAAAAAATATCTATTATTGCATCTCTTAATAATGCTAAAGAAGCATTTAATTTAAAAGCTGGAACAATAATAAGAGGATAGTAAACAAATATAAAACTCCAGTATTTGGAGTTTTTTCTATGTGTGCCGGGCATGATATATACCTAGGTGGTGCGAATCCACTGTGGGGGTACTCATCAACTAACCACTAGCGAAGCACAAAGTATCCATCGTGAGGTGTGAACTGGAGGAAGTGTGAAGCAAACTTTTGGCT